>DJYI01000148.1 GCA_002448475.1 Verrucomicrobia bacterium UBA6982
AAAGTTGCTGGAAAAGCCGCAGAGGGGATTGGCAGGGAGAATGTTTGTCAACTACGGTGAAATATATTTTAGGCGTTATGGACATAACTACTGCAGGCGAAATGCATCTCAGATCGCTTGATTCCGTTTTGCGCGCATTTATTGCAATTATCGGCCACGTTCAATTATCGGCCACGTTCGCGCGGCATGTCATGACGACACCCCGTAGAATGCCTCGCATCGTCGGGGCATAACGCATCGACGATCCGGAAAACGACGGTTTGGACGGCGTCCGGGCCGAGCGCGACGAATTCCAGCTCGACAAACGGCTTCTTGGAGGCGGTGCCGGTCGCGTAAACGATGGCGCGGGATGGCGTGGCGAACGCGTCAAGATTGCGCTCCGGCGCGGAATGCTCCAGTAGCAGCCACCCGACGCCGGGAATCTCCGCGGCAAGCGCGTCGCCGTCGGCATCGACGCGCGCGTGTTTCGGTGGATCGGACAGGTCCAGATCGACCCATGCCGAGCCCGGGCCGCGCGGCTTGGGCGGCGGACACCCGCGCAGGAGCCGCGCGCGGCGCTCTCCGTAGGTGCGGATGGCGACATGCGCCACGTTGGGAATCTGCGTGTTGGACCACACGCGGCGCGGATCGTCGGGCCGAGGCGCCTCGGTGATTGGAATTCCCGCGCCGGCGCGACCGAAAGCATGCTTCCCTGCCTGCCCGGACGTTCCGGGCAGAAGCCTTTCCCGCAGCACGAGGCGATCCGGCAGGAGCGTAAATTCGCGCTCGACGGCGACGGTCCAGGCGAGCGCGGCGTTGGTGTGGACGCCGGAGCGCAAAAGGACGCTTTCGGCGTCGGCCCGGACCACGGCGAACGGGGCGGAGTCGAACCATGCCGGCGGTGGCCAGCTGCCCTCCCACGAATCGTCCTGGAAGCCCGGCCAGGCGGTCTCCATTTCGCCTACCCAAGTCTTGTTGCCGCCGACGTTTTTCCAGACGCGCCCCCCGGCGGCGTTCGTGGTCGCCGCCGCGGCCTCCGGATTGGCGAAGAGGACGTTCGGACCATCCGGACGGCCGAAGAAGACCATCCGCCCGGCCCAAGCCGGGACGATTTCCGCGCGAAGCGCCGCGTTGGAAAGGACGACCCGGGATTCCTGCGCCTGGGCGCGGCCGAAAATTGCAAGACAGCAGACCGCCATACGGGCGAAGCCAAGGTTCACCGCAGAATGTCCCGGATCACGGCGCCGAAGTAGTCGCCGGCGCGCTTCATGCCAAGGTCGTTCAGGTGGAGCCCGTCCACCGTGCCGTCGTCATCCGGCGCCAGCGCTGCGGCGTCGTCGCCCGCGAAGTGCAGGTGCGACCACGCCGCGGGGGCCTCGGCCTTCAGTTTGTCGAAGACGGCACGGACGGCTGCGTCGCGGCGGCGAGCCTCGTCGCCCATCACGAAGCGGTTGGCCGTGAGCAGGATCGGCACGCCGGGCCGACGGGCGGCGAGTGCGCGCACAAACTTCTCCATTCGATCCCCGATCAGTCCCGGCGACATGTTCGAAACGGTGTCGAGCACGTAGAGCGAGGCATCGATGTCCGCCACGCAGTCAAGCAGGGCGTCTTCCATTTTCCCCGAGCCGGAAAAGCCGAGATTGACGGCCTCGACGTCGGCGATGCGGGCGGCGCGCGCGACCCAGCACCCGCCGGGATGAGAGGCGCTGGCGCCCTGCGTGATTGAGGTCCCGTAGAAGACGACGGGCTTCACGATGCCGCTCCGGCGCGGCGGCGCGGGAGAGATGGAGCGGCCCGGCTCGACGCCGACGCGCAGCTCCGCGACGCCGTTGTAGGCGGGCAGATACACCATCGTCGTGCAGCCCGGACGGATCGCCCACGTGTATTCCGCACCACCCGGCTTGGCGGCGGCGGGGAAAGGGGGCTGGACGAACCGCCAGCCGTCAGGCGTCTCCTGATACACGTCAACGCCATCGCAGCCGGACGCGGCCATGTTCCACATCCGCTTGACGGGCTTGGTGCATTTCCAGGCAATCCGAAGCTTCGGCGAATCGGTCTGGAAGCGCAGGCACAGGCCGGCGGACTCGTCCTGCAGGTTCCGAACGGCGGCGGGAATGCGGTCGAGGCAGTCCGCCGGGAGGCGGTGGTACGGCGAAATCAGGCGCTCCGGGGCGAATCCCCTGCCCTCCAGCGGCAATGCGTCGCCCTCGAACCAGCGCCACTCGGAGAGCGCCTGAGGATTGTTCGCGGGAGCATCCTCTTCGGAGAAAAAGAGCGTCACGATTTGCCACGGGCCGAGACCGGGGAGCGAGACCACGATCTCGTCCGGCGTCGCGCCGCCCGCGCAAACAATCGGCGTCGGCGCGGACATGGTGGCGTCCTGCATCAGCGCGTTGCGCGAGACGGGGCGGCGGGCGCGAACCGCGATTCGGCCCGTGTCGCCGATGGATAGATTGAGGAGCGTCACGCTGTCGAGGCGGCCGTCGTCGCGGACGCGCGGCAGGATGCGCAGCGCCCGGCATTCGTCGATGCGCACGGGGAATGCGCCGCCCGTGGCGGCGTCGAGGGCGTCGAGGAGCTTGGCGCGGCGGGCGACGAGCGGGAACTTGCCCATGCCGGAGACGTCGACGACCGCCGGAGACGATGCTCCCGTCGTTGCGAAAAGAGTCCTGTCGTCCTCGGTCATTTCGGCGCGGGACTTGTCAGTGAGGTAGAAGACGCGGGTGCCGCTTTCGGCCACGGTGACGGGGATGCCGGCGCAGGCGAGGTCGAAGTCGGTTTCGTCGTCGAGATGGAAGTCCGGCAGACGCCCGGCGGCCGAACCGATAAAGCGGGCGACGCCGCCGAGGCGAGTCCGTCGCGTCGAGGCGGCAAGCCGCTCGAAATAGGGACGCGCCGCCGAGAGGGTGTCGAGGAAGCGGTCGTATTCGGCCACGGGCATCGGCGATTCGACCGGGAACCAGTAGAGCGAGAGCGTGTTGCATCCGGATGCAAGCGCGAGGGCGCACTCCGTCATGATGGCCCCCGGCGACTTGTGGAGCATGTGGCGGGGATAGGTTTCCTCCTCATAGCAGATGGAGGCGACCGGAACGGAAACGCCGCGGAGCCGCTCCGCCTCGCGGGCGACGCCGAGGCATTTGCGGACCATGACACGTGGATCGGACTCGTCGTAGTAGCCGTCGCCGGGGCGGATCCCGACGGGTGCGCCGGCGGGGCCGGAGAGGGCCGCCAGAACGGGGCCGTAACCGGGTGCCGGGTAAAGGCGGTTGGCGGACACGGACTGGTAGCCGAGACGACACGGGCTACCCAGCTCGTCGGCGGCCCTGCGCACCTCGGCGGCATAGAGCGCGAGCGACTCGGCGTTGAACGCCGACCACTGCTCGCGAAGCGGTTCCTGCACGACCGTCTTGTCGTAGAGTCGGCGCACAAGCTCCTCCCGCGTCCAGTTCCCGCCGGTCCTCGCGTTGAACGCCGCGATGCAGCGGTCGCAGAAGCAGCCGTCGGCGTGGGCGACGCCGAGGCGCAGGTCGTCGTCGATCCAGTAGGACACGGGGTTGGCCACCGTCAGCACGGTCTTGGCGTAGTCATGGGCGTAGGCCAGGACATCGGGGGAGCGCGGGCAGAGAAGGCCGAGGAACGACCCGTCGGCGCGCCGCTGGTACGCGTCAAGCGGGAACGCATGCTCGCCCGGCCCGGCAAGTGAGTCCTTTGCCCGCTCGCCATGCCCGAGCGTCAGCCCCTGCTGGTAGCCGGGGAGAATGCCCGCCTCCTCGCAGAGGTCGCGGCAGAGGGCGAATGCCTCGCACTCCTTCGCGACGTCCGGGATTGTCTTGCGGGCCCCCGTGGCGAACCAGAATTCGTCGCATGCGCCCGGATGGCGCTTGTGGCACTCGGCAATCTGCCGGAGCGTCTCCTCGCGCTCGGCGAAAAGCCCGGTCTGGCGAATCGTGACAAAGGGCCAGTCCGGCGCCACGGTAGCCGGCGCCGCGCGGACGGCGACGCACTGGGCGACGGAAACGACGGCCGATATCATACGGACGCTGCGCATGGTGTTCATGGAAACGGAACCTCGTCTTTGTATTCCTTTGTGTTCTTTGTGTTCCACCTGCACCATGCGCCCTCCTTCGCTACGCGAATCGGATGCGGCGGAGGCCGAGGCCGGTGCCGTCGTCGGGCGGGGACTGCATGACGTCGGGGGTGTGCACTCCTGGCGGCGGGACGGCGCGCCAGTCGTTGCCTTCGAAGAGGACGTCTTCGATTTTCCAGCCGCCGGTTTTTTCGGCGTAGGAGACCTGGTCCGCGGAACGAACGCAGAGGTGGTGCGCCGAGCCGCGGTAGCCGGGCACCCACTCTACGACGTTGCGGAGGAAGCGCAGGTCGTGCACCCACTCGTCGCTCTGCGAGAGGACGCGGAAGATTCCGCTCCAGTAGGCGAGGTGCTCGGGAGAGGCGCCAGGCTTGTCGCAGGGTTTGAGATTTCCGAGGATGCGGCAGTCGGAGACTTCGACGTCGCGCACTTCGTTCGGCGCGCCTCGCGTGCCGCTCTGGCCGTGGCCGCCGATCACGATCGCGCGGGCGTTGGAACCGATGAAGGAGCGCCGCAGCGCCGCACGGCACATGGAGCGGGGCGGGAAGCCCTCGTCCCAGAGCCACGGAATGGAGTCGCAGTTGTTGTAGGCGCACCAGCAGTCGTCCTGCGAACGGATGTAGAGCGCGTCGCACGCCACGTCCTGCGAAGAGACCATGTTGACGCCGTCGGCGTTCACCGTGGAGGTGAAGAGGCCGCAGTCGCGGATTGCGACGCGCGCGGCATTGCGGAGGCAGACGCCGCGGAAGTCGCAGACGGCGACGAGGTCGCGAACCGTCACGTCCTCCGCCCCGGCATGGACGTAGATCGCCGGAAGCGCGCCGGTGCGGAAGGGACCCCAGAGGACGGGCTCCGCGAAGCCGCCCGCGTAGTGCGGAAGCCGCCGCGAGAGGTCGATGCGGCCGCCGCCACAGACCGTGACGTGGCGCGCGCCGCGGATGTCGAGCGACGCCTCGACGGCGGCCCCTTTCTCGATCACGACAAGCGTGTCGTCCTCGGCGATTTCGATCACGGGCGCGCCGTAGGCGTCGCGCCGGATGCGCGCGTCTCCTTCCGCATCGTGGAAACCGGGCTCGAAGCGCAGGACGTGTCGGAAGCCGACTCCGGAAACCGGCGCCGGTTCGGGCCGCGCCCAGAGGGAAAGGCCCTTCAGGTAGTCGTCGCCCTTGCGCACGAGGCACATTTCCGGCTCGTCAAGCCGGAAAACGAGCGCCCCGTCCTCGTCCCGACTCACTGGAACGTCCTTGCGGGCGGAGAGGGCGAGCGGGCCGTCGAAGCCCGGAGCGGAGACGCGCACCTCGACGGGGCCCGTCCAGAAAAATTCGCAGAGCGACGCGCGCGCCATCCTGGTGCCGACGGCAATGCCGCCGAACTCGGCGAGCATCTCCGGCGGGAACGGCTCGTGGCCCGTCCCGTCGCCGGTGAGCAGGAGTTCAGCGGGCTGGCGGCGCCACACGCCGCCATCTTCGCGCAGTTCGACGGAAAATTCAGTCGATTCGATCATGGAGTTTGCGGACGAAACACTAGTCTCCCAGATTGCACCAGACACGGAAGCCGCTGTTGCCTGACGTCGCCGCAGAATTGCTCCTGAGAGCCGAACGGCAGTAGGACGACCGCTGGTTGTATGAGCCGCCTCTCTGGACGCGGTTGTTGTTGGTCCCCTGCCCGTAGCCGGTTTTCGGGTCGGTGACGGCGGCGGTTCCGAGATCCGATTTGAGGCAGTCCAGCACCCACTCCCAGCAGCAGCCGTGGAAATCGTAGAAGCCCCAGTCGTTCGGAAGCTTCTGGCCGACGCGGTGGGCGACGCCGCCCGAAATCGCGAGATACCAAGCGTATGCGCTGAGGCTTGGTTCCTCCGCGTTCGCCACGGAACCGTCCACCGTGCTGTCCAGCCCGCTGTTGAAAGCAGTGGCAGTTCCGGCGCGGCAGGCGTATTCCCACTGCGCTTCGGTCGGGAGGTCGAAGCCGTCGAGGCCCGTCTTGGCGCGGAGAAGCCCCATGAACGAGCCCGGCGACACAGCGTCGGAGGCCGGCCAGGCCTGCAAGGAGTCTTCGCCGCGGATTTCAACCCAAGATGCGCCGATGGCAGGCGTGAGGGACGCCGCCGCCCTGTCGGCCGGATAGATGTAGCCGTTGTCCAGTTGCCTGCTCACGCCGGTGACGAGGGCGTATTGCGCCGCAGTGACGGGAAACACGCCGGCGAAAAACGGCTTGGTGAGCGTCACCTTGTGCCGGTTCTCGTTGCTCAGGCGCCCAATTTCGGATGAAGGCGACCCCATCATGAACGTTCCGGCGTTCACGCGCTTGAGCCAGAGCTTGTTGGAGATGCAGGTGTAGTCGCTGTCCGGGTCCGGCTCGACGGTCGTGTAGGAGACTGGGTAGCGCGCCGCCGTCGGGCCCTCGGAGAGATCGACGACCATGTAAAGGTCGAAGCGGTTCGTGTAGAAGGCCGTGAGCTGCACCTGCGCGTCGGTGGAGAGGTTGCCGCGCCAGTCCTTGCGGGCGTTCCACACGATTTCGTGCGAGCCGCACACGACGGGCGCGCCGTCGAGCTGCGAGACCGTGGCGGCGTTCTCGAACGTGGAGATGTTCTGCAGGCCGATGCTGACGCCGTTGGTGAGGACGTCCATCACGACGTAGGCGGGCTCGTCGTCCTGGTTCGAGAGCGTGTAGGAGACGTGGACCTTCTGCGTCTCGCGACTCTGGTAGTAGGAGACGTCGGAGAGCTCGACGGGGGCCGTCATGACGGTGTCGGCCATGACGCCGAAGGTAGCGGCGAAGAAGGTGGCGAGGAGAGGTGTGGCTTTCATGGGTTTGCGGTTGTTGGGGGATGGTTATTCGGAAAGCTGGTTGTTTGTGGCGGGCTTCACCTCACAATGAGGACGAAGGCCAAGTCGGTGTCAGTGTCGATGGCGCCGGATCCAGTGGACTTGGTGTCGCCAGGGCGGGTCTCGACGACGATGGCGTCGTCGGCGCCGCCGATGGCTGCGTCGCGTGTGTCGATGCATCCAGGAGCGGAGGAGACGGAGCAGTGGGACGGAACGGCCCAGGCCGCAAGCGGCCCCAGAAAAGCCGCCGCCGCGAGAGCGGCGACACGGACCGCCGTGGCGGGAGTTGCCACGGTATTCAAAATCAGGGTTCTGGTCATGCGCACCATGCGTTTTCCTTTCGATCCGACATCGACTGACCGGCGCGACGTGCGCCGCCACGTCCGAGGCCGTCGGCGTCTTCCTGCGGACGGGCACAATCCTAGCATGTCTTCACTCCTAAAAACGCGCCGAAATTTCCGAAAAAGCGCGCCGATTTTACATCATGACCCTTGACGCGAATCCCGGACATGCGGATAATCGCCGCCAGTTTCGCTTGATCTGACATGAACACGGTTCTGCTGTTTTCCCCGGTGGTGATGTCGCCCGACGCGCGCCGGACGGTCGGCGGCGCGCAGGACGCCGCCGTCCGCATGGGCGTCCACGTGCAGACCGTCACACGCCCCCCGACGGAGACGCTCGTTCGCGAACTCCGCCGACTGTGGAGTCCGCTTGGCGCCATTGTGGACTGCGGGTCGGACTGGGGGCCGATCCCGGCTTCGCTGTTCGGCAATCTTCCGACAGTCCTTCTGCATCACGATCCCGAGACGCTCCCGGCCGACGCGCTTTCGGTGCGCCACGACTCCGGCGAAACGGGACGCACCGCCGCGCGAGAACTGCTTTCGACCGGACGCCGCCACTTCGCGTTCGTCCACAATGCGACCCGAACATTTTGGAGCGACATCCGTGGAAAGTCGTTCGCCGAGGCCATCAGGCTCCATGGTTTCCGGTGCCATGTCATGCCCTCTTCCGGAAACGGGGACGGCGACGGCGGCGCGTGGCAACGCCGACTGCGCTCCTTCCTCCACACCATGCCGAAACCGTGCGCCGTGTTCGCCGCCAACGACCGCACCGCCGTCGAACTCCTCGCCGCAGCCCGGCACGAGGGCTTCGACGTGCCAGAAACGATCGCCGTGCTGGGCGTGGACAACGACGAAAATCTTTGCGAGCGCACGATTCCGGCGCTTTCCTCCATCGAGCCGGATTTCCGCCGTGCCGGCGACATGGCCATTCGCCTTCTTCTCGACGTGGCGAACAACCGCTCGGGACGCGACGGCGGCGCCGCGACGCGGGACTCCGGCACCGCGGAGGCGATGATCTTCGGCGATCTTCGGGTCGTCCGCCGGGCTTCGACCCGCATCGTCGCGATGCGGGATGCGCGCGTTTCCGACGCACTGGAGCTGATTCGCCGCGAGGCCTGCGCCGGGCTGCGCGCCGAACGCGTCGCGGCGCTGTTTCCTGGAACGCGCCGGCAGACCGACTTGCGCTTCCGTCGCGCCATCGGCCGCACCATCGCGGAGGAGATCCGCGCCGTGCAGCTGGAGGAGGCGAAGCGGCTCCTCGCAGACCCCGCCCGCCAAATCACGCCTATCAGCGATTTCTGCGGCTTCTCGACGCCGGGCTCGCTGCGCAAGTTCTTCCGCCGCGAAACCGGGATGTCCATGCGAGAGTGGCGCAGGGAACACCCCTGATTGCAAATCTTGAAGCTCGGAATCGCCCCGACTCCCATCGAAAACGCCGTTTCCTCCGATGCGAGGACGGACCGCTCCGTCGTCAGTCCTTCAAACAGGAAACGGGACAGACCAGCACCCCGTCCGGACGGCGGTAGGCGAAAATGCCAAGCCGACACGTCAGTTGGCGCATTTTCGACACGTCAGTTGGCGCGGTTTCGGCACGTCAGTTGGCGCCTGCTTTCCAGCCAGCGGTAGGCGGCGCGGTCGAAGGCGGGCCACCAGTCGTGGCCGTGGTTGGGAACGGCCACGAAGGTCTTGTCCGGTCCGCCCCAGCGCAGGTAGGCCGCGTATGTCGAATACGCAGGCGAAACCGGATCGACGAGTCCGCCGTTGAAGAAGACCGGGCATGTGGCGCGCGTCGCGAAATTGAGCGGGTCGAAATATGCGAGAACCTTCATTTCCGGCGTGGCTGCCGGATCGAAGGAACCGTAGCTTTCCGTGCCGTCAACGGGATTCGGCAGAGGGTCCGAGACTTTTGCCTTGGCCCACCATGAAGTTTCGCCATTGCATTTTTTCGTCCAGTAGAGATGCGGCATGTCCGGGGAATTTGCGATGCAGGGGATGGCGGCCTTGACGCGCTTGTCGAGCGCCGCCACGACGATTGACAGGCGTCCGCCCTGACTGCCGCCGCAAACGGAAATGCTGTCGGCGTCAACCCACGGCAGCGCCGCGGCGGCGTCGATCGCGCGGACCGCGCGACGGTAGATGTCAAACCAGACCAGCTCCTTTGGCGAGGCGATCTGGTCGGAATATGAATCGAGCGGCGCGTTATACCACGGATAGCGCGCCGAACCGTCGCATTCGACATCAAGGCCGTGAACCTGAACGTCAAGCGCGACGTAGCCGTGGCGCGCATGGTCGAGCGGACGCGGACGCCCCCCAGTCCCCGCGCCCGGATAGACCACGAGCGCCGGATGCCTGCCCTCCGCCGCCGGACGCGCCAACCAGGCGTAGATGCGCCCGCCGTCGGGACCGGCGAAACTGACCTTGCAGGACACCACTTCGTCGAATTCCGCGCCCTCAGGATCGAAGTTCGGGGGGAGAACAGCGCTCTCCATGTTGTAGCGGTCGATTTCCGCGCCCCTGAAGACCTTCGGCTCGTCCTCTATGCGGAGGTCGAGCGGGACCGCGCGGCATTCGGCCAGCGCCTCGGCCCAGAACTCGTCGAAGTCGCCGGGGCGGTAAGCGTCCGCGTCCACTATGGGCATTTCGTCCGGCTTCCATCCAAAAGTGCAGACGCCCGTGGGCGGCGTCTTCTGGACTCCGCCCTTTTTGGGATCGACCAAAAGTCCAATCGTGTCGAAACCAAGTCCCTCGATCCTGACGCGCACGTCGTAGAAGCCGGGCTTCAGGTCCGCAGTCGGGATTTCGACGCGGAAGAGGTTGCCGGGCAGCGCTTCGGCCATTCCCTCGCGGAACGGCTTCACGAGCCGGTTGTGGTGAAGCGTCCACGACAGCGCCGGGGAACGCACTGCGGCCTGACACCAGATTTCCACCGTGTCGCCGCCGTCGCGGAACATGAAATCGACGTTCCGCCTGTTGAAAAACGCGAAAAGCGGAGTCTGCGGAGGTGAGCAGCGCGGGGGATCGGCCCACGGGCCTAGGAGGTTGTGGTTCATTGCCGGAGCGTGAAGAACAATGGAAAAGGCCAGAAGCGCGAAGTTAAGTCTTGTCATGGTAGTTTGGTCGTCACGGCACCGGGGAGAATGCGCAGAGCGCACCAGACGACGGCGCCCGGGGTTCCGGGTGGCGGGAGAATCTCGATCGCATTGTCCTCGACATGGAGGATTCTGGCGGGCACGCGCCAGCGCATCGCAAGCGCGGCATCGCGCGGCCAGTCGTCGAAGCGCTGGAAGACATTGTCCTGATCGACGCGGGAAAGGTCGATGCGCTCCGGCTCGCCGCACGGCGCGACGGATTCGCCGTTGACCCGCACGTCCATCGCGTGGAGCGCCGCCTCCGCGCCGGGGGCGGCCGCCGCGCCGGCATCAAAGGCTAGTTCGAGCGTCGCATCCGCGTCCTCCGCTAGTTCTCCCGCTGGGAGACGGAACGTGAGATTTTGCTCCATGCGAGAAAAATCAGTGCCCACGAACCGCTGCGTCAGCGGCGCCGGGAGGACGAGTTCCTCGGCTCCATGGCCCGGCGCGACAGTCATGCTCGCCGAGACCGCGATCCTGCGCGTGTCAGAGGCGACGCCGCCGGGCGACGCCACTGCCCGCAGATCGCGTTCCAGCACGTCCATCCGATCCGGCTCGCGGTAGCATTCGTTGAAAAAATAGACGCCGTCGGCGCCGGCCGCCCAGGCCGCCGCCGCCGCGCCGCGCAGGATTTCGCGAGAGGCGACGCGCGATCCTGAATGGGGCGTCGCCGAAGTTCCCGCGACGACGTTGACCCGCGTGCCTGGATGCAGGAGCCGGCGCCATAGCGAAACCGGCGGAGCGGGAAACGCCTCGTTGCCGAAGCCGGAAAGCGTCAGCATGTCCACCGCGCCCCGTTCGGCCCATGCCGCCACGTCGAAGCCGAGGTCGAGACTTGCGCCGGGAGCCACGGGGACGCGATGCGCGAGAAGCACGGGATGGCCGAGTCGCGCGGCAGCGGCATCCGCGAGACGCCGGACCTCGCCGACGAATTCCGTAAGAAGCCGCCTTCCGGCCACTTCCGAGCCGGGGCGGAAGAACATTCCCCAGCGCATCCAGTCGAGCTCGAGTCCGAAGAGATCCCAGCGCCCGAGAATCTCCCGGACAAGCGCGAGTGCGTGAGCGCGAACCTCCGCGTGGGACCAGTCGAACGATCCCTCCCAGCTGCGCTCGTCACGCCACGGCGCGCGCCGCCATTCCGGATGCTTCTCCCAGCGTAGCGTGTGCCAGCAGGCGATGGCGGACGGTATTCCCCTCGCGGCCTCCTTGAGCCCGTGCGAGTCGTTCATCCGCATCGAAAGCCAGCCTTCGACGCCGACTTCGCGACAGCGCGCAAGCCATTCGGCGAATTGGTCAACCCCGCGCTCCGAGAGGAGCCGGAGGTTTTGGACGTAGCGCGAATCTGGCGGCAGGTCGCGGAAGCGCTCCCAGACGTCGCTGTCGTAGAGGGCGCGCTGCAGGTTGACGCAGAAGAGCAGCGAACGGACCGTTCCCGTCCGCGCGTATGCGTCCACCAGCGCGCGACACCCCTCGCGAGTCATGTCCTGCGGCGGGTGCGTCGCGTAGAAGTGTTCGTTGTCCTCGTTAAAGCAGACGGTTTTCATGTTCATTGCCTGGATACGGAGAATTCCGCGCCGTCGATCCAGACGCGGGCAGGGACCGACTGCCCCCGCGTGGTGAGTTTGAAGCTTATGCGAACCGTTTCGGCGCCATCCGGGACCTGGAGCAAAATCGCGTCATCGGAATCAAGACTGTCGTGGCGGGCGTCGCGAACGCATGGCGTCCAGTCGTGGACGTCGGTTTCGCGGCGATAGACCACGCCTTGCGAGAGAACCTTGCCCGCCGCGTCCTTGAAAAACGCCCAGACCGCCATCCACGCTCCTGGCTTTCCTTCGACCTTCCTGTTCTCCGGATGGAGACCCTCGGCCCGCATGAGGAGGCGCAGCTGCGCGGTCCTGCCGGTTCCTGGCGGCAAGCGGACCGTCTGGCCGACAGTGAAGTGGTTCGTCGTTTCGGCGAGAAAAGGCGCGGCTCCGGCCCCGAACGTCGGATCCTCGATCAGATTCACTCCCCGCGGACGGAGAATCTTCCCCCATTCGTGCGGCTGGAGAGTCGCCTCCGTCGTCAGGTCGCTTGTCATCGATGTGTCGCGGTTGTAGCGGTAGAGCCGAAGCTCTCGACCGCCGGAGGCGCCGGAAAAAACGACGCCGACGTCGCCGAGCAACGTGCGTCCGGAGCAGGGGTCGAGACCGATGTCGGAAAGAGGCACGTCGGCGACAAGACGATAGCCGCTGCCGTCTGCGCGGCGCGAGATCGCGACATTGGCGTTTTCAAGCGGAACGATCCTGTCGATTTCGGCGGCCATGAGGCGTTCGGGGCGCGCGGCACGCGGGATCGACACGGGTTCGTAGAGAATCGCCACTCCCCTGCCGTCCAGTTCGGAGAACAGGACGCGCCTGTCGCCGGCCGCCGCATGCCTCCTGCCCTTCGGAGCGTCAGGATCGGTCGCAATCATGAGATCCACGCAGTCGCCGGTGACGAACAGAGTCCGGAAATCAGTGCCGGTCTGGAGCATCGGAGTCGCGTCATCCACGTCGGCTTCGACATGCAACGTCCCGGAACCGAACGGGGCGGAGAGGGCTATGCGCCAGGCGCGGCCGTCGTCGCCGTCCATCGCGACAGGCGTCCCGTCGAGGCGGATCGGCGCCTCCGGTGCCCGGCGCCGCGACGTGCGAGCCAGTCCGCCTGCCGATTCCGCTCCTGCCTTCGCGGCCGCCAGTTCCGCTTCTGTCACGCAGACTGTTCCGCCAAAGCGCTCCGCGCCGTCGAGGCCCCTGATCTCGAAGACGTGCGCCGCCTGGTTCGCGCCGTTGACGAGGAATGGGCGACCGTCCGCCGTCTGGAAGAAGTATGTCGCGCTCTCTCCCCACAGCGCCGACGGACCGAGACTCGTCTTTTCCCCGAAGGTGCCGACATAGAGGCCGTCGTCGGTGAAAAAGTAGGGCCTGTAGTTCCACCACCAGTTCCATGCGCAGAGAACGCGGCCGATGCCGGGCATCTCCCATTCGCCGCTCACGCCGGACGCGGCGACGTCCTTTTCGTCACGCGACTTCGGCGCGGCCCATTCCCAGCGCACCGATCCATCCGGGCGGAAGGCGAACACCGAAGACCGGGCCGTGACGCCGCGCTGATTCAGCGCGCCAACCGCGACGACATTGCCGTCGGTCGTCGTCCAGACGCCCGAAAACTGTTTAGCGACTCCGGGCTCGCGGCGAACTGGGCGCGCCGATGCGATGTCGTAAACCGGGCCGAACTCCGTCCAGCGTTCCGGGGCGATGCGCCAGATGCAGTCGCCGTCCTTGGCGAAACCCGAGAAATGAAGCGTCCCGTCCGGCGCAGGCATGGCGCCCCAGCCGGTGTGGAATTCGCATTGCAGTGCGCCGTCGCGCAGCGTATCCAGACTGTCGCCGCGAGTGAGGGTTTCGCACCACGTGAGCTCGTCCGGGCTCACGGTTCCGTCGCCGTCGAGATCGCTCCACGCGTAGTTGTCGCCCCCGCGGCCGCGCTTTCCGGAATGCCCCCGGAAGCATTCCGGCCGGACGTTGCGATAAAGGTGGCGGCCGACGTTGCTGTCCCAGCAGTTGACGCCCGTTCCGTCGTCCGTCATCGTCGACTGCAGCCCTCCCACGGCCGCGCACGGCACGAATCTGTCGCCGTCCCTGCGCAGCCAGACGGTGTGATTCCGGCTTCCCGTGCAGAGAAACGTCTTGCCTCCGCGCCTCACGATCCGAGAGCCGGTCGCCATGCAGTCGGCGCCGTCAGTGGCGAATGCCTGGTCCCTGCCCGTGCGGCGGCAGTCGGTTGCGACCACGTCCCATGCGCCGGATTCAGGCTTCCATGAAAACTTGCACCCCATCGCATGGAAGAAACCCGGTTCCCCTGGATCGAACCAGAAGCCCGACATTCCGCCGTATGGAGCGGGACCGATCCAGTGCCGGATGAAGGCTCCGGTGGAAGAATTCCACGCGCTGACGCGCTTCGGGAGCGTGTCCGCCTCCGCAACCAGAAGAACGCCGGCGTCGGAAACGGCCAGTCCGTGCGGCAGCAGCATGCCGTCCTTCTCGAAGGCGCCGATCCACGGCCGTCCGCCGGCCTTGCCGACGGCGCCCAGGAACGAGCCGTCCGGCGCGAACTTCTTCACGCGCATCTCTCCGGCCCAGTCGCTGACGTAGATGACGCCCGCGCGGTCGACGCAAAGCGCGACAGGCGCAGAAAGTCCGGAGACGACGACAGGGACAGGAGAGGACACGGGACGCGGGACACGCGACGCGCCCCGTGGCAAGGCAATTTTCACCACCGTCTTTCCGCTGATTGCAAGCAGTGCGCCATCGCGAGTTGCGCAGAGTCCCGCCGGCGCCTCGACCGCGACTTCCCCGGCCTTTTCGAGCGTCGCCGCATCGTAGAACTCGATCTTGTTCTCGTAGAACTTCGACACCGCGAAAATCCCCGGCAGGGCGGCGAAGCCAATGGCGTTGTCCGTTTCTCCGACCCCGCTCGCGAAATAGCGCGGCTGGCCGATGTAGTTGGAGGGAGCGAAATCCTTCGCCGCGATGTGGTCGCAGAGCAGAGACGCCTCTTCGCGGTATGGCCATCGCTCCCCAAGTTCCATGCGCGGGTTCCTGGGCGAGAAACCAACGCGCCGACCCGACTTCGCGTCGTAGGAAACTAGAACCGCTCGACCGCGGGCCCAGTCCTTCGCGTTGTCCGGGCGCATCTTCGCGCCGGGCTTGGCGTCCTTGACGGGACCGGAGAAAAGCGCATGGAGCACGCCGTCCAGATACGACAGCGAAACGCAGCGCGGAAAGAACTGCTCGCCGACGCCCCAGATACGCCGGCCGTCCGGCCCGATCGCAATCACGGCGAAACCCTTCTCGCTTCCGGGGGCGGCAATGAAGAAATTGACGCCGTCGGTCGCGACGGCCTGCGGCGGCGCCTCGTCGGAAAGCCAGTCGCCGGTACCGTCGGCCGTCGGCCACGGAGGCGTGCCGGGGTTGCAGACGGAGCGCCGGTATTCGGCCGAAACGCCCTGGGTGACAAGTCCCCTGAGCGAGTATTCCCCCGGCGCGACGAATTCGCCGCGTTGATCCTTGAGGTCCCAGGGCTCCGAAATCGCGCCGTTTTTGCGCCAGTCGGCCTTGAGGAGCGTTCTCACAAGGCGTCCGTCACGATCGAAGACTCCCAGGGAAACCGCCCCCTCGCGCGGCACGTCGGCCTCGACGGTCTTGGCGACCGGCGATTCCAGGACCAGCGGCGCGAAGAAAGCGAACCTGCCGGTCGTCGCGTTCCACCACGGCTGGAAGGTCATGCGCCATTCGTCGCCGGCCCGGGCCTTTGCTCCGACGGCATCCCATGGTATCGCGATTTCAATCGCGCAGCCGCCGGCCGCCGGCCCGAAGGCTATCCGTCCGCCGCGCGCAAGCAAGTCGCGCTCCGACGGCTTGTCGGTGTCGATGGCAAGAGCCGGGCCGGTCGGCGACATCCAGGCGCAGAAAGACTTGGGCGAAGAGCCTTCCGGCGCGATTCGGATCTGCAGCGCGTCTCCGCCGTTGTAGCCGGCGCCGGTCGCGGCGGCCGCCGTGTTGGAGAGGCGTCCGTCCGGGCGCGAAACCTTCGCCGCGACATAGAGATAATCCGCATCGAACGCGGCGGCGAAATCAGCCGCGTAGCGGTCGCCAAGCGCCGCCGGGAGAATCGCCGCGCGGGAGAAGCCGGCCGCCGGCCAGTCGGAAAGGTCGCCGTCAACAGTCCTCGAACCTGCAAGGCAGGGCATACCCGTGAAATCGTGCAGGAACCCGTCGCGGAAGTCGTGGCGGAAGTCGTGGCGGCCGCTGTCAGCCTGTCCGTCCATGAACCTCGCCACGCCCCACTGCTCGGCCCTCGCCAGATGCGAATTCGCGCGCCAGGCCGGCTTCGCGCAGAGCGCGGCCGTGGACGTGTGCACCCATGTCCGACGCACGTCGGCGGGCATCGCGCGCAACGTCGGCGCGTCAAGGCCGTCCCACGCCAAATCGAAGACCGCCGTGGGATCCGCCGGCGGCGAACCGTCGTTCGACAAGGCGCTCCACGGGACGTCCGCCATGAGGAAATCCCCGCCGCATGGCTCAAGCGCGCGACGCGCCACGCGATCGCCGCACACAACCACCACGTCTCCGGACACGGCCCGCGCGCCATGGCGCACGATTGCATGAAGCGCCGCGCCGTCCCACGCAAGCCCGACTTCGGCGGAGAGGCCCTCGTAGGTCGAGGCCTCCATGCTTTCGCCGTCGGCCGCCGCATTGTGCAGCGCGTGTTCGGAAAGCGAAACCGGCACCACCGTGAACGCGGCCTGCGGCGTCGCGCCGTGCGCCACATGCACTTCGGACAGTTCATGCACCATTCCGGCGTGCACCGACGCGGCGACCGCAGCCGTCGCAAGCGCGAAAAGCGATTTCACCATTCCCATTTCCCTGGCTCCGCCTACCGTATGCAGATAACCATCGCACCGGCCGCGACCTTGACATTCACGGCCAACTGCCTGGCGTTGGTCGCGTCGCGCGTCACCTTGATCTCAGGCGTGTCAGCTGGCAGGTCGAACGAAAATCCGTTTGGAACGGAAATGCTTTCCTCCGCCTCGACAAGCACGATGCGCCTCGTGCCTGGCGTCGCGTCCTTCCACCCTTCTTCAAGCGTCACGGCCACCGCCGAGGAGCCGTCGAGTGAAAGCGCTTTGCACGTCACTGGAGGAGCGCCGTCGGAGAAACCGCCAACGGGAATTTCCACGGCGAACGTCCCGGTCTCCCCGAGTTGCAGGGTGTCTCCGACGGAAACTGCGCTTGACGTTCCGGAAAGCGAAAGCCGCGCGTCGGGATACGTCTGGCCGCCGGACGCGACGCCGATCCTGACGTCGCCACCGACAGTCGCCTTTCCGCCGTTCGCGACAACGAGTCGCCCGGACCGGGATCTGACAACGACGCCGTAGCCGTCTTCAATGGTCACGGTGCCGCCGTCGATCGTGAACGTCGCGTTCGTGGAGGCGTCTCCGGTGCCGACGTAAATGTGGGACTCCCCATGGACGAGCGATGCCCCGGTCGCCACGAGCACTGACGCGTTCGTCACGGCGGCGTCCGCCATTTTGAAAACGCCGCGACTTGTCCACTGCGCGCCGTTCTCGACGACGACCGAGCAATCCGGCGCGACGGCCGAACCTATCCAGATGCCGGCGTTGGACGAGCCGTGCAGCGTCACGCTGGATCCCGCGCCGGAGACGAGCATCCGGTTCCCGGAAAGCGCGTATCCCGGACTGAGCGCCGCAAACGTCTGCGAAGCCTGGACGTTGTTGCCGACGCGGAGCTGGTTGGTGACGCATACGAGCCGGCCGCCATCGACCACGGCGAGCAAATTGCTCCTCGTGTGCTGGCCGACGACCGACGCCCCGTTGGTGACAGTGAGCGACGCGCCGCCCGAAACGACGATTCGCGCTTCCCCGACGCCCAGCGACGTTGTGTCCGAAAGATGGGAGCAGTGTCCAACGTTGATGGCGGCGACGGTCATTTCGGCATTGTCGGACACCTCGATGCGATTGCCGCCGGCGCAGCCGACTACCGCCTCCTTTGTGAATCCGGCCACCGTGCCGGCTCCGGAGACGAGCAGACATTCGTTAGTGGCCCAGGCGGTTCCAAACTGCCTGCTTTCGCGCCCGACATACAGCTCGGCCCCGGTCAAGGAGGCGCCGTTGGTCACGATCATCGTGGAATCGGGACATTTCGGACCCACCGACACCAGACTGGTCCCTGTCAGTGCCGCGGTCTGGCCGTCCACGAAAAAGGTTTCGCCGGAATCGGAGATGGAGTTGCTTCCGAGATAGAACCCGTCTGTGAACGACAACGTCCCAGCCGTGAGACGCTCCGTCGTCGCGGCGCCGCTCACTGTGACGCGCTTCAAAGCGAGCGTCTTCGCCTCGCCCGTCGAGTTCGTGAGGGCCAGTTCGAAGTTCGCCGAAAAGGTGCTGTTGCCTCCCGTGGCGGTCAAGTCGTCGGACAACGTGATTGGAGCGTCGTTCTTCCTCGCGATCTTGATGTAGTCAGACACAGCCGGCTTCGCGCCGGTGCGCCAGTTGGAGTCCTCCTGCATGTCGCCGCCGTGGCTCTTGTTCCATTGGATTTCGGCGGCCTGCGCGGGAAGCGCGAGCGCGAACGCGGCGAGAACGGCAAATGAGCGGGAACGGATCAGGTTCAAGTGCATGGAACTGGGCCTTTCTGCTGGAATCGTGGATTGGGAATTGGCGATCGGGCGACGATGAGCAGCATGCGGACGCGCATGGCATCTTCACACGAAATGGAATTATCCGAATTCGTGCGGCCTTTGTCAACTGCGCTTCGAAATTTACAATTGGACATGGGATACTGTGAATTTGACAATGGAACGCGGATGCGAGCCGGCCCCTCCTTTTTGGTTCAGATTCCGCTTGCCACAAAACACGGGCGCGCATACAATCCACGCATCAACGCGAATGCAGGACCGAAAATGACACGGAAGTTCTTCGACACGCCTCCCCCCGCACCAGACGCCGCGGCGCGGGCGCAGCTGGAAGCGATGTCGGCGCGCAGCGGCCAGAACGGAATGCGCGCGCGGATAGTGCTGGCGCTCGCGCGCGGCGAGACGCCGACGCGGATCGTGAAGTCGCTGGGCATTACCTACGCGACGGTCCGCGCGGCCCGACGGCGATTCGCGACTGGCGGCGCGGCCGCGCTCGCGACACGACTCCAGGTCCGGCGCACCGCACCGCCGCCGGAAGGAGAAGAGGCGTTGCGGCTGCGGACTGGCGTCCCGGACGTCCTGCTCGCGCGAGAAGCCGCCGAAAAGCGTCGTGGACGGATCCCGGCGGCGCGTCTGGCGATCGAGACTTGGGCGCGCGACGCCGTGGCGCTCGGCGCCGTGGCGGCCGGCTCACTCTTTCCGCCGCGCAGGAGCGTGCAAAAGGCGTTCCGCACGACCTCGGCCGTCGTCCAGGGGGCGTTCGCGTCATTGGCGCGGCAGGGATTCGCTCGTAACGTTCCCGGAGGCGGCTCTCACGCCCCTGACAAGCCACCTTTCGCGGGGAGGTATCTTTTTGTCGGCTCGACCTCCGACGACATGCGCGTCGGCTACATGGCGGCAGTGCGCGCGGCCGCGGCGCGGCTGACGGCGGCGCGGGGCGTCCGCTTCGAGATTGCCGACTCCGCCCTGCTCCAGTCGCCGTCGGAGAAACGGACGGAGCTTCTCGCCGACATGCGTTCGCAGCGCTGGGCAGGCGTGTTCATCCGAACATGGACCAGCGAAATGGACGAATTCGGGCCTGTGCGCCTCGACAATGTCCCGATATGCCTCGTCAAACCCCGCAGCAATCACCACGCGTCCTTTCGCGGCTCCCGAGTGTCGAAGATCGCGGGACCTTCCGCCGCCGCCCTAATGGGGCCGCTTCTTTCCGTCTGCGCGGCGGCCGGCGGGCGGCGCGTCGCCGTCCTCGACCATCAGGGACGGCACACGGGATTCCAGGCCGGAGATGTCGCCCGCCTCGCGGCGGAACGAGGACTGGAACTCGGACCATGGCACTATCAGGCGACCAAGATGATCGGGGAAACGGAAGGAACGCGGGATGCAATTCAGGCGATTGTCACGGCGATGCTCGCGCCGGGGCGCGACTGGACCCCGGACTGCGTCGTGCTCATGGACGACCACTGGCTCGGACCTCTGGAAGGCGCGCTCCACACGCTCGGCACGGCACCCGAATCCATCGTAGTGGCGTGCCTCGGCAACAGGCCAGCGCTGCCGGCGACGCGGCTAGACGTGCACTTTCATGGCTACGACCTCGAAGCGACCCTGGCGTCTTTCGTCGATTGGTGCGACGCCATCCACGCCGGCGCGCCCTCCCCTCCCCCGCCCGCGCTGGCGACGTTCTAGAGCCGCCGTTCCGATTGAAAAGAGGTGAAGGCGCGAAGTTCGCAGGGGGCGATTTCGACGCGGCGCGGAAATGGTTCGCCCGTCACGGCGTCGAAAACGCCGTCGGGAATTCCCGGCTCGACGATCGCCGGATTTTCGCCGGTGTTGGCCACGTAGCCCCACAGCGTCCCATCGACATTTCCCATGCGCGCAACGACGTCGCCTTCGCGGAAGAACTCGTCCATGGGCACCGCCGGAAGCGCCTTGAACGCGCGCGCAAAGGGCGCTAGCCGGCTCTCCATTCCCAGCGTGCCGACAAGGAACCCGCCTTTGGACAGGCAGAGGACGTCCGCGTGGCACAACGGAAGAAGGAAGTGGCGGAGCGTGTAGTCTCCGGCGGGGTCAAGCGTCGAGACGCGCCACGGGCATTCCCTGAGCCAGTCGCAGGAAAGGGAAGTCGATTCCCTGCCGATGGGACTTTCCCAGTATCTGTCATGCTGGTTGGCACACGGGAAGGCCGCACCGCGCAGAAGCGACCAGAAGCCTTCCTCGGAGTCCAGCCGGCGCTGCTTTTCGCGCGCCGCCGCGACGCGCGCATTGTCGCCGGAATAGCGCCACCCTTCCATCCATCTGAAGTCGGCGGGGACGGCCGTCTGCATGAGCGCCAGATTCGGAATGGCGGCGGTGAGCGCCGGGCCGTCCAGGCCGCAGCGGCGGTTGGCCAATTCCAGATAGTCCGGGCGCAGGAAGTCCGGGTGGTTGACGTCCGGCGGAACGAAGCTGTTCAAATAGAGCCGCGCGTCGGGGCGAACCGCAGTCAGTCGCGCGGCGAGGCGCGCGTAGAAGGCCGTGACCTGGTCGCATCGCCACTGGATCCACGATTCGTGGAGGGCCGTATCCGAGCGCAGCCAGGCGGCGTAGGCGGCGCCGCGTTCCGCGCAGGGCAGAGCCTGTTCTGCGCAGGGCAGAGCCTGTTCTGCGCAGGGCAGAGCCTGCGCATCAGGATGGGGAAGAGGAGCGGGGGGCTTAAGACCCCGATCGCGGCAGAACGACTCGACGGCGTAATCGTTGTAACCGCTCGCCTCGTCGCCCCACCACAAAAGGCAGTGCTTCGTAAGGTGCAGGCAGATTCCACGAAACGACCGATGATGCGCGCCTTCGGCGAGCAGGGCGTCGAAGATGCCTTCGACGTGGCGCTGGACATCGGGATGGAGCACGTTGAAATTCGGCGGCGTGTTGTGCCAGCCGCCCTGATTCGGCCTTCCCGTGTCGTGGATGGCGATTGGAGAAGCGTGAAGCACGCCGTTGGTCATGGACTCGCGCGTCACGAGCCCGTCTGGAACGGGCATGTTGTTGACGTTCATCGTGGGGACGAATCCGAGGCCGGCGGCGTCGAATGCGTCGTAAATCGTCTCGCGGTAGCCAGGCGCATGGTTGCGCGGATTGTAGCTCCCGCCGATCAGCCCCTGATACCAGGCGCCGGGATAGAAGAGCATGTCGGCCCCCGCGAAACGCATCGTGGCGGCTAGACGCGCCGTTTCTTCGGCGAACCCCTCGTCCGACGCGGCGGCCCGCGCCTTCAGTCCGAATTCCAGATTGAGCGCAGGGTCTTCGTAGTAGAGTGCCACATGCCGACGAGAACCCGAAACTTGCGCTTCGGGCGCAGGACAGGAGGGCAGCGCGGCGTCCTTCACCGCGTATGCGCGGACGGCCGCGACGGCCGCCGGCGCGCCCGGCCGCGCAGTCATCGCCACCAGCGCCGCGTCGCCGGCCTCCGACCAGTAAAGCACCCTGTGCGTCAGCATCTTTCCGGAATTCCGGCATTCCCCGCCGAGAAGAAGCCCCGTCTGCATCGCGTAGTCGGGATTGCCCCCGCAGGGCTGGATGATCAGGTCTTCGGTGCGCTCGGCGTCGTCGGGAACGTCGATTTCGACAAGGTGGAGCGGACATGAGGGATCCAGAGCAAGCCGCACGGCGAAGCGGTCGCCCTTCGATGCCCCCGCTTCCAAATACGCCACGCCCCCAAGCGTCCCCTCGCGCAGCGGACCGACGGAACGAAAGACCTCGGGCGACTTGCAGTTCCCGCCATCCGACGCGCTCCATTCGGAAACGAGCCTAAGCGCCTCCGGCGAAATCGTGCCCGCCGCTTCTCCGGGAAGGGGTGCGCGGGAGTGGCGGTTGGCGATCCGGATGCCGCCCATCGCAGGTCGCTTGTCGGGCCGATTGTTGTCTGTCTCTTGTCCCGCGCCGCGCGTCTCATCGAAAATCCTCCTCACCTCATCTTCGGCAAGCGGGGCGTCGTAGATTCGCACATCGGCAATGAGAGAATCGGCCGGACCGGTCACGTCGGAGCAGCCGACGAAGAAACGGTCGATGCCGGAACGGTCCGTTACCACGGCGTTCAGCGCCTCGCGCATGGGAGACCAGGCGTCGGAAACGCCGGAACGCAGAGTGCCGTCGAAATACACGTCCGTCTTTCCGGGACGCCACGTAAAGGCCACCTGATGCCAGTCACCGTCAAGCGGTGGCATTTCCCACGTGCGGTAGCGGTCGCGGGCATCCGACTGGTCGGCGCGCAGCCTGTCGCCCCACCACCAGAACCACAGGGCGCCGGAACCGACGCGACCGGGACCTGGACCGTTCGGCATCGGAGTCGCGAACATGGTGCGCCACGAATGAATCGGGGACTGGAAATCCCACTCTCTCTTCGTCCAGAACAGGACCGTCCCGCAATCGCGCGACAGGTTCCCGGCGGCGGAATAGGCCAGAACTGGCGATTGGTCCGGCTGCTTCCCTGCGGCGCACATCCGCAGCGCCCGCGTTCCCGGGAGCCGTCCCGGCGACCACTCAAGGCCCTTGGCGACGAGAGGAGTCGGATCCCCCGCCGCCGTCTCGGCGACTGCGGAGCCGTCAAGGGAGGCGGCGAATGTCAGCCGTGCCGGCGCTTGCGGGGAGGCGGCAGCCCGCTTCGGGAAGCACGCCACCGCCGCAAATACCGCGAGGAGCGCCGTCAGGATTGAACGCTTGAATGCCAGCATTGGGCGCTACCTGACAATCAACGTGAACGCAAGCGGCGTGATTTCAAGGTGCCCGGGCCCCGACAGGAAATCGGGGCAGGAGGAGGAATCGGCCACTCCGACAAATGCCGCGCCATCGGGACCCTTTAGGCGTTTGATTTTGACTGTGCCCGGATAGTCGAGTCGGAGCGTCGCGCCATCGTCAATGCGAATCGAAGCGTCGAGCGCGTCCGCAGGGGCGGCGACTTCAACCGGCACGGCCGCGAGCGAAGAGAGGCGCAGCACCGCCGACGAGGCGAGATTCACCGTCTCCCGCTCGATGCGGAACGTGTGGGTTCCGGCGTCGAGATACGGGAGGCGCAGGGCGAAGCGCTCAAAGACGTCGCTTTCGGCCTGGATCGTCCCGGCGGGAAGGCTGTCCACCGTGACGGCCGCGCGCGCCGGGTAGTGCAGATACGAGTTGTAAACGCCATTGCTCGAAGAAGTCTCGCGCGCGGCGCCTGCGGCGAGCGCGTCGAGGACGAACCAGCCGCCTTCAGCAAGCGTGAAGGATGTTTCGATCGCGGAGTCCGTCGACATCGAAAGGACGCCGTTCGGCGTCGCCGCGCCGTTGCGCGCGAGCGCCGTGCCACCGGTCACGGTCCACCCGGAGAGATCGCCCGCGCCGCGTGTCGGGTCCGCGAACGGCGCGGCGCCCGCGGCGGAGCCGCCGTCGATGTATTGGATGCGGATGTCGTCGAAGACGATCGCGAGGTCCTGCGAGGACATGGACGCCGGGCGACCCATCAAGAGGCGAAGCGTCTGCGCGCCGGCGGCGATGTCGAATTCGCACGCGAAGGGCTCCTGCGTGTTGCCGACCGGCCAGGCGCGGCCGACGGCCTTTCCGCCGACGAGGACGTCGAGCCAGTGGCCGAGGTTGCCGTTGTTGTAGCGCTTCGAGAGGCGCATCGAAAGACGGACGCGCCCGGCGCGCGGCGCGGTGATTGTTGTGTCGGCGGTAGCGGCGGATGACGAGGAGTTAAGTTGCAGGAAGCCCTTGCGCTGGTCGCGCAGTTCCCATCCGGGCTTGCCGTAGTCCGTGATCCGCCACCACGGCGCGTCCTGCTGCGTGATGCCGCCGCTTGCGAACGTCCAGAACGTGTGCGCAGACGGCGGGTTGTATTGGTAGCGGCCAGGATATACGCCGTTCGCGTTGGCGGTCCCATTCGCGGTCGTGAGCGTCGGCCCGGCCTCGAATCCGGGATTCGGCACCGCGACGAATTCGCCGGCGGCGACGGGATAGACGCGCACCGCGTCATAGAGCGCCGCGCGGTCAGTGGAGTCTTCCTTGACGATGCCGAGAGCAAGCGAGTGCGAGCCGGCGGAGAGCGGCGGTAGGTCGATTTCGTATTCCAGCCAGTCGTCCGAGGTGCCACGCGCATCCGTCGAGTAGGCGACGACGTGATACCAGCACTCGTCGCCGTCGAGTTTCACGAGGGCGGAAGCCGTCGTGCCCGTGGCGCGCTGGCTCACGCGCACGACGGCGCGGTAGAGTCCGGCGAACGGCGCCGTGAACGCCTGCGTGGCGAAAGACCCCTCCGCCGCGAGGGTGGAATTGGCCTGGCAGGCGACGAACTGGTTGCCGTCGGCGAGCGAGACTCCCGACCGCGTCCACCATGGCGTGGCCGTGCCGTTGCAAAGATAGACATTGCCGGATCGTGTCCAGCCAGTGGGATTCTGCGCGCCCCATCCGCTGCGGACGGGGGCCTCGAACGAGCCGTTCGCAATCAGGTTCCCGGGCTCGGTTTCGTAGCCCGCGCGTTCCGCTTCGGCGGCGGATTCGAGCGCGGCGGCGTCTGCCTGGACGGCGGCGGCGATTGCACCTGCGGTGGGGCGCGGCGAAAGCGCCACCGCGCCGGACTGCACCGCCACGTCGGATGAGCCGAGCGCGGCAGGATCAAGCGCGAGGAGGAGCCCGCCGGCGTTGGCGCCCGTCGCGACCTCGAAGCGCGCCGGATCGGACGCTGCCGTGGCGGCCAGGCGCGAACCGCCCTCGTCACCCACGCCGTAAGTGACCGGGCCGGTTTCCGTAACGGCGACTCCGGCTTGCGGCGCGAGATAGACTCGCCCGGCGGTGCGACCAAAGACCTGCGCCTCGCCGGCGGCTGGCGCAAGCGGGCCGGTTTCCGTGGCCGGGTAGATGATTGCGTCCGACGCGCGGCCGAGCCACTTTTCGGCGAGATACGCCTCGATGCGGACACGCTCGGCGTCCGTGACGACACGGTCGTAGAGCAGCATTTCGCCGAGCGCGCCGCCGCCCTGCCGCGCGATGGAGACGGTTGTCGGCTTGTAGTTGCGGTCATTGAAGAGGGTCTTCGCCCATGGCACCTTGCCGGTCGAAGTTTCCGGCGACGCGGCGACGTATGTGCGCTGGACGGCGCCGGGACCGACCTGCGAATAGAGCTGGACCGCGTTCCGAACGAAGTTGGCGGAGGCGGGATTGACGCGCCGGCCATTCAGGCGGGATTCGCCGCGCGTCAGGACGCTGTTGCCGTAGGCACCATCCGAAATGCCACCCCACGTGCTGCCAAGCGATGCACGAGAGAAGCATGTTTCGCCGCCTTGGAGCGTCGGGCCGTTTACGCTGCCGAGCGGGTAGTTGCACGTTTCGCCGAAGCGCAGGACGAAGAAGGCGGACCGAGCGGCGTAGCGCGGATACGAACCGTCAGGCGACTGGAAGATCATCCATTTGCCGGAGCCGTAGTCGCCGAAATCGACGAACGGCAGGCCGTCGAAAGAGGCGAGCGTCGGCGCCGTCTCGTTCGCCGCGTAGACGCTGGCGCGAGGGTAAGTTGGAGATGCGAACGACGTTTCGCGCACGTCGTACCACTCGTTCACGGCGGTGCCTTCGGTAGTCACGGCCGCGCCGGACGCGCCGGCGGCGGAGCGGACGTTGGCGGAGGCGTCGAGCCAGAGCGTGAGGCCGGCCTGAAGCTCCGCGTCGAGGGCGGTGGTCGCGGAACTTGCCGCGAGCGGCGCGCCGGCGACCGCGAGCGCCGCAAGAGGCGCGGCCAGGAGTTTTGTCGTGTTCATGGTTGATTCCTGTTGGGATGTTTGATCGAAAGTCGAACGTCCGAAGTCGAAAGTCGAAGGGGAGTCCTCGGTCAACCCGGTGCTCCCGGTCAGCCCGGTGCTCCCGGAAGAACCGGATGGATCGGAAGGATCGGGAGGGCATCCGATCGCGCCAGTCCCGCCCGTCCCCTCGCCTGTCCCGCCAGTCGCGCCCGTCCCCTCGCCCGTCGCGCCGGTCGCGCCCGTCGCGCCGGTCCAAGCAGCGGCGGCGCGGCCGGAGGCCGCACCCTGTCTCTTGATTTTCGCTAGTATT
>DJYI01000152.1:0-12137 GCA_002448475.1 Verrucomicrobia bacterium UBA6982
GTTCTGTGCCTCGCCATTATTGGCGAGGTTGTAAACCACCGCGCCAAGCGCGGTGAGGCCGCAGAGCGCAAGCGCGACGAGCACCGCCTTGACGCCGGGTTTCTTGACCGCCTCCTTCACTCCCGCACCGAGCCGCGCCGCCAGGGCCTTTCGCGCGTAGAAGAGGCGGCTGCGGACGGTCCCGGCCGGCAGGGTGAGGAATTTCGCGATCTTCTCGATCGGTAGGTCCTCGAAGTACCGCAGCACGATCACCTCGCGCTGCTCCGGGTTCAGTTCCGCGATGGCCGTGCGCAGCAGCGTGGCGTCGAGGTTTTCGTAGATTTCGTCGCGCGCGTTCTCGTCCTCCGGTTCCGGCACGTCGCCGGGGCAGATCTCGTTCCTGTTCGACTTGCGCTTGACGCTGTTGCGGAACTCGTTGTTGAGAATCTGGCACAGCCAGGCGAAAAACGCCGATTTCTCCAGATATCCGTCGATGTTGTCCACCGCCTTGGCGAAAGTGGCGTTCACCAGTTCCTCGGCGTCGGACTCGTTCGTGAAAAAGCGGCGGGCGATGGACATAAGACCGGCCTTGTATTCGCATACAAGCCGTTTCGCCCCGCTTTCGCGGTCTCTTCTCAATTCCTCGACGATGTCCATCATGGCGGCGGTCCATTTACGACCCTACCATGAATCTAAACAACCATCGGGGCGTTTATGTTCAATTATGGTCGTTGCGCTACCCCTGCGCGACGTTCTCGGCGCGGCGGATGTAGGCGTCCTGCTCGGCGCGGGCGAGGTCGTTCCAGCGGACGTTCCAGCCGCAGACGCGGACTTGCAGGTTTTCGTATTTCTCCGGATGCGCCTGGGCGTCGCGCAGCTCCTCGGGACTGAAGACGGTGAACTGGATCACGCTACCGCCGTTCCTGTGGAAGCGCCGCACCAGCGTCTTCATCACGGCGAGGCCCTTGTCGCCCGCGCAGACGGATGGATGGAGCATCATGTCGAGCGGGTAGTCGCCGGGAAGCGTTTCGACGGACGAGGCGGCGAGCGTTTCGACGAGCGCGGTCGCGCCTTCGGTGTCCGCCCCCATCGTGGGCGAGAGGTTTTTGCTCATCTCCTCCCCTGCCCTGCGGCCGTCGGGCGTGGCGCCGGTCTTTTCCCCCAGCACGATGAACTGGCGCGCGCAGTGCCCGCTGGCGAGGAATGCGCCACCGCGCGAATTGGGCCTGCCGTTGACCTGCCCGGCGAAGGTTTCAACCAGCTCAGCGCCAAGGGCGTTGGCCTCCGGGTCGTTGTTGCCCCACTTGCGCTTGGAGCGGAGCATGCGGAGCCGAAGCGCTTCATGTCCCTCCCAGTTGGACGCCATGATCGCGCCAAGCTGCGCAAGGGTGAGTTCCTTTTTCTCGAAGACCAGCTCCTTCACGGCGAGGAGCGCGTCCACGGCGGTGCCGAGGCCGACGGAGAGAATCGTGGTGTTGTTTCCGCGCGGGCAGCCGGTTGCAAATCCGTCGCGGCGCGTCCTGAGCGCGTGTTCCGTCGCGAGCGTCATTAGGCACGCGGGGTTCACGTCGGACAGAACCTTCTCGCACTCGTAGGCGATCCTGCGACAGAGGTCTGTCGTATCCGCGAGGCGTCGCAGATACTCCGCCTTGAACAGTTGAAAGGTTGAAAAGTTGAAAGGTTGAAAAGTTCCCGCATCCGATGTGGCGACGACGCCCCCGTCGTCGCGCCGCCGCTTTGCCTCGGCCAGCATCTTCTCAACGACCTTGAGGAAGTTGACGTGGCCGACGCCGGTGGTGTTGCAGCCGTCGCGAAGACCGAATTCGTAGCATCCGCGCACGACCATCTCGCGGCAGTCCTGGTCGGAGGCGCCGACCCACCTTTTGAGCGCGCGGGCCGTGGACTCCTCGCCGATGAAGGCGATGGAGCGGTGGCGCCGCGCCATGTCGAGCATCTTGTCCAACGCCCAGTCCGGCGTGTTCGGCGCGACCTTGACGAGGAACTTCGGCGTCGTGAGCGCGCATTCGTCCATCACGTCCAGGATGATCTTCGAGACGTGGTTGAACTCGCTCGTGCCATCCGGCTTCGTGCCGCCGAGGCCGACGGGCTGGTTCCAGTAGTTCGCGATGGACCCCCACTGCCAGAGGAAGTGCTTGAGCTGCTCGCGGAACTCCGCCTCGGTCGTGCGGCCCGCGGCAATGTCGGCGTCGTAGTAGGGCGTGAGGAAGACGTCGAGCTCCGTAAGCGAACGGCACTGGATGCCGTCGAGATGTTCCGAGAACATGAAGTAGAGCCACACGAACATCATCACGTCGTAGGCCGTCTGCGGCGCGCCGGCGCGCAACCGCTCCAGACAGGCGATTTCCCTGGCGAGTCTGTCGCTGCGGCGCCTGCTTTTTTCGCTGTCGATGGCTGTCGAAAGTTTTCCCATCCGCATTTTTCCCTGCGCGATGAAGCGGTCGATGCCCGCAAGAATCGCGTCCGCCGCGATGGCGCAGGACTCGTAGAATGGGGCGCCGGCAACGGCGATCTTCTCCAGCCGCGTCTTCAGACCGGGGAAGCCGAGCGGAAGGATCACGCGCCAGTCCGGGACGGAGTGGTCGAAGTCCTGCCACATGTTCCACGAGCCGTCGGCGTTTCCGGCGGCCCACTCCCTCTTCACCCACTCGGGAAGCGCGGCGGCGTTGACCTCCCCGGCGCGGTCCCGGATGACCTTCGAGATCGGGCGGCGCAGACGGTCCCAGACGGCGATTGCGGGGAACCAGTCGAGGGGCGAAACGTCGATGGACTCCTCGCGCACCTGCGCGGCGAAGCACTTCGCCTTGGTGACGCGCCAGTCCTCGCCCGCCGCCTTCCCGGCGGCGACAATCTCCGCGAGGCGGTCGTGAAGGGCCTCCTGCGAGAGGCCGGTCGTCTTGTCCGTGACGTCCTGGCGGAACTTGCGGCGCAGATACGTCGCCTCGTCCGCGATGGTCTCCACGTAGGGGTCCCACCACGTCATGTCGAGAAAGTCGCGCTGTCTGTGAAAACCTGTTTTCATACTTGCGTTTCGTTGGCAAATGATTCTACCACTGTGCCGGGAAAAAAGCCACAGCCGCAAGGCCGGCGAGGATGAGGACGAGGCCCGCGATCTTCGGGGCCGTGACGCGCTCGTGGAGGACGAGAACGCCTTCGAGGAATCCGATGACGAGCCCGAGCTGGCGGAAGGCCTGGACATAGGCGACATTGTCGACGAACCCCATAGCGGCGATGACGAGGACGTAGGCCAGGGACGAGCAAAGTCCGGCCGCGAACGGCGAGAGGTCGCGCCGCCGCCACAGATCCGCCGCATCGGCCCTCGCCGATGGCATGCACAGGACGACCGTCCAGAGCACTGGAACGAGCGCTGCCATGCGCACCGAATACCAGCGCAGGGGCAGAATCGCATTCCGGTCGCCGGCGGGAAGCGCCTCGCGCAGCAGCCGCAGGCCTTCGCTGTCGGCAATCGTGTAGAGGGCCGTGCCGCAGGCCGTCGCCAGGACAAACGGCAGCCCGCGCAGCGGCGACTTCCCGCCGAACAACGACGAAAAGGACGGCAGCGGAATGAACAGGCATCCCGCGAAGACCGCCGCCATGCCCAGCGAGGCGGCGACGGACGGGGACCGGCCGAACCCGAACACGGCGGACGCAATCGCGAGAATCGGCAGGGGAAGCGCGTTGATCATCGGATAGGCGCTCGACATGTCGAGCCTGCGATACGAAGAGCCAAGGCCAAATGCGAAAAGCAACTGCCCGACAAGCACGCCGAAAAGCGCCAGCGCAAGCGGGGGCCCGAAAAACGCGGCTGGCGGCGGCCGCAGAACCAGCAGGCAGGACGACCACGCCCACCCGACGGTGGCGAGCGCCGTGAAGAAGGCGACCGTCATGCGCCTCTTCTTGGCGATGAGGTTCCAGGAGGCGTGGAGCGCCGCGGAGGAGAGAACAAGGAAAAACGCGGTGCCTGTCATTTGTCCTCGGGTTCCAGAAGGAGAAAGTCCGCAGGCGGCGCCAAGACTTGACTGCCAGCTTAGCGGATGACGATTACCATTGGGGCGTTGTCGACGACATCCGACCACGCGAGCACGTCGCGTTCGGTAATGCAGGCGACGATCCCGCCGGCCTCGAACGACGCTCCGGGCACCTCGCTCCGGAGAAACGACCTGGTGGCCCTGTCGTAGAAGCAAGCCTCGCCGCCAGCAACGCACGGAACGAGGTCGCGAACGACCCGCCCCGATTCACAGATCTTCGCCCACTGGATTGTGCAGTCGCCAGTTTTCGTCATGTTGGCGTTATCGTTGCTTTTGCGGAAGAAGACAGTCATCGTGAACTTCGGCTCTACAAACGTCACGTCGTGAAAAACAGCCTTCTGCGAGCCATCCAGATAGGCACCGGAGGGGCCGAGTTCAAGCGTGTGGAACTCCGTTGGGTTGAATGGCCCCATGTCTGTGCCCGCCTTGCCGAAGAACCCGTATGCGCCCATGGTGGAATTGCAAAACATGTAGAAGCACTTTGTCAAACCGAATAGGCAGACGTCGTAGGCGCTTTTGCCGCGAATGGCGATTTCCGTCTGCATTGTCGGGCGAATGCCTGTGTTGACATACGCCGATCCGGAGGAATGAAGCCACTCGACTTCATGGTCGTAGGGAACGTCTTCTGCAGAACGCCAGACGATGCGAATGCTTTTGCTTCCGAGCAGCCATTCAGGCGGGATGTTCGTGGCCACAGTCGACGCGTCGGCGGCGACTTTGCAGAGGAAGTTCGTCGCCTGCCAGTCCGCGAGCGCCATCCCGGCGTCAGATTCGCCGCCCACCCAATAGAGGACGCCAGCACCGTGCGAACCCTTCAGCTTGATTTCCACGCGTCCAGTCGAACTGTCTTTTACGACAGCCCTTATTCGCGGCGCCAATACTAGCGCGTCAGTAGCCGACTCCATGCCGCCGCAGTCCTCCGGCGCAGGACCGGTTTCGTCACCGGCGACGAACGAACCGCTCCCCGAAACTTCGCAGAATGTCTGCGTCTGCCTGTCGTAAAGCGTCACCGTGCCCTCGCTGTTTCGGCATGGGACATAGTCGTGCGCGACAACTCCGTTTGTGGAGATCGTTGCGCCGTATATCGTGATGTCGCCCTGCTTGTCGACAGGATCCCTCCTCCGTCCGAATAGCGTCAAAGTGCTTGTCGTTGTTTCGGTTACAACCGCAGGATCAAACGCGACCTTGCATAGACCGTCGATGAATGCGCCCCTGGCGTTCAGCCGATATTCGTGTCGGTCGCTGCCGGAGGTTGCCAAGCTGACCGCACTGCTGCCGTTGCCCGCGCCGAGGAAACGGTAATACCATTCCGTGTCCCCAGCCGTATCAGGGCTGGCATCGAAGAACTGGCATGAGCCAAATACGCCAAACGGGGCAGAGGTGCCGACATATCTTGCCGTCACGCGGATGTCGCTGTCCTTTGTCGGCACGAAGCCCGTGTCGATATACGGTCCGGCGGAAGCCGAGCGGATCGATGCGAGACGGGCGTCGTAGGGCGGGACGCCGGCCATGAGGAAGAAGCGGACCGCGCCGGACTTCGCGCGCCAGGCGGCGGGGAGCGTGAACGAAACCGAGGCGTCGCCCGCCGCCACCGTTCCGGCGTCGGCGTATTCCGCCCACTCGAGCGGGTCGGCGCCCCTGTCGCCGCTAGACCAGGCTGCGACAAGCGCCTTGTCGCCATCGCCCGCCTCGGCGTCGGAAATCGCAAGCACCGTTTCGCCAGTGGCGGCGTCGAATGAGGAGACGGAGACCGTCCGCGCCCATGCGGACGGCGTTGCGGCGAGAGCGATCGCCGGTAGGAGAAATACGAGTTTGTTCATGTGGAACCTCTTTTGCCAAGTTCGATTCGGTTGTCAGCATGACGGGACACTCGTCCCAGACAACACCTTCAATTCTACAGAACGGCCTCCGCCGAGTCTTGTATGGATTGTAAAATAAAATGTAAATTCCGTGCAACTTTCCGGTCACCCCTCTTGAGATCACTCCGCATTTTGGTAGAATGAACGGCACAGACGGAACGCGTAAGAATGAAACGGAATTTGACGAGAAGTGAAAAGGAGAGGATGCGGGAGGAGTTCTTCCGCAAGGCGGGGCCGAACGCGGAAACGTTCAAGGAGATGATGGACGCCCTGCCGGACGCCGGGTTCTACTTCAAGGACGCCGAAGGCCGCATCATGGCGCTCAACCGCCGCAACTGCGACTACTGCAACATCCGCGACGAGTTCGACGCCATCGGCCTTCGCAGCTGCGACATCTTCGCCGACGTCCTCGCCGAATCGTTCATGACGTCCGACCGGATCGTCATGGAAACGGGGCGGCCGCTTCTTGACCAGGTCCACCGCCACCCGGCCGACCGCTCCCTCGACATCCACGTGAAGAGCGTCTTTCCAGTCCGCGACAAAGGCGGAAGGCTCATCGGAACCGCCGGCATCTACTACAAGCGCCATTCGGACGACGCACCGGACTGGCACGGACGCATGAAGGCCGTGACGGACTGGATCGCGAAAAACTACGCGCGCCCGGTTTCGTCCGCGCGCCTTGCCGAAATCGCCGGGACCTCCGAACCGAACTTCAGGAGGCAGTTCTCCCGCACGTTCGGCATCTCGCCCGGAAAATACGTGAATACGATCCGCCTCAATGCCGCGCGCCATCTACTGGAGACAACCGACCGGCTCGTTTCCGACATCGCCGTTGCGACCGGGTTCTTCGACCAGAGCCACTTCACGAAGATCTTCCGGCGCGAACGCGGCGTCGCCCCCGGCCAGTACCGCGCGGCCCACCGTTCCAGGCGCTAGCGCCGAACGGCTCGGTCCGCCCCGCGCACCTTCCGCCGCACCGCTACATCTTGCGCTCTTCGACGAGTTCGCGGTTCACCATGCGTAAGATGTCCTGTAGTTGACGCTTTCAGCCATGTCGCGCACCTTCGCGTTTGCGCTGTCGGCGCGGGGCGGATACGGCTTCGCGCACGAGGCGGACCACCTCCCAGCGTAGCGCGGGGTCGGTGGCGCCGAGCATGTGCTGGACGAGCATGATGGTGAAGCCGTGTTCGCGGTCGGTGACGGAGAGCGACCCCGCCGCCCCGCCCCAGCCAAAGTCGGACGCCCCATCCGGCAGGACGGCCGACTTGCAACGGACGCCGAGGCCGTAGCCGCAATCCGTTTTCCAGTAGAAGGGACGTGTTTCGTCGGTGAGGCGGTCGGTTGCCATGAGGTCGATCGTCTCCTTCCTGAGAATCACGTCGCCGACGCGCAGGGCCTCTAGGAGCTTGATGTAGTCGTCGCAGGTCGAGACGCAGCCCGCACCGCCGCTCGCGTATTCCGCGCCGGCCTTGTAGGGCTGGATGGCAGGTCCGCAGAAAACGGGCTTCTTACACTCCGCATTCCAGCGGTACTGCGGCGCGATGGTGCCGAGTTCCGAGTCGGGCAGGAGGAAGGTCGTGTCCGCCATGCCGAGCGGCGCAAAGATGTGGTCGCGCGTGTAGTCGGCGAAAAGCTGCCCGGAAAGGACTTCGACGAGCGCGGCGAGAACGTCGTGGCACAGGCTGTAGTTCCAGCGCGAGCCGGGGTCGAAGTGGAGCGGATCGCCGGCAAGGGCCCGGATGAACTCCCGCGTCGGGCAGGCGGGGTTCGCTGCGCGGTAGGCGGCGAGCGACGGCGAATTCAGATCGTAGGAAAAGCCGGCCGTCATCGTGAAGAGGTGCCAGATGCGGATCGGCTCCCGGGCGGGGCGCGTCGAGCCGTCGCCGTCGCGCACCTTCATGTCCGCAAACTCGGGCATGTAGTCGGCGAGCGGGTCTTCGAGTTTGAAGAGCCCCTTCTCGAAGAGCTGCATGGCGGCGACGCATGTCGCGATCTTGGAGCAGGAGTAGAGGTTGACGCGCTCGCGGCCGGTCCACGGCTTTCGGGCTTCGAGATCGCAGAATCCCGCCTGATGGCGGAAAACCGGTTCGCCGTGGAGAAGGACAAGGCAGTCGCTTCCCGGCCAGCCCCCAAGCGCAGGGAGAGAGTCGAGATATTTTGCCAACTCGCTGAAATCAGGCGTGGACATCTTGAAATTTCCTCGCAACCAGTATGGAATCTTGACGTCTGAGATTCCTGACATGTCGAGATCCCTGTCGGTGGGCGTCAATACTATCCAATGCCCGGCGTGGACGCAAGTCAACGTCCAAGTCAGGCCGCGATTTGGAATCTCTGTTGAAAGGCCGCGGCATTTGACTTCCCCGCACGCATGCTATACGATCCCCTCCTGTAATGCTGGTTGAAAGATTCCGTCCCGACATGCCCGAAACGCTCCTCTACATCGACATCGACGAAAACGACCCAGTCCACCGGCGGAAACTGGCGGGGATGCGCCGCTACGCGGCCGGGCGCGGCTGGCGCGCCACGGGTGTCGACATACTGCAGTCAACGCCGCAGGACGTTCTCGCGATGCTTGAGCGCGACCGCCCGGCGGGCTGCGCGGTCGAGGCCTCGACGCATCCGGACTCGTTTCCGCCGTCGCTTTTCGGGAGCGTCCCGGTCGTCTATTTCGTTGCCGACGTCTCGCAGTATCCGACCTCTCCGCGCTTCGCGACGGACGACGCGGCCGTCGCCCGCGCGGCCTTTTCCGAGCTTTCCTCCGGTCTTCCCGCGTCCTACGCCGCGGTCGGGCTTCGCCTGGTGGGCTGGTCGCGGCGGCGCGTCGCGGCTTTTGCCGAGCTTTGCGCCGCCGCCGGCCGCCCATGCGAGGTGTTCCCCGGAAAGGAGGGCGAATCGCGCACGGAATACGAGGAGCGCCTCGCCTCCGAACTGCCCGCCTGGCTTTCCGCCCTTCCGCGCCACACCGCGGTGTTCGCCGCAAACGACGCCGTCGCCCGCGCCGTCGCCGATGCGGCCCGCGCCGCCGGCATCGGCATCCCGCGGCAACTGACGCTGCTCGGCGTCGACGACTGCGCCCCGCCCGGCCGTTCGTCGCCCGAAATCTCCAGCGTCCGCTTCGACCACGAGCGAATCGGCTACCTCGCCGCGAAAATGATCGGGGATGATGTAGCCGCAAAGAACGCAAGGGGGATCAAAGTCGTTGAGGACGCTGCGTCCCTTGCGGCGAAAAAGGAAAGTATCGCCACCCGCCCGCCTTTCACATACGGCCCGCTTTTCACCGTGCGCCGCAATTCGACGCGCGGTCGCGGCCGCCACGAACCGGCCATCGCCGAGGCCCTCGAAATCATCCGCCGCGAAGCGTGCGAGGGCCTCACGGCCGAGGCGCTCGCGGCGCGTTTCCCGTTTTCGCGCCGACTCTTCGACCTCCGCTTCCGCGAGGCCATCGGACACTCGGCCTACGACGAAATCCTGTCCGTCAGAATGGAAATGGCATACGCGCTGCTGGCGCGCCCGGAGGTGCCCGTCGGCGTCATCGCCGACATGTGCGGCTTCGCGTCCCCGATCGCCCTCCACCGCTACTTCAGCCGCCGCAACGGCTGCTCGATGACGGAGTGGCGCCGCCGCAACGGCGGCGCTCTTCCCCAGTCGCAGCAACGTTGAAAAAAACTTTGCCGAAATGTTCAATTGGGAATCTCGCGCCGACCTATAATCGTCGGCGTCGCATGTGCTTTCCGCAAAACATGTGCCACTAAAACATCACCGAGGAAAACAGGAGCAAGCCATGGAGAATCGAAAAGGCGAATACAGGAATCCGGGCCGTTCGCGGCATGTCGTGACAACGGCGATCGCGGCATCGGCCGCGCTGCTTTTCGCCGCCGCGCCCGCAGGCGCAGAAGACGCGTACGTCCGGACGGACGGCTCGAACTACATCATCACGGACTACTACCCGAGCTGCGTCGCCGGCGCCATGACGGTCATCGACGTCGATTTCCAGCTCGATTCGACGAGCAACGTCTCGCAGCCTCGCATATTTGCCGTGTATAACAAGCCCGAGACCGCCCTTTCCATGGCGCTTTACGTGAACAACGGCAAAAACTTCGCCTTTTCCTGCAAGGACGGCGAGATCTCCGGCGCCACCGTGTTCGCCGTGGCGGACACCGCACGCCATCGCTTCACCTACAACTCCAAGACCGGCGAGGCCGTGCTCTACAATGCCGACGGAACTGCCTTCAAGCGCGCCATCGTCAACCAGACGCGCTCGACGAAGGCCAACGAGCCGCTCCGCCTTTTCTGCCAGTCGTCCTGGATGAGCGCCACGAAGGCCCAGGGCCGGCTCTACGGACTCAAAATAGGCGAGGCCGACGCGAGCGGGAACATCGAGGAAAAGCATGACTTTTCGCCGGTAGTCCGCGACGGAGTTCCGGGCATTCTTGACTCCTTGACTGGGAAGTTCTTCTCGGCTTCCGGTCCGGCCGCGCTCACGTCGGGAGGCGACATCGAAAGCGTCGCGAGCGGCGACGCCTATCTCGAGTCCGACGGCGCCGCCTACATCAACACGGGCTACTTCCCGACCCGGAAGACGCGTATCGAGGCCGACTTCTCGATGGTGGAGACCAACAACGTGACACAGCCGCGCATCTGCGGGTCCAACGGACTGCGCTACACGCTCTACATCAACTCAAATGGATTCTTCGCCTACAACGCGTTCGACTACGCGGCGGGCCTGACCAACAAGGTCGCCGGCTACCAGTGGAGCACCGGCGTCGGGCGCGACATCGGCGTGCGACATGTGTTCAGCGTCGACAAGGCGGGCAACCAGGCCGCCTTCTACACCGGAAGCGCCACGAACTACTCCGCCACGATGGCGACGACCCTGGAAACGGAAAAGGCCACTGGCGCGCTTTACGTGTTCAACGGAGCGGATTGGTCACAATTGTCGAAAATCAGGCTCTACCGGCTGAACATCTACGAGGACGGGGCGCTGGAGCGCTCCTACGTCCCCTACGTGAAGAACGGGACTCTTGGACTCTACGACACCACGGGCGGGAACTTCCACCCCTACGAATCCGGCACATACGGCGGCGCAATCGGCCACGACAACTGCGACGCCTATCTCAAAAGCGACGGGACGCAGGCCATCGTCACGGACTACACCCCGAACCCGGACACCCGAATCGAGGTCGATTTCAAACTCAACAGCACGGACAACGTCTCGCAGCCCCGCATCTTCGCCTCGCGGGCGGCGTCTTCCGACTCTCTTTCCTGCGTCCTCTATGTGAACAACGCCAAGAATTTCGCATTCTCCCTGAATGACGGGGATGTCTCCGGCATTCCCATGACGGCGGCGGACACCGGCCGGCACACGTTCATCCTCGATTCCCCGGCCGACAAGGCGCTCCTGGTCACCGGGACAACGACCAACGCCTACGACATCACCGCAACGCGAACCAAGACGGGCCAGACGCCGCTTTGGGTCTTCGCCCAGAGCAACTGGCTTCTCGGCACGAAGGCGATGGCCGATCTCTATTCGCTCAGGATCTACGAGAAGAAGGACGGCGAATACGGCCTTGTGCGCGAATACCTGCCATGGGCGAGCGGCGGCGTGGGCGGACTCTACGAAACGCGGACCGGGACGGTCCTCACCAACACCCTCTCCGGGGCCAGCGCCTTCGCGATCGGCGGCATGGGCACGGGCGGCGCCGGTTCCGGCGCTCTCCTCGTGAAGCCGCAGGACACCCGCGTCTCGGGGACACGCCCGACGCTTCTCTCCGCATACGCGCCAGGCGCCGTCGCCTACCGCTGGACGCGTGGCGGCGAGGCGCTCTCCGGCGAAACTGGCGCGACTCTCGCCGTCGAGCGCATCGAAGGCGCGCAGGAGATTGTCTATGGCGTGACGCCGATCTTCGACGTGTTCGGCGAGACGATCGAAGGCGAAACCGCCACCTGCGTCGTGGATCACGGCCTTCTGCCATTCGTGATCGTCGTGCGGTAGGCGGGAACGCCTTCCAGGGAGGCAACGAAGACGCCGAGGACGAATCCTCGGCGTCGTTCCGCCCAACTGCACGGCCCGGCGACTGCATCGATCCCGGCGGACGCGTGAGAATGAAATTGAAATAGGCGTCCAGGGCCAACGGCGCAAAGACGGGATGATGCGTTCATTTCGTGTCTGTCTTTCGTCGAGTTTCAAAATGTCGGGATGAGACATGAAATCCATTAGGCTGACATACCAATTTCCGCGGGCAGGATGCCCGCG
>DJYI01000152.1:12260-44260 GCA_002448475.1 Verrucomicrobia bacterium UBA6982
CAGGATGCCCGCGCTCCCAGGAAGGCCCGCGCTCCAAGGAATGCCCGCGCTCCCAGACGACACCGCGGGCAGGATGCCCGCGCTCCCAGGCGGTAATGGCGTATTAGACGACATTGAGGCTTTGACGAAACCCTGCAAAAATCGCATGATTTCGTCAAAACTGCCAGACGCGCGATGAAAAGCAACGCATTTGCCCACTCCCGGCGCAGAATCCGGTCTAGGCCAGTTGGGCGGGGGCGGGACAGAAAGCACTTGGTTTCAATTGGAGGATCAATGGCGAAAAACATGCACAACGTCGATTTTTCGCCTAGATTTTGGTTCCGGCGTCCTTCGAGGATGAAATGCGCCACAAAGTCGCCGCCCTCAAACTTCCGCGTGGCATTGCCGTCCGGACGGCGCTCGTCCATGACGGGGACGTTGCCCCGGAACTGGCGGAGAACCGCTTCATCGACTTCATCGTCCCGGTCGAGCGACTGTTCGACGCAACGCAGGAACAGGTGCCGTGAGGGGTCCCGTCCATTGCCGTGGCCGTGTTCGCCCGTGCCGGTTCGTCAACTCCCTTCCAAATGGGCTCCCACGTATGGACTCTGGCCGGCGTTTGACGTGACAATTGCCCGACTTGAAGTGACTCTCGAAAGTGTTACTATGCATATTGGAGTGACTCTTGATAATGTATTCATCCCGGTTGAAGTGGCTCTTGAAAATGTATTCGTCGTGGACGAAGTGGCTCTTGAAAATGTATTCGTCGTGGACGAAGTGGCTCTTGAAAATGTTTTTGTCTTGTGTTTCCGCAGGCAATTTGATAGACTGCCCCCCATGCAAAGGAAAGCGACCGACACATCCCTCCGCCGCAAGGTGGATTCCCTTTTGAATGGATGGAAATCGAATCCGCATCGCATGCCTCTCGTTCTCAAAGGGGCGCGACAGGTGGGAAAGACATACAGCATCCGGCAATTCGCGCGCCGGAACTACCAGCATTTTGTCGAAATCAATTTCGTCGAACGCCCCGAATTCAAGGTGATCGTCCGCGACGGATTCTCTGCGTCCTCCATCGTTCGCAACATTACGGCGATCGATGCGACATTCATTTTCGAGACAGGAACAACGCTGATCCTTTTCGATGAAATCCAAGAGTTCCCTGAGATTGCGACATCCCTCAAGTTCTTCGCCGAAGACGGGCGGTTCGACGTCATCTGCAGCGGATCGCTGCTTGGCGTACACTACAGGCGCATCGCAAGTTTCAGCGTCGGCTATCAGGAAACGTCCGTCATGCGTTCGCTCGACTTCGAAGAGTTCCTTTTCGCCCTGGGCTATCGTCCGGAGCAATTGGACGAGGTCCTTGGATTCCTTGTGGAAAGGAAGCCGTTCCCGGAGGCGCTGCAAACGGCGTTTGGCAGACGCTTCCTCGAATACTGCGCCTGCGGGGGGATGCCGGAAGCCGTCTGTCGTTTCGTCGAGGACGGAACCTTCACGGACGTTGCCCGCATCCAGAAGCGCCTTGTTCTGGACTACCGGGCCGATGTCAGGAAATACTGCGAAAACCTTGATGCGGCAAGGATCGAAAGCGTTTTCGATTCCGTTCCGGCGCAGCTTGCGAAGGAGAACAAGAAATTCCAGTATGCGCGAATCGCCAAAGGAGCCCGACGCAAGGACTTTTGGGGGTGCGTCGAGTGGCTTCGCGATGCCGGAATCGTCAACGTCTGCCAGAAGATGTCCTTTCCGGAACTGCCGGTGAAGGGGAATGTGGATGCGGACTTCTACAAGCTCTACATGGCCGATTCCGGCATCCTCATGGCCATGATGGATGACGAGGCCCGCGCCGACGTGCTGGTTCGGCGGAACCTTGGAACGTGGAAGGGAGGTTTTTTCGAGAACGTCGTCTCGGAGGCGCTGGTGAAGGCCGGTGCCGAGCCCGTCTATTTCAAGAAGGACAATTCGCTCCTCGAAATGGATTTCTTTCTTCGTTCCGGCGACTGCCTCGTTCCCGTGGAGGTGAAATCCGAAAACGGACAGGGGAAATCGCTCAGAACCATGATCGGCAGTCCACACTATCCCGACATCCGCTGGGGAATCAAGCTCGTGAACGGAAACATCGGGTTCGCGAACGGCGTGCTGACCATTCCGCAGTGGTGCGCGTTTCTCCTTCCCCGCCTTGCGAAGGAGTTCGCCAACTTGCCGCCGCTCGCGGATGCCCGTTGACCATCGCCGTAACACGCCGAACTCCCGAGCCTTCCATGACTTTCATTGCCCACAAGGGAATTCAATCGCAGGGCATGGGGAAATCCACGCGCGGCGGCGGCACTTTCATCGGCTTCCCCCGAATGGAATCCGGCGACAACCCCTCGCGGCAGACAATCCCGAACGTGTCCTCGTCATGATGCCGCCCATCGGTGTCATACCTTCCGCAATACGGGGCGTTGAAGAGATAAAGGCCCTTCGCGCCCCTTCCGTAATAGCAACTGGCCATGCCCCGGAAATGGGCTATGTCCGGCAGCTGGAAACAGTCGATCGACGGCAGGAAACGGACGGAAGGATTGTGCCTTTCGATGAACGCGAGCCATGTCGCCACGGGAAGTTCCGGATCCGGCCAGAAGACACTCGATCCGACGATCAAATCCACCAGTCCTTCGCGAAGCCAGACGTCGGCGTCGTATCCGGCCTTCACGGCCAACTGCGGGGAGCGCGGCAGTCGCACGGCAATTCGGATCCTGCGGCCCCGGCTCTCCGACGCCTCCTGCACCCGCCGCCTTACCCGTCGCATGAACTCCGTCAGAAAATGCGCGTCGCTTCTTTCATGTCCCTTTCTGAATTGCAGCGGACTGCGCATCCAATCCAGCTCGATGCCGTCCACATCCCAGCGTTCCAGCATTTCCGCAACTTGCGCAAACGTGTAATCCCGCACCTCCTGATGTCGGTAGTCGAGGCAATAGTCGTTCCAATCGCCCTTGGCATCCTGATTTCGCCAAAGGTCGCGCCGCGTCCTGCAAAAAGTCGCGTTGCGGAAATAGTTCGGCACCGTGACCCAATGGACATCGTTCATTCGAATGGAAACCCAGGGGCCCACCCCTTTCTCGCGACAGCGTTGAATCCATACGGAATAGGGGTCTATGCCCTGTTTGAAGAGCTCCCACGCGTTGACTGCCCACCTGTCATGGGTCCCGTCCATTGCCGTGGCCGTGTCCGTCCGCGCCGGTTCGTCAACTCCCTTCCAAATGGGCTCCCACGTCTTTGAGTCATAGCTTGTCCGCTGACCGTTCACACACATCACAAAGTGCGTCACGGGGCCCTGCAGGACATCGTCGAGATAGCGAACGAGCCCCTCCCGTGTCATCCACGAAGCGGGAAGCTTGAAAAAGTGGTCGTTATCCTCATTGACAACCAACGGGCACTTGTCGGCAGAAAGCCAGTCGGCACCGATGGGCGTTGCCGTATTTGCGCTTACGGCAACGCCCCTCCCAAGAAGTTCGCTTACATTGGACATACGTGCGCCAGAGGAATTTCACCAGCCTAAGAATCCTACCTGATTATCAAGGTAAAAGGTAGCGGCGGCCGGTACAGCATCCCGCCGACCGTCAGCTCACCCTCCGAGACGCGCCACATGTCAAGGCTTCCGACGAAATTCTCGCCCAAGACGAAGTCCTCCGGACCAAACGGCTGCCCGTAGAGCGATGTCACATTCTCGACCGATCCGAACAATGCGCCGTCCACGTAGAGCCGCCAGACGCCCTTCCCCTCAAAAGGATCATAGACAAGTGCCACGTGACGCCAGGCGTCCTTCCACTGCGACAGGTCGATGCCGCCGAACGCGCTGTCAACAGCAAAATTGGCCCCGTACAGCCCGGCGACAATCTTCAGAACAGGCGTGGCCCCGGAACTGTCGATGACAAGCTTCCAGCCGGCAGGCGTCTGCTGGGTCAGGGTTCCGCAGATGCTTTCCTGAGTCCCGGTCCCCTCGTTAAGCCATTTGACCCACCCCTCGACCGTAAAGCTCCTTTCGCCACTGACGGAACCGCCGCAATTCCCTGCAACAAGAGAACCGGCAACTACCGCCGCGCTGCCGCGGTTGTTCGACGGATCGCCAATGTAACCAGGCGTCGTGTCCGGATTCGGGACGCAACTACGGGCACCCCGCCGATCCCCGACAACGCTTCCCGTTGTCTTCAGCGGATGGTTTGCGTCAATGTGGTTCCCAAGGTTCAACGAGCCGTTCTGCTCGGTGTCAATCGTCCAGAACGCCGCCGATTTTGTCTCGTTTGTCTCGTGGTAGAGGAACTCCGGTTCGGTCAGTGCGCGTCCAGTCAGGCGAAGATCTCGGATCTCGCCCCTGAAGCTGTTCGCAGCCCAAGAACGTCCTCCAACCAGAAGCGCGGCAGGACCGTTAAGAACGATGTCCACAGCCTTCTGTGTATTCCCCACCTTCGTTCCGTTCAGGTAAAGATCAAACCATATCTTGCCACTTTCCTGATTCCTGTCAACCACAAGCGCAAGATGATACCATCGGCCTGCGTCCAACTTGACATTGGCATCAAATGGAACGTCGGCGATCACCGCCTGATCTCCAAATCGACTGTAATAGAGGACAAAACCATTGGTGCGATAGGACAGATTAAGCGCCATTCCATTCCACGCCTCATTCGCAACGCCGAATACGAGCTCCCAATTAGAGACACCTTCCTCGCGGCGCAAATAGGTCTCCAGAGTATAACCCTTGGACGACACGAAGGTCTTCATGACGTTCTCGTCGGTCAGGGCCAAGTACGCTTGAGGGTTGCCGCTCGTACAAAACCGCGTCACATTCGTTCCGTCTATCTCAACCGGCGTCACGATCTTGCCGCTGTAGGTGGTGGAGCCAACGAGCGGATATGCACCCTGCTGATCCCTGCCGTCGAGATAGGCGCCGGTAGCGTCAACATCCAGAGGCCAAAAGGCCGCCACCTCTTCAGCGGATGACGGCGAAGAGCCATTCAAGAACTTCTCCGGCGTAAGAACGGCCTTGCAGACACGGAAGCAGTCCATGTCACCATTGAAGTACCAGGCCGTCTTGTCTTTTCGTCCGCCAAGATAGAAATTCACGCAACCAGTGTTCAGTCCGCTCGTCGCCAAGGCATTGGTCATGCCTCCCTGCAGGACGCCGTCCGCATAGAAACGCCACACACCGTAGTCAGTCGCCCCGGCAGGATCGTACGTAAGGGCAATGTGCTTCCAGCCCTTCCATGAAGAGACATCGCCGGAGATCGGATAGGCGGCGTAGCTGCCTCCGGGCTGCAAGGGTGCACCGCCTGTCGTCTGCGCGAACACCTCAAATTGCCATCTGGCCACGCCACCAACCATGCGTTGGGCAAGCTGGAAATTCCATTGGGCGCCGTTGTCGCGCGTGTAGAAAACATACTGTTCCAACGGTGCGCCGGCGAACTTCATGTTGATCCACCCTTCGACGGTAAAAGGTTTGGTCAGTTCCATATCCCTGCCGAGATTCCCTGCTTTCATCTGGGCATTCGGAGCCGTCATTCGCCAGCTGCCGCAATTGTTCGCCGAAAGCACCCCCTGCAGGTTTCCGGAAAAGGCCTGATCGGAAGAAGGTCTCACCGCACACGCCGACTGGGGAATCGCACCCGAAAGCGCCGTATCGCCGACCTTTGATTCGACATTGACTTTCCCGCTCGCGGCACCGGTCAGGGGCCAGTGGGCGATCACCCCTTCATCCGGGGCCACCGCCCCCTTGGTCATGAACTCGGAAATATCCAGCACCTCCTGCGTCAGCCGCACATAGTCAACGGAACCGTCCGGCGTGTTGGACGCATTCGGACGTCCGGCGAGCGTGAAACGGAAATCCTCCGCAAACGGCGCGTTCGCGGACGTCATCGTCTCATCAAAGGAAATGCCATCCCCCAGCTCCTGATAGTCAACATACGCATGCCAGGCGGCACCGTGTTCACCGTCCCCATGCGTGTACGTCAGCGCCCAGTGCGTCCATTTGTTGAGGCACGCGCTCATCTCCGAAGCCGAGAGCGTCTTCAGAACCCTGTCACCCATCGACGATGCCGTCCCGTATTTGCACTGGCTGTACAATTGCCATTCGTAATTGGCACCATTCACTCGAAGAGAGAACAGCCACCGGCCATCGCCAAGGTTCGGAGCAGAGGCGATGACAAAGAAGGTGCCGGCCGCCGGCAAGCTCTTCAGATTGATCCATCCCTCCAACGTGAAATCATTGGTCGGCGTCAGATAACGCGCCGTAGATTCGTTGTAAAGGCAGTTGTAGGCACTCGGCGTCAAGAACAGGGCGGAGCTGTTCCCGGTCGGCGTGCCAATCCCCGTCTCGATGGACGAGATGACCGGGCCGCGGGTCGAGGCCGTGAAGCGCAGGACGCCCGTGGCGGGATCATAAGCGGCCGGGATGGCGGCGGTGCGGCGGCCATTATTGTCGATGTGGCGACGGGGCTTTTCATGGCTCTGTTGTCATGATGCCGCCGCCGATGCGGCGACGAGGGCTATGCCGGCGAGGGCGAATGCGGTTCCGATGATCTGGACAGGCGCGGGGCGCTCGCGCAGGGCCAGCGCGCAGTATATCGTGAATCCCACGAGGCTGGAGGCGAGCATGAGCGGATTGGCAACTGCGATGAGACCAGCGTCCCCGAGGCGGTCGAGGGCGTTGTAGAGCCACCAGAATCCCGAGATGAAGTAGATCGCCGCCTGGACGGCGCAGATCTTCATGAGGTAGCGGTACTTTGCGCCGAGGTCCGGGTCGCGCGGGGCATCGTTGCCACGGTTCCTGCGCCATAGCCAGAGCCGGTGAGGCACGATGGCCGCGAAGGCTCCGGTCATCTCGAAGAGAATGCGCAGGAGCGCGGTTGGGCGCGTTTCGGCCGGCCCCATCGCGGCCAGGCACTGCGCGCACTGCGTGATGCCGCATAGTGCGAACCCCGCGAACGCGGCGGCCTTCCAGCCACCAGGCCAAAAGCCCTGACGCGTTTCACTCCTGGCGGCGCGGCGCGCCGTCGTCCCCTTGGCCTTCCCGCAGAAGGCGACGCCGGCAAGTACGCAGGCCGTCCCGGCGGCGTTTGCCGCCGTGAACGGGGTGTTGTCAAGCGCGACGCCTAGCGCGAAGGGGAATACGAACCCGCTCTGCACGATGGTCCAGACGACGCCGTTTGGTCCGTCGCGCATGGCCCGGCCCATGCAGACGATGGCCCAGTAGTTGAGAAAGCCGCATAGCACCATCCACAGGAACGACACCGTGTCCGAGCGCAGCGCGAAGGCCGGCGCGCCGGGACGCAGCGCCACGCCCGCCCCCAGCACCGCCAGCGTGAGGAGGAGCTTGAAGGCGTTCCCAATCAGTTGCTGCCGGTCAGTGCCGCAGCCCCGCTTCTCCGCGAGACCGACCACGGCACCTGAGACCACCCATGACAGCCCTGTAAGTATTGCGAAGAGTATTCCTGAAACCATGCCCGCGATTCCGTTAAAAACTAGTCTAGAACCAGATGCTGAAGAGGTTTGCGTCCTGCGCGGCGGGGTCGTCCCCTGCGCTCTGGAAGTCGCAGACGCGCGTCCTGACAGGCGGGCGTCCCTTGGCCGAGATCGTCATGTCCCACACCCCCCATGTGGTTGTGGCTGGGAGCGGCGAGAGCGACACGGAGCAGTCGAGGCCGTTCACCGTCGGTTCGCCGTCAAGTTCCCGCCGTGTCGCGCCGGCGCGAATCGCCCTTGCGAGGACGAGCGGGCCGCGCATCACTGTCGCCGCCGGGGCGCGGCGGTACGAGCGGCGTATGTCGTCGTTCACCCCCGGCGGGGCGTTGTTCGCGTACCGTTCGAAAGCCCACGTCCCCGGTGCCGGCGCGTCTTCCTGTGCCGGCGCGGCGGGGCGGTGGACCACGCGCGGGGCCATGTCGAAGCGCAGCGTCCAGGTGTCGCCGTCGCGCGCCACGTCCAGGCGCGGGCACCACGCCGGCTTGCGGAAGACGACCTCCACGGGCCGCGAGACGCGGACCGTCACCGTGTCGCCGACGGGGTAGTTCCCGGATATTTCAAAGCGCACGCCGTCGAGCGTGACTTCCGCGTCCTGGTAGAGGTTCACATGGAAGACGCCCCGCGCGTCGGCCGTGACGGTGGCGAGGGCCATGTCCATGAAGGCGCGGGGGAGGTTGTCCACGCAGCAGTGGTTGTAGGAGAGCCCGCACTGCCACTGGTCCTCGTGCCGGACGTGTCCGCGCACGAAGAAGGCCCCCCATGCGCCGTCGCGGTGGATGCCGGCAAGGAAGGCGTTGAAGTAGGCCAGCTCCATCGAGTCGAGGTGCTTGTCCTCGCCCGTGAGGAGGAAGAGGTCGAGGTTCAGGCGTATCCAGTGGATGGCGTCGCAGACCTCCGTCAGCGCGTTGGCGCGCTCGGCGCCGCCGATGAACTTGTCGCCGAAGCCCACGGAGCCGAGCGGGTTCAGCTCCGTGGCCGCGAGATTGTCGCGGATGGCCCGCACCGCCGCCAGGCATGCGGCGTCGCCTGTCGCGCGGTGGTATTCGAGCAGGCCTTCGAGGCAGCTCATGAGTTCGTAGCACTTGGCCCAGTTCTCCGGGTGCTGGTACCACTCCCGCAGGGGGCCGGGGCGGAAGGCGTTGCGCAGGAGATTCGGAGGCGCGCCGTCGTCGCGGTCCCAGTCGGCCACGATGCCCCTCGCGAAGCCGAGGTAGCGCGGATCCCCGGTGGCCTCGTAGAGGAGGACAATGGGCTTCAGGACCGACATCGAGGGCAGGCCGTTCATGCCGCCGGTGCCTGTGTCGCGGAGGCGCAGCCCGAGGCCCCCCAGCATGGAAACCAGCTGGTCGGCCTGGCGCCTGACGGAGCCGAGGATCGCGCCGTCGCCTGTCGCGCGCCACGCCTCAAGCATGCCCCACATCGCGTACTTGCGGTTCCAGATGTTCCAGACGGACTCCCAGCAGTAGATGGACCTGGTCTTTTCGGGGTCCGCGATCGAGACGAGCGTCCTGTCGGCGTAGCTGCCCAGGTAGCCGTCGGCGTCCTGGAGGGCCATGAGGCGGTGGCATTCGTCGCCGATGAAGGCGAGGAGCGCGGGGTCCCGGAGGTAGTCGGCCACTCTGGCCGCGCCGATCATGAGCTTGCCCCAGAACTCCCCGCGCCAGAACCCGCCGTGGCCGAGCTCGTCGTCGTCGCGGCGCTCGAAGGCGCGGCGCGCCTCCCCGAAGATGTCGCGCTGCGCGTGGCGCGAGAGTATTCGCGCCGAGAAGAGCGCGTTCATCTTTTCGCCAGGCGCTCCGCCCAGGCGGACGTCGCGGGGTTCGGGCGTGCGCATTGCGGTCATGGCGCGCCCCCCGCCTCGACATCCACTACGTCGCCGTCGAGGAAGACCAGGTCGCGGGGGCCGATTTGGCCACGGAAGGCCGTGGCCCCTTCGCCGAGCGTCTCATCCATCAGGTTGGAGAAGCGTGCCGGGCGGTCGGACTTGATTGCAACCGCCTGGCAGCGGTTCGACCAGACGGCCGCCCTGCCGCCCATGCGGAATATCCACACGACCGCGCCGCCAGGCCATTCCCTGCGTTCCAATCGCGGAGTGCCGGCGTCGAATGTCCGATAGACCTTCGCCACGGCGCGGCAGGCGGGCTTCGGCGTGAAGTCGCGCCGGACGATGCCGAAGTGATTCTCGCGCTCCAGCGGGTTGAACCCGTCGTCCACGAGGTCGTAGCCGTAAATCGAATGCGCCTTGCCGCTCCCTGCGGCGGTCAAGAGGAAGCGGGCGAGGTAGGCGGCCTGGTCGGCCTCGCCCCAAACCCACTTGCCGCAAGTCGGCCAGCCGATCTCCGTGACCCACACGCGCCCGCAGGGCGACTTCCCGGCGACTGCGGCGATGTCGGCCAGCACCCCGTCCTCCAGCGGCTCCCCCCGGTAGGGGTGGATTGAAAGGGCGTCGAACCGCGCGTCAGGAGCCTTCTCGGCTTCGAGGAAGCTGGCGTTGACGGTCTTGGGGTCCACGCCGCCGGCGGAGCAGGCGATGACGGTGTTTTCGGGGTCGATCTCCTTCGCCACGGCGCAAAGCCTGTCCACAAGCCCGAAGTAGTCCTCCATCGGCCCGCCCCAGGTCCCCCAGGGTTCGTTCCAGAGCTCCCAATGGCGGATGCGCCCCCGGTAGTGCGAGGCCAAGGCGCGGAACGCCTCAACCTGGTCGTCGTAGCCCTGCTGGGTGAACGGGGGCGAACCGGCCGGCCAGAAATGCGAGAGCATCCCGAGCGGCGAGATCCCGTGGCGTTCGGCCGTGTCGCAGAGGCGGTCGTAGAAGGCGAAGTCGTAGCGCCCGCCGCCCTTCGCGAACTTGTATTGCAGGAACTCGACGCGCTCCCACTTCACGCCGACGGCCTGGGCCAGGGCGGCGCGACGCTCCATGTTCCCGAATCCGGCGTCGGTCTCCACTGGGGCGTAGCTGTTCCTGTAGGAGAGGAACCCGGCTGAACGGTGGAGTCCGACGCCGTACCCCCATGGCGAATCCGGCGACAGGTCCGGGGCGCCGGCGTCCCGGAGTGGGCGCGTCCAGTTCGCAACGCCCTTGCCGACGCGGCCGTCCGGCTGCCCGCCGGAGAACAGCTCACAGCGGTAGGACACGAAGTTAAGGTCCATTGGCGCCTTCGGCAGGACCACGTGGGCGACGGCCCGTTCGCCCGGCGCCGTTGGCGGGAGTCCCCCGCAGGCGGCCCCGATCTCTGCGCCGTCCCAGCCTGTCACGGAAACGCGCACCTCCGCGTTGGAAATCGGCCCCCCGGTGAAGTTCAGGAACTCGACGTCGAGCGTCTCCGGCGCTGTGTCCCCGCGCGGTGGCACGGGCGTCAGCGGCGGCGCGCCTGCGCCCGGCGCGCATACGGCCTCCAGCCGCACGAGGCGGATGCCGTATCTAGCCGGCGCGGCGCCGCCGCGCCCGACTGAGACCTGGAGGAGGCGGGACGGCAAGTCGGCGTTCCTGAGCTTCTCGACGCGCTTCCCGTCCCCTGTCCGCCAGGCGTCGTCCCGGGTGACGCCGCCGATTTCAAACGTCTGGCGCAGGCGGCCGGAGCCGTCCGTGGCGGCGGCGAGCCTCCCGAAGGTGCCGTGGCAGTTCACGCCGCCGATACCGCACAGCGCGCGGAATTCGAGGCCGGCGGCCTCAGGCGGCGCCTCAACGGTCAGAAGCCACCGCTCCGGGTTGCCCCATACGGGGGTCTCCCTGTAGAGGACCACCTCGTCCCGGATCGAGAAATCCACGCATATCTCCCCGGACTCAACGGGCGTCCCGCCAGCCGGGGAGGCGCCGTCGGAAAGGAAGGCCATCAGCGGCCCGCCGGAAATGCCGTCCCCAGCCGTGAAGTCCGTCACGACGTAGCGGACCTTGTCCGGGGCCGCCGCATCGGGCGCATTCGCGTGGCACAAGCCACACCAGGCAACCAGAATCGCGGTTGCCGCCGTCCTGTGAAAACAATCCATCATGTTAACAATTACGCGTGTTGGTGAACACTGGTGAGGCGACTGGTCCGGCCAGTCGCAGATCGACGCCATCCTGCCTGGTTACAGCATTGCCGTCGATGACAAGTCCCTCGAATACGATATTCGCCGGGCTGTGTTCCACGTCAATGCCATGGAGGAAAACGACCGGCTTGCTGTCGCCAGCGCCGCTTACGCGCACGTTCCGCAGCGTCACGCCGTCGATGGTGCCGCCCTCCCGCATGGCGCTCTGGTCGCCGCTGTATTCCGGATGGTATTCCACGTTGGCGGCGAACAGTATGGGAATGCCCATGTCGGCTACGAATTTCGAGTCGTCAGCCGCCTGCAGGCGGGGTTGGGTCATGCGTTCGTCGCACTCGACGCGGATGTCCTCGAAGAGGATCTCCGAGTCGCGGCCGTCATCGACGTTCGTCACGTCCATCACCTGGCTCACGGCGTGGATGCAGTCGCAGTCGCGGAAGGCGACGCGCCGCATGTGCTCGGCGCGGCACCCCACGCCCACCTCGAAGGACTTGCCCCAGTCGGACCACGACACGCAGCGCTCGAAGACGTTGTCCTCGCAGTTCCCGTAGCCGCCCGCCGGCGCCTTGAAGCAGAAGGAGTCGTCGAATGTGCGGGCGAAGCAGTCGGAGACCCGTGCGCGGCGGCAGCTGCGGAGGTCGATGCCGTCGGTGTTGTAGCGCCACATGCCGACGATCTTGACATGGCTCACCGACACGTCCTCGCACCCCCACATGGAGACGCTGTAGGCCAGCGAGTCGCGGACGGTCGGCCCGTCGATGCGGATGTCGCGGCAGTCTTCGAAATCGAGCGTGTAGTCGCGCTCGGCGTTGTCGTATTCGCGTGTCCCATCGCCGCGCCCCTCGAAGAGGATGCGCTCCTTTACCTTAGATGCGTCGATGACGCCGCATCCAAGGATGGAGATGCCGGAGGCGTGCTTCGCGTGGAAGCCGCCAAAGACGATGGCGCCCGGGTCGATGTAAACGGTGTCCCCGCTTTTCAGAGTCATGATTCCAACATCGTGGAAGCCGGGGCCGAAGACGATGGCGTCGGTCTGCGGCGTGGGTGGCGCCGTCGTGGCCGCGACGGTCTCAAGCGCGTCGGCGAAGAGGTGTAGGTTGTTGTGGTAGCCGTCGAACTCCACCGAGTAGCCTCCCGGGCGCGTGAGGTCGAAGGTGACAGTGCGACCGTCGCGGCGCACCTCGACGTTGCGCGAGAGGGGCCGCACCTTGACCGCCTTGAAGTCGCGGTCGGCGGTCACTGAGACAGTGGCCCGGCCCTCGAAGGCGAAGCGCACCAGGCCACACAGCTCGGTCTGTTCGATCTGCCGCTGGTAGCCGGGCCAGCGGCGGTTGAATGGTATCGCGGAGCAGCGGACTTCGGAGACCGGTGTCGGGACGCCATCGACCGTCACCGTATAGCCGCCGTAGAGACGCTCGCCCTCCGGGACGGCATAGACCACTGATCTGACGGCGGTGCGTGGCGCCGCCAATCGGGCCGCCCCGGGGGGCGGCCCGTCAGGATAATTTTCCATGAGGATTGTCTTCCAGTCCTTTTCCTGACGCGCAGTCGCCGGCTATTGGATTCCAACCGGGCAGACCACGCGGAAGCCGATGGAGTCGTATTCGCCGGTCGGCGCGCCATTGTCACGGACGGCAGGACGGCAGGATGCCGCGTTTTTCTTGAATGCCCCGCCGCGATAGGCGCGGACGCCGCCGGAAACGGTCGCCCCGCTGAGGTACTGGTCGAAGGCCGTTGGATGGATGTTTACCCGCCCGCCGTAGGGTTGGCCGTCGAACGCCGTCGCGGTCGCGATGTTGTCCTCATACCAGTCAAGGCACCACTCCCAGACGTTGCCGTGCATGTCGTAAAGCCCCCAGCTGCTCGGCGCGAAGGAACCTACCGGCATGGGCGCGGTCTTGTTGAAGCAGGCCAGGTTGGCCAGATTTGCGTCATTAATCGACGAGCCATCGTTCCAGTATCCAGAGCCGTGCCCGGAGCGTGCCGCGAACTCCCATTGCGCTTCGGATGGCAGATCAAAGTCGAGTTGCGTTCTATCTCGAAGGCGGCCAAGGAAGGAGTCTGCTCTTGGGGCGTTGGGCCATTGGTAGTCCGAATACGACTGCGTGCTGGTGCTGGAGCGAATCTCGTTATATGAGACATTCTCCATCGGCAACGTGGGATTGGACGTGTAGGCCGCCGTTGCCCCAGTGGGCTTCACCTGCTTGTACTGTGAGATCGTGATTTCATAGACACCTATGTAGTAGTCATCGGCAAGTGTAACCAGGTGGGTCCCCTCGTTCGACCCTCTGCCGCTTTCGTATGGAGTTGAACCCATCGTCCAGGTGACATCGCCGGCGTTGATCTTGCGCATCAGGAGCGTGGTGGTCTTGTAGATTTCGCTTGTGACGCCTCCGGGGACGAATTCCGCCGCCTGGTAGAAGCGCTGCGAGTCTGGAACCGCGCCCTGGGAGATGTCCACAACCATGTAGGCGGGCGTGTCGTTCGTGGCCCATGCGGTCACGACGGCACGGGCGCAGCCGTCGGGGACGATGTGGTCTGGCCAAGACTTGTCGGGGCGCCAGGTGATGGTGTGGGAGCCTGTCCCGATCTTCTTCCAAACGTCGCCCTGCGCGTTCCAGAGCGCTTCGCCGCCGATGGACGCCCAGCCCGGGGCGTCGATGGCGGCGTTGGCGGTTGCGTTTGTTTCGATGTCGAGGGTGATCACGGCTGGCTCGTTTGAGAGCGCGTAGGTGATTGTCACGGCGCGCGACGTCGACGACTGGGCCATCGTCACGGAAGAGACTTGCGGCACCGCGAATGCGGTGGCAGTTGCGAGCGTGGTCGCGGTAAGTAGGAATGCGTGAGTGGTTTTCATGGTGAACTTGCAGTTGGGACTTGAGGTGAACGTTTCGATTGCTCTCGGCTACTACTTGAGAATCAGCATGAAGCCGGTGTATTCCGTGGTGTTGAGGAATGTCGTGCCGGATATGCCGACCGTGCGATTGCGCGCCTCAAGTGCGTCGGCGGCAGACGCGTCGTGGCCTGGAAGGGCGACGAGGGCGGTCGCCGACGACACCGCCCGCGCAGCAGGCGGGTCGTATTCTGGATCGCCGGAAATGATGAAGGCGTCCGCGGACAACGGCGTGGCGCCCGTCACGAGCGTCGCGCCAACTGCGGCGGAAAGGAGCGTGGTGCTTTTCATGGTTGTCTCTTTCTGTTGGGTTATGGTTGAAAGGGCTGGAACGTTGCCGGACGGGGCCGCGACGGAGTCCTCCCCTCCCGTATTCCGCGCCTCGCCGGCAACTGCGTTCGTGTTCTGCGCCCCGCCGGAAATGGCGGGGTTTTCCTGCGCCCCGCCGGAAATGGCGATGTTGTAAATGGCCGCGCCGAACGCCACCACCCCGCAAACCGCCAGCGCCACAATCAGCGCCTTCGCGCCCGGCTTCTTCGCCGCCACACCGAGCTTCGCGGCGAGGGCGAGGCGGGCGTAGTGGAGGCGACTGCGGACCGTGCCACTCGGAATCGCGAGGAATTTCGCGATCTTGGCGACCGGTATGTCGTTGAAATACCGCAGCACGATCACTTCGCGCTGTTCCGGCGGAAGTTGTCCGATTGCGTCGCGCAGCAACGACGCGTCGAGATTGCCGTAGATGGCGTCCTTGGCGGATTCGTCCGCCATTTCCGGCACTTCGCCGGGGAAGACTTCCATCTGGCAGGATTTACGCCGGACGCTTCTCGAAAACTTGCTGGTTAGAATCTGGCACATCCAGGCGAAGAAGGCGGACTGCTCGAAGTAGTCGTCGATATTGTCGATTACCTCGGCGAAGGTGGCGTTCACGAGCTCCTCGGCGTCGCCGGGATCGTGGCAGAAGCGGCGCGCAAGCGCCATGAGGCCGATCTTGTACTCGGCCTCAAGGCGCTTGGCACCGTTCTCGCGGTCCTTTCTCAGTTCTTCTACGATGTCCATCCGGCGGAAAACAACTGTTCCTTTCATCCATTATAAAGCCGGATGCCGCGAGAAATGTTCAAAAAAGCGCCGGAGTCTTTTCTTGTTCCGATCGCGGCGCGTGGCGGCTGGCTCGCCGCTCACGCCTTGGCGCGATACACGAAGACGGTCGACGAGCGGCGTTGCGGCAGGATTATTTCCAGCTCGCCAGTGATGGTAGCCTTTGCCCCGGAGTCGAGGTTTTCGATTTTCGCGGCCGCGGCGGCGAAGACGTCTCGCCGTTCGACCGAGAAGGCATCGGGCAGCGGGGCCTCGGCGAAGGCGAAGTTCCGGAACTGGCGGTAGAGGAAGAAATCGGCGGCTGCGCGCGCGACGGCGGCGTTGTCGCACAGCACGGAGGAGTCTTCGGAAATCGTGTCGCCGTCGCTGATGAGGACGCAAGCGCGGCGGTTTCGCGGGCGAAGCGTCTCCAGCGGGACTTCGTCCAGGTTGTTGACGATGACGCCGCTCGCCCGGTGCGGCGGCAGCACGTTGCCGAAGGAAAAGTCCGCCATCGGGTTGAATAGCCACAGCCGCCAGTCGGGCCGGCCCGAGGCGTAACGCAGGATTCCCGCGAGATAGTCCGCGTTGGCCTTGTGGACGGTCGAGGAGACCGCCAGCACGTCGTATGTCCTGCTTCGAGTTCTCCCCGCCATGGCTCGCTCCGTGTCGTTCACGGCTTCAATTCTAGCAAACTACTTGGCGAAAGCCAAGCAAGCCAAGTTGAAAAGTTGAAAGGTTGAAAGAAAAGGGACGGAAGGGACTGAAGGACGGGCGGGACTGGCGAGACGGGCGGAAAAGGCGCCAGTCGCGCAGGTCCCGCCAGTCGCGCCGGTCCTAGCATGGGCGTCGGCGCGGCCGGAGCCGCGGAGCCTCAAAGATTGTTTTTAGCCACAAAGAACACAGAGTTCACAAAGGCTTTGTGTTCCTTTGTGTTCTCTGTGGCTCAAAATTAAGTATCTTGGTTTGCCGTTGTTGTTTTCCTTTCGGCGGCTAGAACCAGAGCGAGAACCAGCCCTCGGGGTCGTCGAGGTCCGAGACGGAGGCGTAGTCGGCGAGGGGAATTTCCCGGGTTTCGCCGCTACGCTCCAGGACGAGGATCCACGGCTGCGGGACGCCGGCGTTGGCTGCCGTGCGCGGCGCGGGGCGCAGCGCGGCGGCGCGCCAGCCCTGACCGCGCAGGGAGGAGGCGAAGAGTGTCTCTTCGCGCGACGTGCCGGCGAGCCGACCTTTCGCGAGCACGAGCGGGCCGCGAAGGATGCGCATTGCGGATTCGTGGCGTGAAAGTCCCGCCATGTCCGGGGTGTACCACTCCATGAAGTGGACGGTGTAGTCCGGGATTTCGTCTGTCCGTTCTGCGGCGAAGGCGGAAGGTACTCTTCGGCCGGGGCGGTCCATTCGACGAGGCGCGGGGAGAGGTCGAAGCGCAGAAGCCAGGCGTTCTCCCCTGCCCAGCCTTCGACTTCGAGCCAGCCATCCTGGGAGCGCAGGCTTCCAGCCTGCGATACCGCGACCGCGGGCAGGATGCCCGCGCTCCCAGGAATGCTCCCAGGCCAGCGCGGGATGCGGAGGCGGATTTTGCACGGAGCCGCGAGGGTCGCCTTGACCGTGACCGGGCCGTCGGCCCACGGGTAGCCGCCGGAGATTTCGACGCGGTCGCCGCCGAGGGTCGCCGCGCCGTCGGTGTAGAGCAGGACGCACAGTGTGCCGTCGGCCGCCCGCGCGAATTGGCTTCCGGCGTAGTCGAAGTAGGTGCGCATCATGTTGTCCGGGCAGCACTGGTGGAGCGTCATGCCGGTCTGCGCGGGCGCGGAAAGGTGGCGTGTGCCATGCGAGCGCACGATGTGCGCGCCCCAGCGTCCGTCGCGCGAGACGCCGGCGAGGAAGGCATTGAGGAAGGCCTCTTCGACATAGTCCGCGTATTTCGTCTCTCCGGTGAGGAGCAGAAGTTCACGGTTGAAGCGAATCCAGTGCACGACGTCGCAGAGTTCGGTCATGCCGTTCACATGCGCGGCGGCGTGGAGGAAGTGGTCGAAGTAGCCGGTGCTTCCCATTGGGTTCAGCTCCTCGCGCACGAGGTGGCCATGCCACGCGAGAACGGCGTCGAGGACGCGCCTCTCGCCCGTCACGCGGTAGTATTCAACGAGTCCTTCGAGGCAGCTCAAAATCTCGTATGACTTGGCCCAGAAGGTCGGGAGCGGATACCACGAAACGACCGGCTCCGCGCGGAAGGCGTCGCGGATCAGCGTCGCGGGAGAGGACGGCACGGACGGATCGGGGTCCATTGCGCGCACGATCTCGCGGGCGAGCGCGAGGTAGCGCTCCGTGCCGGTCAGGCGGTAGAGCTCCAGAACGGGACGCAGGATGCTCATGGACGAAATGCCGTGCCAGGCACCTGTCCGGTCGAGCGTGAGGCCGAGACGGTCCAGCTGCGCGATCAGGTGGTCGGCCATCTTCACGGCGGCGGCGAGGCATTCGGCGTCGCCGGTCGCCTTGTGGAGGTCCACGAGCGCCCAGAGCGTGTACTTGCGGCCCCAGACGTTGAAGCACCAGTGCTGGCGCGCGTCGGGATCGTCTGGGTTGTTGCGGAGAAAGTCCTCGCGCGAGTAGGTGGAAAGGTAGCCGTTCGGGCGCTGGAACTCGGCAAGGAATTCGTGCGCCTTTTCGAGCACCCAGGCGCGCAACTCCGGATCGCGCGTGTAGGCGACGGCGCCGGCGAAGCAGAGCATCGTCTTGCCCCAGTATTCGTTCTGCCAGCCGGTGCGGCCCTCGGTGTCATCCCAGTGGGTGCGAAAAGAGTCCACGCACTCGTCATACATCGGGCCTCGCGCCCAGTCGGAATAGGCGCGGGCGCGAAGGCAGACATCCGCCGAGGCGCCCGCGCGGCCGAGGAGGCGCGCGTCTCCTGGAGCGGCGGGAGTCAGGAGGTCGGGGGAAGTGGAGGGGGCGGCAGACGCTGCATTCATTTTGTCGAAAATGTCGAACGGTGGAAAAATCCTATCATTAGAACTTTCCCAATTGGCTGGGGTGACACCCCGCCAATGGGCGGGGAGTTGGCGCGAAAAATACCATGAGCCATGGTGTTTTTTTTCAAGCGGGCGTTCCGTTTTTTGGCGGTCGGCGGCCCGTCCCTACAGGACGCTCAGCGCGAGTCCCGCCAGGATGAGCGCCACGCCGGCGATTTTCGGGGCGGAGATGCGTTCGCGCAGGACGAGCGCGCCGCCGAGAAGCCCGATGGCGAGGCCGATTTGCCGGAAGGCGTGGACATAGGCGACGTTGCTCGCCAGCGGCATCGCCGCGAGGATCGCCATGTAGGCAAGCGACGACCCGAGGCCAATCGTCACGGCGGACCGGACGCGCGTCCGCACGACGGCGGCGGCCTCGGCGCGCATGTTCGGCGAAACGAGGATGGTGCCCCACAGCGCGAAAACGGTCAGGAGGGCCCGGACTTCGTAGTAGAAGAGCGGCGCGGTCCTGCGCGCCGCTTCATCGGACGCCACTGCGCGCAGCGCTGCGACGGCCTGGCTGTCGAAGATCGTGTAGACGGTCGTCCCGACTGCCACGAGCAGCACGAAGAGAAACCCGGCCCACCGTGCGGGGGATGCGGCTTTCAGCCGCGTCTGGCGAACGGGGGATGCGGCTTTCAGCCGCGTCCCGCGAACGCGGCCGGAAGGCCGCATCCCCAGGACAAGGCACCCTGCGAACACGAGCGCCATGCCGGCCTTCGCCGCGCCGGCGAGCGGCTTGCCGATGCCGAAGGCCGAGGTCGCGCCCGCCACGAGCAGGATCGGCAGCGCACGCATCATCGGATAGGCCGTCGTCATGTCGAGGAAGCGGTAGGCCAGTGGGAGGCCGATGGCGAAAAGCGCCGTGGCAGCGACGGCGACCGCGCACGGGATACAGAACGCCCTCGGCAGCGACGCCGGAGAAACCGGCGCAAACGCGAGATACCATGAGAAGAGGATCGAGTTACTGGTGATCGCCGCCGCGTAGAGCGGGACGGTCATCCGCTCCTTCTTCGCGAGAAGGTTCCATGAGGCGTCGAGCGTCGCGGAAAGCAGCACGAGCGCGAACGCGGCCCAGGTCATTTTTCCTCCTCCGGGAGAAGCCCTCCGCCGAACCCGCTGAAAACCGTCTTGATCTCCGGGTAGCGGCGCAGCTCGGCCATGCGCGCGTTGACCTTGCCGCCGGGCGACTCCTCCTTGACCCATCCGTAGGTCTCCGGAAAGTCGCGGGCGAGGCGCACAAGCACCTCGATGTCGGGCTGCGGGCTCTTGCCATCGTTAAAGGTCTGGATGACGACCGGCATCCGCACGACGTCCGCCAGCGCCCGTAGCCCCGCCTCGTATTCCTCCGCCGAAAGGGTCCCCATCACCTCACTGGCCGGGGGCCAGATGAGGCCGTTCACGCCGCAGCCCGCGACGTATTCGGCCTCGCGGACGAGAATATCGATGTCGAGCCGAGCGTCCTCCGTCCGGGGGGTGATCAGAAGCGGGTATGGCCCGCGAATCGGGAAATCAGCGTTCATGGGGCGGCTCCCAGTCGAACTGGACTGTCGGGAACGCGCCGCCGGCGGCAAGGCGAGAGTAAATGGTGGGGGCGTCGGAGACGGTGTGGACCTCTTCGACAAAGCCGGCGAGGTCGATGCGGTCAAGCGAAACCATCCTGAGGTAGGCGAGGGCGTCGTCGCGCCTCGTCCACCAGCCGGGGGAAGAGTCGTGGTCAGGCCGCGCCTGGTTGTGCGCCCCGACAAGGGTGACTCCGCGTCCGTGGACTTTGCGGTAGTAGTCGATTGCGAATTCGGAGCGCCGCGTGCAGCCCAGCAGCGCCACGCGCCCGAAGCGCGCAACCGCGTCTAGCGCCCTGTCGAGCGCCCTGTCGACGCCGGTCACCTCAATGACGACCCGCGCACCGCCGCCCGTCGCCGCATTTACACGCGCGGCGAAGTCCGGCGCCGACGGGTCGAGCGCGAGGTCTGCGCCGAGCGCCAGCGCCCGGGCTCGCTTTGCGGGGACGGGATCTGCCGCGATGACCGGCGCGGCGCCGGCGGCGCGCGCCACCTTCACCGCCAGCTGCCCCAGAATGCCCTGCCCCATCACGAGGACGCTCTCGCCAAACTCGAAGCGGCACTTGCGCAGCGCCTGCATTGGCATGATCGCGATGTGCGTGAGCGCCGCCGCATCGAACATGACGCCGTCGGGAATGGGATAGACGAACGCTTCGGGGCGGCACTGCAGCGCGGCGTGCTGGCTGTAGCTCATCGCCACGCGGTCGCCGGGCTTCACGGACGCGACGCCGTCGCCAACGGCCTCGACAATGCCCGCCGCGCTGTAGCCAAGCTGGCGCGGGAACGTGGCTGGCGCGTCCTTCTGCGAATGAAGTCCCATGTTGGGTTCGCCGAGGAGGTTGCCGCGCTCGGTTCCGGCCGAGAGGCATGAGCGCACCGTGCGCACAAGAACTTCGCCAGGCCCCGGCGAGGGAACGGGTTTGTCGATGACTTCCGCGACACGAGGCGCGGTGAAGACGATGTTCGGGTTGTTCATGTTTGTTCCGTCATAGAGGAAAGGGCGAAAGCGAGGCGCGCGTCGACTTCGGCGCGGTCGGAATCGGAGAGCGCCAGGTCGGAGAGCGTCCATCCCCCTCCGGACTGCCGGACGCGCGAAAGGGTGTTGGTGAAGACGCCGCGCCGCTTCAGCACATAGAGGTTCCATCCGCGCATTTCGGGCGCAGGCAGGGTTTCCTCGAGGTTTCGCAGGTGCATGAAGCGCGCGAAAAGGCCGTCCGCCGCCGGATCGCCGGCCACGAGCGCGCGCCAGACGGCAACCATGAGATCGGCGTACATGGGACGTTGCGAAATCACGCCGCGCGTCCCGAGGCACCGGTAGTCGTAGAGCCAGTCGCGCCCGCCCCACCCGGTGAAGACCGTCTTGACGACGGGCCGCGCCGCGACGAGCGCCCGCTTGCACGGGACGATCTCCGGGCCGGTCCCCTCGACCTTGAACCAACCGAAGGTCTCCGGATGGCGCCGCGCCAAATCGACCAGCATCTCAGCCGACGGCATGGGCGAAACGCCGTTGAAGGTCTGGACGATGACGGGCAGCCTCGTCGCTGCGGCGAGCGCGTCGTACTGACGCGCGTAGTCCGCGTCGCCCTTCGCGTCGTCGGCAAGCCGGACGAGCAACGCCGCCGGGAGTTCAGGATGGCGCGCGGCGACCGCATCGACGGCCGCGACACGGCGGAGCATGTCGGCGATGTCGCGCCCGGGGCAGCACGCCGCGAACCGGACGCCTCGTCCATCGAGGGCGTCCGCGACGGCCTCGAACCCCGCGCGCTCCTCGTCGGGCGAGAGCCGCGTAAGCGCTTCCTCTGCCGGCGGCCAGATGACGCCATGCGCGCCGCAGTCCGCGACGAACCGCGCCTCCCGCGCGAGCGTCGCGCAGTCGAGCGAACCGTCCGGCGCGTAGGGCGTGCAGAGGATGGGGAAAACACCTTCGATCATGGGATGCAAGCGGGTGGAGGTCCGAGGTTATCGCGGAAGGCTGAGACGCCCGCCGTCGAGGACGTGGTTGGTGCCGTCGACGAAGGCGCCCCTGTCGGACGCCAGGTAGAGCGCGAAGTCGACGATCTCCGCCGGGTCCGCGGCGCGGCCGGCCAGCGTCCGGAGGTTCGCCATCCCCGGACGGGTCAACACCGGGCCGGGCGAGACGCAGAAGGCGCGCACGCCGTGCGGCGCCCCGGCCTTCGCGAGGCTCTTGGCGAAGTTGAAGAGGCCGCTCTTGGACGCGCCGTACATCGCGCCGGAGCCGTCGCCCTCGAAGCCGGTGACGGACCCGAGCAGGCAGATGACGCCGCCGCCCTGCCGGACCATCGCTGGCATGCAGGCGCGGGCGAGGTAGACCGGACCGCGAAGATTGACGTCGATGCCCCAGTCGAGCACCTCGCGCGGTTGCTCGAAGAACGGGACCCGGCTGTCGCGGCAGCGCGCCTCGTTCCCGCCCGCGAAGCAGAAGAGCAGGTCGATGCGGCCGAAGCGGTCGAGGGCGAGCGCCGCGGCGCCCTGCGCGTCCTCCCAGCTCCGGACGTCGCAGCGGCACGGCGCGGCCGCTCCGCCCGCGCCGGAAACGGCGGAATCCGCGGCGATCAAGGCGTATGCGCGGGCAAGCGCCTCCTCGTCGATGTCGCACAGGACGACCTTTGCGCCTGCGGCGGCCAGTTCGCGCGAGGCGAGCAGCCCCATGCCGGAGGCCGCCCCGGTCACGACGGCTACCTTGCCTTCGTAGTGCAGTTCGATGGTTTTCATGGTCGGAATTCGTTGTGCGTTCTGGCGTGAAGATGCGCCATGCGGCATGCGGCGACCGGCGTTTTCGAGAAAGCGGGCGCAGGAGAAAAACCAGTCGGTCTGGATGAGATCGAAACCTCGGTCCGGGCGCGGCATTCCGCGCCGAGGCGGTATCTGTGGAAGCAGGCCTTTTCCGGAACGTAGGCGACGAGCCAGCGTCCTTCGGAGGCAAGGAGAGTCGCCCGGCAGGGGATGGTCTGCACCTCCGAACCGTCCGGGTCGAGAAGAACGATGCCGTCCGGCACGACCGCGGCCCGGAAGCCGCCGACGAGCGGAACCTCCTTCGGATTCCCAGCCGGGCGCCGTTCCGTCCGATACTGCCTCTCTCCGCGCTCGTGGTGTATCCATTCGTTCTTGGACAGGTCCAGAACGCGCCCGCCAACCTCGCCCCGGAACGCGAACAGCACCTTCTTGCCGTCAATCGACTCCGCCACCTCGACGGCGCCCTGCGCGATCGAACGTTTCCCCGTCGCCGGGTCCTTCTCCATTCCCGCGTAGTTGTTCTCTCCCGGTATCACGCGCAGCGGAGGGTCGCCCGGAAGACCGTCGAGCCAGAAGACTTCGTATCGCGAATGACGGCCATATTTGCGGAACGCGACAACCCGCCCGTTTGCGAGCGCAAGCGCCGTCACACCGCGGAAAAACCCGTTCGTTCCGTCCGGCGCGCAGCCCAGAACGCCATCGAAACCGAGCGAGGGGGCGGGCGTCGGCGGCACGTTCCCGTCGTTAGCGCCATCGATCAGCGTGACGGGGCCGAAGTTCGCCGGCGCCGCAGTCTTGAGTTCGAAAACGCCGATGGACGGCATGTCGTGCGCATAGTCCTCCGCCGGGTCGTCGCGATCGTTGATTTGCGCGGCGAACCAAACGGTCTCTCCGGAGGCCGCGTTCGACTTGTTGAAAAACGCCCACGGGATGACCGTACGATACCGCAGGCGGACACCGGTCGCGCAATTCTCCCTGTCGATGTGCAGCGGCATGTCCGCAGGGTCGATCCGTCCCGCGCCCTTCATGTCCGTGGGGAATCGCGAGGCGTCGAACGTTACCGTCCGGTACGCTTCCGGTCCGGCCGGGGTCAGCGCCAGATCGATTTCCGAATAGGCGGTTTCCTGAAGCTCCGCCCAACCGTTGCCGCCAGCCGCATCCGGCGCGGCGTTCTTTGCCAGGCCCAGCTGGATGCAGTCGCTGTCCCACGTTCGCCATCCGGTCCTGTTCTGCACGAAGGAATCGTCGTCCACGGCGAATTCCAGCAAGAGTCCTGTTTCGTTCCAGCCCATGCCTATCGCCGCGGAGCAGTCCACGGGACCGCCGTGCCTCCCGGGCAATCGAACGGCGCCTTCTGGAAACGGCGCGATAGCTAGTGTCGGCCAGTCGGCAAGCGACGCCCCGTCGGGAACGCGCCGGGCGAAAAGGAAGCCGAGGTTCGCCTCGGCCGACGCGGCTTCGGCCGATGGTCGTTCCGGCATGACCGCCACTTCGACGCGGTAGCGGCGGAAAGGATCGGGATCGAAGCCTTCGAACGGCACCCCGACGGTCTTCGTTTCGTTGGCTCCAAATGCGACCTTGGTCTGCTTCCGCGCTTCGGGAACGCCGGGAATGCGCGTGGAGAGGACGCCCCCGACGGCGTTCGTTGAGCGGTTCTCGATCCGAACCGCCACGCCGGGGCCACCATCCGTCCATGCCGGGCGGACTCCGGCGACGGAGAGCGGATGCATCGCCTCGTCCGCGGCCCTGCGCCGGGCCGCCTCCTCCGCGAGCCGTGCCACAGCCGTGCCGTCCTTTCCCCAAAGACCGGGGTCGGGATCGACAACGTATTGCGGCGAGGCGGAAAGCCGCAGCGTCAATTCCCCGCCCGGAGCGGACGCCGTCCGGCGATTCCCCATCACGTCGGCGACTTCGACCGTTTCGCGGCCGACGGGAATCCTTGCCTCGACGGGCGCTTCGCCCGCGTCCCAGAGCGCGACGACGCATTTTCCGTCGCGCCCCTGGTAGGCGTAGCCGAGCGCGGTGTCGCCGAGGGATTCGAGACACGCCGTCGGTCGCTTGCCGTCGACGAGCATCGCCATTGCCGCGAACGCGGGGAACATCGGGCGCGGCGAAGTCCGCTTCGGGCCGAATTTCACCTTCGGAAGCTCGAGATTGTAGTTCAGCCCGTAGTCTCCGTCCGTGCGGGACTGTCCGTCGTCACCGAAATCGGCGCCATAGAACGGCGTGTTGAAAAGGAACCCCTCTCCGAGCAGGATGAGGTTCGCCCGGACGAACCCGTCCCGCGCCGCGCACTCCTCCGCGGCGTTCGCCTTGACGTTCGCGCCGGACTCCGTCCCGATGAACGGCACATCCCGGCCCGTGAACTCGCGGACGAGCGCTCGGGTCGCGCGGACATTCTCCTTCACGCCGCTCGACTCCGGCGGATAGCCGTAGGGGTGGACGGAGAACGCGTCCATGTATTTTCCGAGCCCGAGTTCGAGGCAATGCCGCAGAAGCGGGAGCGAAGTCCTCTGGATGTTGTAGAACGTCGGTACGGCGCACAGCGCATCGGGGTCTTCGGCGTGTATTGCCTCCCAGGCCGTCTGCGCGACCTGGACGATCGCCTCGTGCGAAGGCGCCTCGAGTTCCGGTTCCCAGAAGATTTCGTAGATGCGGCGGCGGAAGCCGTAGTCGCGCGACCTGGCGCGACGGGCGAAGGTGCGGAGGGCGTCGCCGTAGTGGCGGCGGCCCTCCTCCGTGGCGCACAGCTCGAACTGCGTCATCATGCGGCGCGGCTTGCCGTCGGAGCCGGGCTTCATGTCCTTCAACTGTTCCGCCATCCAGGCGCGGCCTTCGTCGGTGAAGAACTCGAACTGGTTGCGCTTGGTGACGTTGTTGGCGAGGAAATAGCCGTAGCGCGCCCACGGGCGCTCCTCGGCGATCCTTCTCCTCCGCTCCTCATCGTAGCGTCCGTCGTCCGACACGAGATTCGGGTAGCCGAGGACGTAGTGCGCACCCATCGACTCCGCCATGTCCCAGCCCCCGCCGTGAAGGCCTAGGAAGGCGTCGTCCTCGTCGGGCTGCGGCAGCGCTTTGAAGTCGGGAAGCACCGCGTAGGTGAGGCAACCCGCCGGCCGCGACCCGCGTTGCGGAAGGGTGATGGCGCCGGGCCCTCCCAGGACTGGCCTAACGCGGTAGAAGCCGTAATGGTCTGCCGGCATCTCGAACGAACCGCGCCAGACGCCGTCGCCATCCGCGACGACCTCGGCGCCGATCCGCGCGAGTTCCTTTTCCTCCTCGTCGAATACGCCGATGTCGAGCGGGAGGCGCTCGCCGGGCGCAAGCCCCTCCGCCGCGAGCGAGATGTCAACCTTCTCGCCGAGGACGAACCAGCTGTTGTCCGGCCGGGATGTCTCGCCTGTGAGCGCTGGCGCCGCGGCGGCGGAAACGGCGCAGAGGCATACGGCGACAATTGGGAATTGAATCGACATCGCTACCGCATGATAACCACAGTCACGCTGTCCTTGGCAACTTTAAGAAGCAGCGATTTCCCGTCGGCGGACTTCCTGAGGGCGCACCTCTCCGGGAGCCTCGCGTTCGCCGCCGCCAGCACCGCGTCGGGAATCGTCGCCCCGTTTTCCGTCTCAATAAGCGTCACGGTTTCGGTCTCCTTCAGCGCGGGGTTCGCGACGCGCTCCGCCACGCCGTCCACGACAATCGCCGAATCGGAGCTTATCTCGAAGGCCTTAGCGCGCACCGGCACGACGCCCGCCGCGTAACCATCGACCGGATAGCCGAAGCGGAGTGTCGATTCCCTGTCGATGGAAACTGCGCCGCTTGACGCCACAACGCAGCCGGTCGCACCGGCCACGGCAAGTTCGTTGTCCTTGTTCTTCGGAATGTTCGTCGTGTTCTCGTTGCCGGCGGTAATCGTCAGATTCCCGTCGGTCTCGACGACGCCGTTCGTTATGGCAAGCACGTTGCCGTATGAACGGCAGTCAATGCTGCCGCTGGAATAGAGCCGCGCTCCGTCGCAGACCTCGACGCGATTGGACGCCGAGGTGTAGTGGATGGAGTTCATCCTGAACGACCCGCTCGTATGGAACTCCGCGCCGTCGGCAATGCGGAAGGTGTTTCCGCCCTCCGAATATGCAGCGTAGGAGACGTATGTAGCCGATGCGACGTTGTTCGTCCACTTTGCGCCTTCGACGATCTCGAAGCGGTTGCCCTTCGCCCTGTCGAATATCTGGCAGACGGTCGCGCTCTGGTTCGTGTACGCCTCGAATACGGTGTTCGCGCCGGCGATGCGGACGAGGTTGCCGGTCGAACCGCTCTTCGCTCCGATCACCGGGAACTTGTGGCAGGCGAACGTCGCGCCGTTCGTGACAAGAAGCGCCGTTCCGCACGTGTAGTACGAAGCGTTCCCGCCCACGTGGAACGTACCGGAGACCGTTGCCGTCGCGCCGTCGACAATGAATCGGAAGTTCCTCGCCGTCGCGTTGCCTCCGCTGTTGTTTGACCCGAGGATGACGTTTTTCGCGTCAATCGTCCCGCCTGTCTTTGCCAGGACGTAGTGTCCGGAATAAGTCGATGTGGCGTTCCTGCCGACGACGAGCGTTCCCGCGACGGAGAGCGCGCCGCCATCCTCGACGCTGATGTAGTGGTTGTTGTTCGCGTTCCCAACCCAAACCGGCGCGGCGGATTCGGTTGTTTTGAGCTTCGACCCCGCGCCCGTGACAATGACATGGCACCCGTCGCCGGCGGTGTGTCCCGTCTGGAACGCGGCTGTGGAACTGTCGCCGCCCGTAAGAGAGAGCATTGCGCCGTCCTCGACCCTGAGGTAGTTGCTTGCGCCGCCGCCGATTGTCTGGAGATTGGCGCGCGCCCCCGAGACGGTCGTCCCTTCGCCGCTGAACACGAAACTCGCGTTGTTGCCGCCCGCTCTCGGTGCGATGTTGCCGGAAAGCGTCATCTCCGCACCGTCCGTCACCTTGATCTGTCCGCCGTATTCGCCTGACGACAGACCGCCCGTCACATCCCATCTGCCGCCCTTGAGCCATGCGGTGTAGGCTTTGTCGTTGCTTCCGCTGCGCTGCGACACGATGCCGTCGCCAAGCGTGATTGCGCGCGGACTGCCGCCCGTCGATTCGTCCGTCATGTCGAGCGTGACCGTGACGGCCGAGGAGTTTGCGAGCGAGAAATAAAGCCCGGAGAAGGCGATGTCCGCCGACGCGGTGAACGTCTGGCCTGACGTCGTGAACTTCGGCCTGTCCGTCGCGGCTGGGAGGGTTCCGCCCCATGCGGCGGCGGAGGCGAGGTCGCCCGAACTGTCCGAGTTCGGGAAGGTCACGTCGGCGGCGAAGGCCGGCCTTGTCGCCGATGTCGCGGCGACAAACGCGGCGACACCGAGCGCGGCGGCTCTGGCTGCGGGGTTGAGGGATGTGGTTGCTTTCTTCAGCATGGTTTTCCTCCTTGGATTGGTTGGTTGAATTTGCGAATTGCGACAACAATTCTACCACCAACCAAGAAGAAAAAACCAAAAAAACCGCCAAGCTCGTCTCAATGCGTATCAATTGCCATCCGGCAAAAGAAGGTTGTCCTTCAGGTGTGGCTCCAGCGGGCGGCCGGAAATCAGGTCGTCTAGGCGTCCGGCCCATTTCTCCGCTTCGGCGGCGCTGTCGTTCACGATCCATTCGCACGGGAACGGGACGAAAGGCTCAATGCCCGTGTTGCAGTGGAAGACACACTTCAAGTCCTGCGGCACGCGGAGGCCGCTTTCCAGCACGGCCGCAACGGCGCCGGGCACGAGGTCATCGGTGTAAACCACCAGGACGTCAGGGCGCGGCGTGGCCGCAAGGAGCTTCGCCACCGCCGCGCGGACGCTCGCGCCGACTTCCGCCGCGCTGGACGCCTGTATTTCAGGGTAGGCACCGACAATGCGCGAGAGATCGATCTTGAACCCGGAATTGCACATCGCGAGGCGGAACATCGCCGCCGCCGTGCCTTCGGCGGTCTTGCCGGGGATGTCGTCGGTGCCATGCGGGGCAAGCGCCATTGCCGCAACCTCGGTCTTCAGGGTTGTCGCGAATGCGGGCCGCCGCGCGCCGATGCGCTTCAGGATATCGGCTATCTGGCGGTAGATGACGAGTTCCGGGGCGTAGGTCTTGTTGTGCGGCGGCCCTGCGCACAGGAGCGGGACCGGGGGGTGCAGCGCGCGTATCGCGTGGTTGCGCCGGAAGTCGCTAGGACAGAGGAAGAGCGCCGAGACGCCCGTTTCGCGGACAAGCGCGGCCAGCGCTGCGTCGGCGTCCGGGCGCGCGGAATCGAAGGGGGTCATCCAGGCGGCGATGCCGCGGGCGGAGAGGGCGTCACAGAGAAGCGACGCCATGTGCGGATAGTAGGGGAGGCGGCGGGCGGCGGCGTCGAGGAGGATGCCGACCCGGCGCGGCGGAGTGGGCGACGCCGCCTTTTCGGCGACGAACGTCCCGCGCCCCGTGACGCGCGTGAGCAGCCCCTCATTCGCGAGAAGCGCCAGCGCCTTCTGCGCGCGGCTCATCGACACGCCGAACTCGTGGCCGATCTCGGTGTTCGAGGGCAGCCGCGCCCCCGGAAGCCACGGCGCGTGGCCAAGCCTTGCCCGCCAAGCCGCCGCGATCTCCATCCATTTAGGTTCCTGACCCGGCACCATCGTCATTCCTCCACTTGCCTAAAAGTTGAAAAGTTGAAAGGTTATCAGTAGTTACATTCCCACGCAGCGCAGAAGAGTCACAAGATGGTCGGTCGGTTCAAGGATGTCCTGCGCCTGGACGTGGAGCGCCTGGGCGATCCTGAAAACAGTGTCGAAGACGGGATTCGCCCTTCCCGAAACGTCCGGCGTATCCCGTCGATATGAAGATGCGCCAGAATGCGTCAGCCTTCTGCCCGAAAAGGTTGACGGCGGAATCAAGCATCCATCCCAGCGCCCTCGTGGAATGGACCAGGTAGTTTTCATCGTAGGCGCGGATCATCCGGACCAATCCTTTCCCGCATGATTTGCTGAATGGAGAGATCTTCAAGCCGATATGGCGTCTTGCGCATGTCGAAGTATTCGCGACGGCGGCGTTGTCGCACAGCACGGAGGAGTCTTCGGGAACCGTGGCGCCGTCGCAGATGACGACGCATGCGCGGCGGTTTCGCGGGCGGAGCGTCTCCAGCGGGACTTCGTCAAGCACGTTGACGATGACGCCGCTGGCCCGGCGTGTCGGCAGCACGTTTCCGTAGGAGATGTCCGCCATCGGGTTGAAGAGCCACAGATTCCAGTCGGGCCGGTCCGAAGCGTAGCGCAGGATTCCCGCGAGGTAGTCCGCGTTGGCCTTGTGGACGGTCGAGGAGACCGCCAGCACGTCGTATGTCCTGCTTCGAGGCTTGTTCGCCATGGTCGGCATTCCGGTTCCTTCGCCGTCGCAACGCGGCCGGCGATATGCTGGCTGTCCGCAGAAGTCACAGGCCGACGACGTGGATCGTCTTGCCGTCGAACTCCACATCGCGGTTGTAGAGCTTTTCATCCCAGGGCTTCGCGGAATCGACGTCGAAGACTGCCATCCAGCCCTCGGAAAGGCCGAGGGTGTCGAGATACTTGGCAAGCTGCCCGTAGGACTTCTCCCCGGCGAAGTTCTTCGATGTCTTGACTTCCACGGCGTAGCGGTGGCCGCGGAATTCGACGCAGAGGTCGAGGCGTCCGCTGCCGGACGCCATTTCGCGCACGATGCGCCCGCCGCCGTTGACGACGCGCTGGAGGAAGGCCATCAGGACGAGATGCGGCGTTGCCTCGCGGTAGTCGAACACGTGGCGGTCCGCGCCGCTGTTCTCGCGCCAGAAAGCCTGGAACGCCGCCATTAGACCCGGCATGTCGAGGCCATCCGGCGTCGCCCACGGCACGTCCGGAATGGACTGGAGCATGCTCGTCTGCTCGTCGCGCGTGAGGTAGCGCCCGATGATTTCGGAATACATCCGGTTGGACGGGACAAGCGCCCCCTTCTCCTCGCGCAGAAGTCCGAGGTCGATGACGTAGCGGTAGTCCTCGTCCTCCACCGAAACGGTCCGCGGCCCGCCGAACACGACGGGTTCGAGCACGCGCCGGACGCGCGGCTCGCGAAGGCGGTCCATGAGACTGTCCACGTGCGTGTCGCGGCGGCGGATGATTGTCTCCTTGGCCGTGGCGATGTCCTCTGCGGTGATCGGCGAGGAATAGTCGCAGTTGTGGATTTTTTCCACGCATTCGCGGGCCAGGGCGTTTACGAGCCACGGCTGGCCCTGCGTGTATTCCCAGACCAAGTCCAGCGCCCCGGGCTCGAAGACCTGACCGGTGGCGGCGGTGTGCTGGGCGTAAAGCCGTTCAACCTCTTCCTTCGTAAAGTTTCGGAGGGTGAAGTCTTCGGCAATGACGTTGAACGGGCTCTTGCTGCCCAGCGTGTCGGAGTGCGGCCGCACCTTGGCCTTCATGTCGCGGATGTCCATCATGCCGCAGATCGCGACCGATGCTGGAAACGGAACCGTTTCGCGCGTGATGTAGCCGTCGCGCAGTTCGCGCAGGAACGTGACTGCGGTTCCCTCCGTGAGGCCATCGACTTCGTCGAAGAAGACGACAAGCGGCTTGCCAGCCTTTTCAGCCAGCAAGGAGAGAAGAACCTTGACGCCCATGTCCGGCGGTTGTGGCAGAAGTTGCGGAATCGGAGCATTTGGGTCGCGCACAAGTCCGCAGAAAAGCGGATGCCGAAGCAGATCCCCGCGCATACGCTCCACGATCTTGGCAATCCCGTCGTGCGGGTCTGGATAGGCCATGACGCTTTCGACGGTGAAGTAGAGCGCGACGCGCTCGCCGGAGGCGTTGATGTCACGCACGAGCCCCTGCAGGAGCGTGGTCTTGCCGGACTGCCTCGCGGCGTGGATGGCGAAATACTGCTCCTGCCTGATGAGACGCATCACATCGGGCAGACGCTCCGTCGCGGGGAGCATGTAGTGCTTGGCCGGGTTGCAGGGTCCGGCGACGTTGAAGAATTTTTCCATGGCGCGCTCCGTGTCGTTCACGGCTTCAATTCTACCATACCACTTGGCGAAAGCCAAGCGCGAAGCGCCAGTTGAAAAGTTGAAAGGTTGAAAGGTTGAAGGAAAAGGGACGGAAGGGACTGAAGGACGGGCGGGACTGGCGGGACTGGCGGGACGTGCGAAAGGACGGGCGCGACAGGCGCGACGGGCGGG
>DJYI01000100.1:0-70784 GCA_002448475.1 Verrucomicrobia bacterium UBA6982
TGGGCGAGGCCCAGGACACATCGGACCGCGCGATTGCGGCCTTTGCGTTCTGGCAAAGTTTAGTCACCTCTCCGCGTAAGAAATCCGAAATTCCCGCTAGCATGTAGTTGAAGAGTCGCGACACGACAGGACAACACTAGGCGCGCCGCCGCCGTTCCGGGAAAACGTAGGAAGACATCCTTTGGCGCGGCGGCGACGCGCTTTTTTTCAATTTTCGCAACGAAGTTGTTTTTAGCCACAAAGAACACAAAGAGCACAAAGTTTCTGGAATCCGCTTGCATTATCGCGCGAAGTCCTTGCCACATCGCGGCTCGCCAGGAGCACGCGCGCCTCATGACATTTGTGCCATTTGCCATTTTTGAACATTTGCCAATTGCAAATTGTGAACAATCCCCCATCTGCGTGCATTATCGCGCAAAGTCCGCAACGTTCGCAAAGATGACGTAGCCACATCGCGGCGCGATTCTTCTCCTATTTCCGCAACGAAGTTGTTTTTAGCCACAAAGAACACAAAGAGCACAAAGTTTCTGGAATCCGCTTGCATTATCGCGCGAAGTCCTTGCTACATCGCAGCGAGCTTGAAGCGCGCGCCTCATGACATTTGTGCCATTTGCCATTTTTGAACATTTGCCAATTGCAAATTGTGAACAATCCCCCATCTGCGTGCATTATCGCGCAAAGTCCGCAACGTTCGCAAAGATGACATAGCCACATCGCGGCGCGCCTTTTTTCCCAATTTCCGCGACGAAGTTGTTTTTAGCCACAAAGAACACAAAGAGCACAAAGTCTCTGGAATCCGCTTGCCTTATCGCGCGAAGACCTTGCCACATCGCGGCTCGCCAGGAGCACGCGCGCCCCATGACATTTGTGCCATTTGCCATTTTTGAACATTTGCCAATTGCAAATTGTGAACAATCCCCCATCTGCATGCATTATCGCATGAAGTCCGCAACGTTCGCAAAGATGCCGTAGCCACATCGCGGCGCGATTCTTCTCCTATTCTTCCCGCGACAAAATTGCTTTTAGTCGCAAAGGACGGCTTTCCTGGGAGCGCGGGCTTCCAGCCCGCGATGGGAGGTGCGGCATCCCGCCGCGCCCTACCCGGATGCGATTGGCTTGATCGATTTTGTCGGCGACCGACCAAATCGACGACCGACAAAGCCAATCGCCGACGCCCGCGCCGCGCGGACCGTTTTGTCCCGTCTCATCCCCTCTGCGCCCCCGCGAATCGCCAAATTTGCAAAGCGACGGGCTTATTGTTATAATCAGCGCCGTCCACGCGACTACCGGCCCTGCCGGGACCGCGCGGGCGGACAACTGAACCCTTCGCGAACGCGAAGACGTCGTTTCGGGAAACGTAGGAAATTTCTTGAAAGGTGCGACTCTTCGGGTTTCGCGCGCGTCAGCGCGCACGACCCGATCCTCCGTCCACCACAGGCGATTCCTACGGCCCCCCGGAAGGCGGAAGATTCGGGCCGTGCGCCTTTGTTTTCCCCCGACATCCTCGCGACCGCGACCCTCAGGTCCCGGCCCAGCCCCCCATTTCCCTTCCGACTCCAGACTCCGTTCCCAATGAAACGCCGCTTACGGTCTCTTTTCCTTGCCGCCGCGCTTCCCGCGGCGGCGGCAGTGGGCCTGGCGGATTCTGGCACCCCGGATTCGGCGCGTCCGCGCTGGTCCGTGAGCCGTCCGACGATGTCAGCCAAAGAGGTCGGAATGGGAACCTGTGCGGGTCAGTTCGAGCACGAGAACGTCGCCGTGAATCTGGTAGATGAGGAGCCAGTCTGGAGCGACGTGGCACTCGCGATGGTTCGCCCAGCGACCGGAAAGGGCGTGGTCCCGGTTGGAGGGCGGAAGCGTGACGCCGTTTTTGAGTTTCTCGACAACTGCGTGAAGATTCTCTACTGGAAGATGCCGCCGGATCGCAAGTTTGTAGTCGCGCTTGAACGCGGCGGTGTGGCGGACTTCGTAACTCATCGGGCCAGATCCTTCCACAGTTCGGCGAGATCCGTATACGAGCGAGCGTTCGGGTCCCGAGCGATGCGTTCGCCCTCCTCCATCGCCGCGATGGTTTCGGGATTTGGAACTCGGCTTCCCTCGATGATGAACGGAATTCGGTTTTCCCGGACAACCGTGTTCATGAACACGGTGATCAAGGAAGAGGCGGAAAGCCCCACGTCATCGCAGAAATGCGTAAAGCGTTCCTTGACCTTGGGGTCGATTGAAAGGGTCATGTTGGCCATGTCGCATCATCTCCTTTTGTGTGCTGTTCGCGTGAATACTACGAAAATAACACGTGAAATACAAGTAAAATCACCATCATTTCTCCGCCAGCATTTCCCGCCGCCATCAAAATCAAAAAAACTTCATCTCCGCGCGTAAGAAACTCCGCCGTGGCGCGAGTATGAAAATGAAGCCAGCAAATTCCCGCCAATGAGCCGCCCCTGCCACAACGTCGAAGACATCGTTTCTGAAGTTCGACTGGAACGTCACCGCCAATATTAACAATTGACTTTTAAGACATAAACAACTTTTCACAAGAAGAATAACTAAGCAAAAACATCAACACACAAAACACACAAAACAAATGAAAACTAATAAATCTTTTGTACTTGTTGCGGTCTCATGTTTGTCTGTAGTTGCAGGCTGTTCTCGGGAATCACGGGAACAGGCCATTGACAATGTTTCAAGTGCTGCTCGAGCCCTTAATGGCGGCGATACTGAAAACAGAACTCCAGATGTAGTCCGCAAACAGCAGGAAGCCGAACGAAAGAGGCAAAACAACGAATGGACACCCGAAAACCAGGCTTGCCACCCTATTGAGTATTGTCAGGCACAGCTAAAGATTGTTGACGAAATGGCCAAGAAACTTGAGGTTGAGCAGCACAAGATCAATACGGCGCGTTCGGCGGAAAAGCGGAAAGAGACGGAAAATGATGAAATCGTCAAGAAGATGACGAAGCAGCTCGATAGTCTCAAGACCGCCTACCGCGAAACGGAGTCATCCGGATCATGGCCGATGCCGTTCAACGGATTCCAGTTGTCACAACAAAAGGCGAAAGAATTCATCGTCCAGACGAATTCAAAATTGGCTGCTGCCAAGGAGCAGGCACCGAAATTGAAAAATTTTGTAGCACGTCTTGAGCGTCGCCTTGCGGAAATTCAAGCCGAACAGGGACGGCTTGTTCAGACACGGGAGAAAATCCAAATGACTCTCTCAAACCTTCAAACAAAGCAGATTATTGAAGGTGAGCGCGGAATCGCCGATGCGCTGAAATCCCTCAACGACTCGATGGATTCACTGGGAGGCTCGTTCGACGAACTTTCGTTCGATGAACTCAGCGCCGGCACCCGTGAGAATGAAATAGATGATGCATTCGACGCGTTGATGGGCGATTGATTCCCAATACAGATATGGAAGCGCTTGCAAGTTGCCTTGGCACACTTGTTGTTGTCATACTGATAGTCGCCACAATGCGCGGCTGCATTTCGTCCTGCTCCACAGATGCTTTCAAGATGAGCAAAGGAACTGACGAAGTCCTCAAGGTGGAAACTGAAATCAAAAAATGGGCCGAGCAGCGCAAGGCAACGCTTCTTGACGAACGGGCTCGCGCGATGGCAGATGCGCGTGAAGCCCGTCGTCGTGCTGAACGTGACGAGGAAGACCGGAGATATGACGAAGCTCGCACGGCAGAGCGGGAAGCGCTGGCCCGCGCTAGGAGGGAATCCGAAAGGATGGAGCGCTGGATCAAGGAGCGCGAGCGCGCGTCTGACCGTATGGAGGATGAATTACGAACCTTTGCTTTGAAGGAATCGCCGCGGATATGGCAAACGGTGCAGTTTCTACGAGCGGAAATCGCCGATCAGGACGGCAGAATCGAAGAATTGAAGGATTCATGCCGCGAACGTGGCATTTTCGATTACTCCGACGATCCGAAGTTTGTCGAGACTTGCCGGAAGCGCAACAGACTCGTCAGATCCTTGAGGCGCGTCGAGGACCATCTCGTTGATGCTCTGATCGCCCAGAGGAAATGGCATGCGGAGCCGTTTAAGCATGAATTCGAGGCTACCATGAAACGAGCCTTGGAAGACGGCATAACAGAATCCGACCTAATACGCTCACAATACGAGGAAGCGAAGAATGAAATGTAGTCTGCGGATCTTCGCGATTATTGCATTTTCGGCTGTCGTTTCCGGTTGCGTGTCCATCGACTCGGCTGGCCATTCCGACCGGATGTCGGCTGTCGAGAGGGAGAATGATCCGACGATTCTTGCCGGATGGGTGGCTGGCGCAAGATATCCTGACGTGAGGGAAGCGACTTTCATCCGGATTGATGACAGATTCCAGTCTGTCCTGCGCGAACTGGTCGTCAATCCGGACGTGAATGCTGAATTGCGCTACAAAGCCTTGGGACGCGTCAACGACGGGGAGGAACTTCTGGCCATCGTCGCCAAAAAGGATTTGGAGTCCGAGTTGCGAACCGAGGCGTTGCGGATAATTTCGCGAAAGGCTCCAGACGCAATCAGGGAAAAGGCCATATTTGCTTCCGACGGGCTAGATGAGCGAATACGGGCAGCCGTTGTCACGGCGATGTCGGACGGGAATTTATTGTCCGGCATTGCTCTTGACGGAGCTTGTTCCGCAGTTTTGCGGAAAACGGCCATAGACAAGGTGACATCCGAGGCGACTTTATGCGCGTTTTGCTCCGACAAGTCGGTGCCGCAGAAAGACCGCGATGAGGCGGCCCTCCGTCTTTTCAATCCAGTTTACTGCGAAAAGTCGATTCTTGAAGCGCCGCTGTCAGATTACACTCTGCCAGAATTGGCTGGACGGCTTGATGGCGATGAAACCCGGATTCGCGTCCTTTCTCGTCTTTCAAAAAGGAGGGAGGACAAAGTTTCAACGTCATTTTCCAGAGCCGTTGCCGTGTTGTTTGACGGAGTGTCCGCCCGTGATTCCGTACTCAATTTCCTTCTTGACGACACTATTCCATATCACTTTCGACTGGCAGCCGCCAAATCGCTGGAGAAAGACCTGAATCTCCTTGCGGAAGCCTTCCGCAAGGCCGGAGACGTGACGGGAATGAAGCTTGCAGTGGAACGGCTTCCTGCGAAGTTTGTCAATTCAAAAGCCGATCAAGAACTGTTGTTGCGTTGGTTCAAGACGGTGGAGGCAGGGGCCAATGTGGAGTCTGACAAGATACTCTCAATCCTTGCGGAACGGATGCAAGACGAAGAATCACTTTGGCATGTGGCTGTTGAGAGCAAGGTTGCAACCCTGTCCTCAAAAACCATGTGCATGGGACGGATTACAGACCCTGTCCGCCTTGTGTCGGCGGCATCCGATCCTGATTGTCCGCGCGATGTGCGCGAGGCCGCCATCAAACGATTGGAAGATTCTGACGACATTCGAAAGGTGTTCCTGTCAAGCCCCGACAAAATCGGGAGGATGATTTCGTTCCGCCGTCTTGACGCAAACGACATCAAGTCCCCGGAGATCCGGGATCTCATTGTTCCCCTGTTTGTTTCTCTGGGCGAAAACGGCGAAGAACTGGACTGTTCTGCGAAAATTCTCCAGTGGCTCGACCCGGAGTCCAACGTGGACAGTTGGGATGTTCAGATGAAGATTGCGCGAACGCTTGCCTCGTCCGACACGCCGGAAAACCGCAGGGCCGCAAGAAGTCTTCTTGTTGATCCGAACTCAATCGAGAATCTCGCCGTTGAACTCCTGGGGCACAACAGTTCTCTTGCACTTTGGGCAGTTGATCTGATAATCGGAGACGCCGATCTGGTCAAGATTGTTGATCGCGCGCGGGACCGCGATGTGAAATGCGCGGCGGTTTCACGAATCGCGGACGAAACCGAGCTGTCGCACATAGCCCAAAGCGCTGGCTACAATTCATACGCAAGAGCCGTCGCGGCTTCCAGGTTGGGAATAAACCGCGCTGTGCTTCTTGAACGGCTCGCCAGAGGCAAGGATCCCGTCGTCGCCGCTGGCGCGATGTCCGCCCTGCGTCGTGTTAACCCGACAATCGCCAGCGCGATTGATAAAGACAGAATGACGTCAGAGGCCGTTGAGCGTGAAAAGCGCAAGAGATATCTTGCCGAACGTGAAAGACGTGACCGGGCGGAAGCCGAAACAGAACGTCTCAACGACAGAAACAGGCTGAAACTCGAACTTGCCCCGGAGTTTGCCAACATTGACGTTCAGGAGCGCATCAGAAATTGCCGCGCATGGGCAAACCTCGAAAAGAACGGAATCTCCGTGACAAGGCGCAAAGTGTCGTTCGCCGGACGTGTCACACTCGTGGAAACGCACTGGTTTTCAAGCGATGAACTCGGCATTTCAGTCGACGTGTCCGGCGACGCATTTTCCGTCACCGCCCGCATCTGGACGCTTGAAAACGTGAAAGTCGGCGACCGCGTTCGGATCGAAGGCGAGTTCGCCGAAGGCAATGAAACTTCTGTCACCCTAAAAAATGCGGAATTCTTCCGCTTGTAAAAGAAAAAAATTAAAACAAATGAGAAAAATCACATTGCATTCGGCTGATTTTGCTGGAATGAATTTTGAAGAGGTTGAAGCTTGCATTGCAGGCATGCTTCGCCACTATTCGCCAGAGGGGCGGTGGAAGGCTGTTGAACAGATCAGGAAAGAGGCAGAGCTGCTGCTAGACCAGGAAGCAGCCTCCGCGATTCTGCTGGCGCTGGTGAAGAGTAAGGACATAACAGGAAGCGAAGCAGTAGAGATATGTACAGCCATTTCAAAGGAGGGGGGACCTGTTTCTGAAGCCGCTGCGGCTCTAAGAGACGAGGTTGCCTCCTCGTACCATTTAAGCGCTACAATCATTGCAGGGGTCTCATTTGGCCTGTCGCTCTGTCTATCCTTTTTTGCATTCCGTAGCGATGTCAGTTCAAGATTTGTTTTCTGGTCTTTTGTGTGTTCGCTGTTCGCTTTTTTCTCAGCGTTCGGGAATTATAGGCTCGCCAATAACAAGTTCGACAAGGTGACACTATTTTTTGCAATCGCCAGTTTCCCCCTGATGGGTATTGGTCTTCTTGTTGTTCTGTTTTCACGCTTGTAGGTGTGAAGAAATTCTTCGACAGATACCTGTTTTCCAAAACTGGCATGCAGCTAATCATGTCGGTTTTGACGGTCCTGCTGTTTTCCGCCGTCGCGTCTCTTTGCCGGAGCCGTACTGGCGGAGGCGGGTTCGAGGGTTCGTTTCAGTTTTTCGGCTGGGGGCTTCGGCAGGTGTCATCCCCGATGGGCGCCGTGGGAACTCTTGAAACCCTCGATGCCATATCAAATCCCGAAGCAAAGTATGCGACACTGGTTGTCGCAATTTGCTGCTGGATCGTCAGCATCGCAGTTTTCAGTTTCATCACGGGATCTATCGTTAACTGGTTCCGTAACAGGAGCCAGCTGATTGAGGCGGGGAAAGTCCGCTACCGCTTCCGAAACCATGGCATCATCATCGGCTGGGATTTCCAGGGCGTCGCGACCGTGCTTGCGATGCTCGACCGTTGGAATCTCCGCGAAGTCGTCGTTCTGTCCAGACTCCTAGCCGCGAATATTCGCGCGGAGTTGGAATCGGAGATCGACGCGAAGACGATGCGCCGAGTGTTTGTCTGCAACGGAGCGGCGGACATGCCGGACGAATTGGCCTCCCTCCGGCCGGAGAGGGCTCGGGCAATTGTCATTTTGGGCGATGATGATGCGCCGGATCACGATGTCAGGAATCTCCGTCTAGGCACAGAATTTAGGCGGACAATCCAAAGGGCCTTTAGGAAGCATCCTCGGAAGTCAGGTTCGCCCCCGATTCGCCTTTTTGTGTCCGTTTCGGATTCCAATTCTCTTTCGCTAGCCCAATTCTATCCATCCGAAGCGTTGAAAGTGGAAGACGGCATTGAAATGCACGTCGTTAATTTCTGCCAGGCCGTCGTTCGAGATCTCTTCTCATCGTTTTCCCAGTTCATCGAATGGAACACGGGACGTAAAAAAGGCGTGTACGAAACGCCGTACATGCCACTTGCCTTCAAGCGTGGTGCAGAGGCCAACGGCGTACACCTAGTCATTTCAGGCATTGGGGACATGGCCAAGGCGCTCGTCCTGGAATTGGTGCCGCTTTTGGGAGGAAATCGCGGCAACGGGCGCATCACCCTGTTTTCGGACAATGCGTCCGATCTGGGACGTTTCTCCGCATCCCGTCCTTTTGACCGCCTTATCGGAGTGTCGGTCGAGTTTTGCGCAATGGCCATTGACTCTCCACAGGGCGTCTCGCGGTTGTCTGAGATCGTTCGCGACGAGTCGTCAAGCGTGACGATTTGTCTGACGGGTGCCAGCCCGGATGGGACCTGGTCGACGGCTGTCAGGTTGCTGCCGGTTCTTCGGTTTGAGAACGTCCGGGTCCTCGTCGAACGGAGGACTCCTGCAACGCGGGTGAACAAAATGGCTCCGCTGGATATGATGGGGTTAAGGAACGTCCACTTCTTCGGTTTCACGGACTGGTTCTTCGCATCGTTCGCAGACCGTCTTGCCTTGGTTAACAAACTCCTGCCGGAGACGTCGAAATACACGAGCGACCGGTTCTTCGACGAATCGTTTACCGATGGGCTACTGGAAAACCTTTACGCTAACGGGTTTCGGTTTGAATACAATCCAAAACGAGTCCGCAAGCCGGTCGCGGAGCTTTCAGATGCCGAGAGCGAGGCCTTGTCCCGATTTGAACACCTCCGGATTTCCAATTGCCGGATCCTTCGTGGCGTTGAACCGGGAGATCTGGACGACCCGGTATTCAAGACCTCCACATCCCTTGTTTCATGGGAACACCTGCCTAAAAACGCGCGCGACGGATATCTCAGGCGCATCCGGTCTGGACTCGCCGCGCTTGCCGATCTTTACAACTCCGACGATTGCGAATTTCCGTATGTCGTGGAACGAGACGTGTTCAGACGCGTCGTGGGCGTCCTACCGGATGAGAACGCATCGGAAACCCTGTCCGAGCGAAGCGCCATCTGGAAGACAATCGTGAAAGTCAGAAAATCGTCAAAGTGGCGGCAGCCGGACGGGAAGGAAAAGAGCGAGGCGTCTTTTGCCGTAACGCTCGTTCCGGGACCGGGGGTGTCGCGACAGTTGTATCGCCTTTCCTTCCAGCGGCGCTTTCCGATGATACTAGTTCTTCCGTCTGCGCGGGACGAGTTTCTGGCGCGTTTTCCGGAAGGACCCTCCCGCAACGACATGGCGCGCTGGATTCGGAATGCAAGCCGTATCGTCATTTTGCCCGACAATTCCGAAAAACAAATCGAATCGACGATTCGTTCGCTGTCGACGGATTTGCTCGTCCGGTCCGCCGATGGATGGCGCATCGACACAAACGCCACATCCGAATCAATTGACAGGCAATCTAACAAATCTTGACTCATTTTAAATCCCTGACGATTACACAACTCCCCTATCTCAAGCTTTCACTCACCAACACACCAAAAACGAAAGATCCATGATGAAAAAGGAACACAACGGCACATCAGACAAAAAGGCGGAGAAAGAAAACAAGGCGAAATCCCGCAAGAAGAACATGGCCAAATACGAGTCCTACAAACTTGCGTTCGGGCAAATAAAGAACGCAATTGCGAAGGGGTTCCACATCGAGGCAATCGCATTGGAGGAAAGCATCATTTCCGATCGACTTCAGTCAGCGGCCGAGGGGATGGGAATTGTGCTGAAATCAACGCGAAATGGAAGATCTGCTGACTTTTCCGAACTGGCGAAACTGCCTAGCAAAGAACCCGGATTTCAGTCGCTTTGCGATTTGTTTGCCGAGCGGAGTTTGACAACGGCCGCATTGGTGGAGTGGGGGCTCTCGAGGAATGATTTCATTCACAATGTCGCCCATGGGGCGCCCGGAGGAAAACCGGCGATTCCGGCATGCGAGTTTTCGTCAGTCGGAAAGGCGATTGCGATAAATGGCCTCAAACTCGCAAGGACAGTGTGCGACTGGTCAAAGTCCTGCCAGTCGGATCGGCGAAAAGTTGAAGAATCGCGAAAATGTCGTTTTCGACTGTTTGTGACTGCGTCTCGCGCTGTGGACATCGCCCATTGCGACTACAGTTGTGACTTCGACGATCCGGGCCATCGCGCAAAATGGAGCCCGAGCGAACTGGTTTCGGAATTTGGAGGAGTTTACGATTCCCATGGAATAGCCATACCGCTGAATGGAAGTTTGCTTCATGTTGAGGCGGGTGACTGCGAAGAAAAGGAAATCCGGCTGGATGATTCAGAAATCGGGATCGCGTTCATCGAGTCCCGCATTCCTGAAAAGAACAAAGACCCAGTTATGTACGCTCGAGCTACTTGGGATGATCAAGAATGGCAAATGTCTGAACTGCCTGATTCAACACTGGACATCAACGGGCGATTCGACATTCACAGAATGTCCATTGGAATCAGGCTGGTTCCGGATATGAAAGGCGGTGTCGAAAAGCTCGTCTCTCACATCCTTTACGCAGGGCGCGTAATACATGCACCATACGTGCAAACAATAGGACGCGGGGCGAAGTCCAAATTCTGGACGCTTCAGAATGGCAAATGGAAGAAAATGTCAACTTCGCTCTTGAAGATGAAGATCCGGGAGAATGTCGACAAATTTGAGGCCGCGTCATTTTTCGGAAAATAGCAGTAAATGTATTGATGAGGAAAGGAAATGCGATGATGGAAATGGCTCTATTCGTTCCGGGACGCGTCACAGGCCCACGCCGAGGACGCCGCCTATCTCGCAAAGGCGAAGAAGGACGGAACCTACGACCACGCGGCCTACCGCGAGGCCAGCGCGTCGTTCGGGACAATCGTGCTGGAGTGCGATCTGGATCTGGAGCCGGCGGTCGTCTACAAGATGTACGAGGATCGGTGGCAGATCGAAATCGTCATGCGGCACTACAAGTCCGCGTGCCGGTTCGACGAAACGCGGGTCCACAGCGACTACTCCGTGATCGGAAGCGAGTTCTGCGACTTTCTGGCGACCGTGCTGACGTTTCGCCTGATTAGGGAGTTCGACAAGGCGCGGCTGCTGGAGAAGAGGACGTATTCGCGGACCATGTCCCTGCTGCGCCGCGCCAAGAAAATCCGCATCGGCGAACATGGGGAATGGCTGCCCGTTCGGATGAATCCGTCAACGGGGAAAATGTTCGCGGCGCTCGGTCTGGACATCGCGGCGTCCGCGACACCCAAACGCAGACCGGGCCGACCGCCAAAAATCGGAACGCCAGCTTGAAACCCACCATCGCGCATGGTATTCTTCACGCCAACGCCTCGCCTGTTGACGGGGTATCACCCCAGCCAATTGGGAAAGTTCTAATGAACACAATGAAAAGAAATCCGAACCGAAAACGACGAATACGAAGAAACCGGCAAAGGCTTCTTTCAGTTCGTCCAGAATTGACTGAATCTTTTGACTGGGCGCGTCTTTCCGGCGGACAATGGAAGGAGATTCTTGTCCATGCACCACATCTTTCCGGCAAATGCGACTGGGATACATATGACGGCTGTGACTGGTCCGACATTTGACGAGCATCCAGATATGGCAAAACACTTGGCCCATCCATAATCGAATCAATGAAATGACAACCATGACGCTTACAGATCGAATTCATCAAGATTTGGCAGAGCTTTTTGAAAATCGCGAAGTTTCTGCGGCCAAATCACTTCGCGAATTGATTGATGTTTCGACAAGAGGATTGCCACAACATTTTGTCGGTGATCAGGAATCGAAAACAATTCTCGTCATGCTCAACCCCGGACAAGACGAAAAGGAAGCGGATCGGTGTTTCCGATGTGTGACAGAGGACTACGATCATTCGTCCGTTCAAAAGTTCATCAATCGCTACATCAAGGAGAAAACAGATTTCGGGGAAATCCACAAAGACGAGGAAGACCACTTTGACATCAAACAGGCGGCGTTTCTCAAGGTGTGGAAGGGAAGCGGTATCAACCTGCCCGTCGGGTTTCCAAATGACAAAAAGACATTTCTTGCAGCGAAGAGAAATGTCCTTATGCAGAAACTCCAGTTGGAATTGATTCCGTATTGTTCCCGCGACTTCAAGTTCAAGAAACGGGATTTGACGGCGCTTATTCCTTTCATCGAAACGATATTGGAGGAAATCTTCAAGAAAAAGCGGAACATCGTGGTTTTTTGCGCGGGGCTTTTTGAGCGTGTGTTCAAAGCATACAACAAGCACGTTGGCGCAAATGTCTTCTCTATTGGCGATGCCGCGAAAAGCAAACCGCTCAAGGACGGTGGAAAACTCCGTGGAAGATGCGCGCCGGTCGAAATTTGCTTTCGTGGAAAGAAGCAACAGGCGCTTATCGCCTACACGTTTGCGTCCCAGGCGTTGTCCCGCGCTTACCGGCTAATGGAAAGATATGGTGAATTCTGCTTCTCAAACTACGGCATCGCACCTCCAAAAAACACTTGACTGAACATGCTGTGGTCAGGTACCGCAACATGTGAGCGCTTCACGCCCGTTCATCCGTTAGGTTCCATTCGCAAACCACTCCACTCCCATGAAACAGACCAAGACCAAGACCAATCATCCAACAGTCGGAACGACCGGCCGCAAGTCGAAGAAAACCACATGGTCCGACCTCGTCAGGTTGTACTCGGAGTATGCCGAAAAATCAGATTGGGACGATCTGGATACGGACGACTGGATTCGGATCCTTCGAGGGCATCCCGAGTTCGTCTGTCGGCTATCCAATGCCCATCCCGGCAGCTGGGCGCGGTCAAAGCTGCTTCAGGTTCTTCCGAGATATTTCAAGGAGACCGAACCCTGGGGGGAGATGGACGGGGAGGATTGGTGCAATCTGCTGGAACTCCAGCCCCAGCTTTCGCCAATGTGCGACAAGTGGGAAGATATGGAAGGGGAACAGTGGTTCAATCTTCTAGAGAAGTACCCCTATTTGTCCGCCTTTTTTCCAAATGGTGCGATTTTGGAAAGTTGGACAGGACGGACTGGCGAATGATTCTTGGCGTTCTGCCCCAGTTCGCCGACAAATGCGACAAGTGGGATGAAATGTCTTCAGGAAACTGGGCCTATCTTCTTACCGAGCAGCCGCAGTTTGCCGACAAATGCGACAAGTGGAGCGGGATGACCGTTGATCATTGGTTGAATTTGTTGAAGAAACAGCCCCAATTTGCGGGCAAATGTGATAAATGGAAAGAATTTGACGGTTACAAGTGGCTGCGTCTTTTGGAAGAACAACCGCAATTGGCCGACAAATGCGATTGGAAAAAGTTTGATGACGATGCTTTGACAAGCCTTATACGTGAACAACCTGGACTAGTCGGCAAATGCGATTTGAAGAAGTTGAATGGGAACAATTGGCGGGTTCTTCTTGAAAAACACCCTCAGTTCGCTGACAAATGCGACTGGGAAAAACTGGATGGAGAAGATTGGTCGACACTCTTGCGGACTCAACCACAGTTTTCCGATCGATGCAATTGGATCAAGATGTCCAGCGACGACTGGGCGGAACTTCTGAAATACCAACCGCAGTTTGCCGACAAATGCGACAAGTGGGGAAAAGTGTCTGCACATGGTTGGGCAGAACTTCTTTGCGAACAACCGCAATTCGCCGAGCGATGCAAGAAATGGAAACCCATTGACGAAGACGATTGGCTCTGGGTTCTTTGTTACCAGCCGCAGTTTGCTGACAAGTGCGACAAGTGGAGCAATTTCTCGCCCAACACGTGGTGCAATCTATTGGGGGATCAACCCCAGTTTTCGGATCGTTGTACAGCTTGGAAGGGGATGACGGCTAGCGAATGGGCCCATCTTCTTGCCAAGCAACCGCAGTTTGCCGACAAGTGCGGTGTATGGGAACAGTTTTCCGGCAGCGAATGGTCTGATCTATTGCAAAGTCAGCCTCAGCTCGCCGATCAATGTGACTGGTCGAAACTGGAAGGATGGGATTGGGCTACGCTCTTGAGCAAACAGCCCAAGTTCGCGAATGGGTGTGATTTCGATTGGCTCAACGGAGAATGCTGGGCCTGGATCCTGCAATTTCAGCCTCAGTTCGCCGATCGATGCGAGTGGCTGAAACTGACCACGAAAGACTGGAAGTCTCTGCTCGAGGAGCGCCCCGAAATGGAGAAATATCGGTCGCGCCTGCAAACGGCCATCCAGGAGTTGGATCGTCAGCAACGGACAAAAGGACAAACCGTTTCCAACAAGAAGCCCCCCAAAAAGAAGAGGTCTGCGCCAGCGAAGAAGTCCGCAGATTCCGAAGAGGAAGACTTCTTCTTTTCATAGCTCACAAAGAGCAAGGGGTGCATACGCCAAAGCCCAAGAAGCCGAGGTTCACGCCAGCAACGTTCGCCATCGGTGTCGAGATTGTCGTTGTGTTCGTTCCCATACACGCGTCAATCCGATTGTTCCCGTTCGAAGGTTCACCAAGTCCTTTTGGAAAACGACATGAAAGCCGACAACACCGCAATCCCGCCCGAAGTCCGCGAAAAGTTGAAGCAGTCCTTCATTCGAAGCGGGCCGAGCGGCGTGGCGGAACTGGAAGAGTTCAAGACCCTGGCCGAACTACCCGGCTGGGGCTGGAGCAAGTTGCTCCGCAGTTGGGATGACCTCCCGCTTGGGGCCTACGCGAGCGTCTGCGATTGGTCCAAGCTTGATGACGACGATTGGGAGCTGCTCCTCGCCTTCTATCACCATTTCGTAAACAAATGCCCGACTTCGTGAACTTTTTTCTTGCATTTTTTGCAGAGTTTTGTTATAATCTCGTCATCGTCGCAACAGCGGCGATCAATGACAAAACCAAGGGAAAACAACACCATGATGGTCGTAAGCCGAGAATTGTATGAATGGTTGAATCACCCCGAACAAAAGCCACGATGCAAACTGAAGTCGAAGGACATGGTCGCCCGGGACACGTTTGCCCGGGAAAGGATCAAACTCGTCTCCGCCGCCGAGTTCTTCGGGGAAAAGCCGAAAAGGAAACCCGCAGGCAAGCCGCGCAAATCGTCTCCTTCGGGACGCTGTCAGAGGTGCGCCGCCACATAGCGGCACGCCCTTGGAGGCGCAGCGTCTCGTAGCGCCACTTTTCAACCTTTCAACTTTTCAACCTTTCAACCGCCTGCGGAGGCAGGGCGCATGGCGCGGCCGGAGGCCGCAACCCCAGCGTCGCGGGCTGGAGGCCCGCGCTCCCAGGCATGGCGCGGCCGGAGCCCCCCCAGCGCCGCGCCACTTTTCAACCTTTCAACTTTTCAACCTTTCAACCGCCTGCGGAGGCAGGGCGCATGGCGCGGCCGGAGGCCGCAACCCCAGCGTCGCGGGCTGGAGGCCCGCGCTCTCAGGCATGGCGCGGCCGGAGCCCCCCCAGCGCCGCGCCACTTTTCAACCTTTCAACTTTTCAACTGTCTGCAAATCGACAATTGGCACAATGTTCACAAATTCGCATTCGCCGCACTCGTGCCTATTCGTGGAACGGGCTTGCCTACATGTCCTCAAGAGAGAGTCCCTTGAACGAAGTGCGGTAGTCCGTCCATTCCGGAACGGACGCGAGAAACGCCTTTGCCTTTGAGCGGAGGGTCGCCAGAGAGATGCGCGAAGCATCGCGCTTGACTTCGCAGAAGGTCGCTTGACGGTCGATCTCGTTCGCGGCAATGAGGTCGATTTCGTTTTCACCTTTGCGGTCCCACCACGCTCCGAGGCGGGTCAGGCCGCCGCTTTCGAGGAAACGCTCCCTGAACCAGCGCTCGAGTGCGAAGCCGCTGAATATCTCGTAGTCGCGTTCCACGAGACGGCGAAGCTCGTCGAACGCCCGCATTTCGATTAGGTGTCCGTAGCGTTCGACGAACCGGAACCAGAAGAGAAAGAATTCGTCCGCGATGGCGTAGCGCAGGTTCTTGGCGGCCGGTTTGGAAAGAAGGGGCTGTCGGCGCACGATCACGCCGTAGTCCTCCTCCAGCCGCGTGAGGTAGCCGCCGATCTTTGTGCCGAGCGACTGCTCCAGTTCGTTTCTTGCCGTGCGCCCGCGCGCGATGCCTGAAAGAATGGAAAAGTAGGTTCCGTAGTCCTTGCCGAACTCGTCCACGAGGACGGCACGGCCTTCGTCGAGGAAGAACGAACTTTCTCGGACGATCTCCCGGATCATCCGCCCTCGGTCGGTCGCGTGCGCGTCCATCAGCAGCGAAACGTATTTGGCGACGCCGCCGGTAAAGGCCCAGAGCGCGAGTAGGTCCTCGTTCGTGGCGGCGGGGGCGTGGTCGCGCAGGATCGTGCGCAGGACGTCCGTCCGGAACGGACGGACGGTCATCATCGCCGTTTGGCGTCCGTAGAGCGGTTCCTTGTAGTCACGGAATATCCGGGAAAGAAGCGTACTCACGCTGCCGCAGACGACGAGGTTGATCTGTGCAGTCCGCTCGTGGCGCCCCCAGGCGTCCTGCATTTCGCTGAACACGGCGGGATTCACGCGGCGAAAGTCCTGGAATTCGTCGATGAAGAGCGTGATCGGCCGCGTCTCCGCTGCCTTGAGGATGGTTTCGAAGATTGGAGCGAAGTGCAGGACGCCGCCCGCGCCGACGGGGATGCCGAGCTTGGTTTCGACCTCTGCGGCGAACGTCTCGCACAGGTCGGCCTCGGCCTTGCGCGCGACGTAGAAATAGAGGTAGGGCTCGTCGCCGAGCGCCGTTTGGACGAGGGCGGTCTTGCCTACTCGCCGCCGGCCCGTGACGACCGTCCACTGCGCAGTCTCGCGCGACCGTTCGCGGATGTCCCGCAATTCCCTGATTTCATTCTCCCTGTCGTAGAATTTCATTGCTTTTCTCCCTGAAAGAAAACAGCCGTTGCCGCAACCGCTGTTTTCTTTCGAGGAGCCTAGCCTTTTCCGAGACTAAAAGCAAGCACTACTTTCAAACAGGCAGGGCCGCGAATAAAAAAACGCGCCCGCCATGATGGCGGGGCGCGATTTTATGCGTCTGCCCTGACATCCGGCAGAGATCCCAAATCGTGCGGTCACTATGCTGGCGACCGCCGCGGGCAGGATGCCCGCGCTCCCAGGACGGGCCGCCCGGAGGTCGGCCCCTACCATGTTGCTTTGCCGCGGGCTGGAAGCCCGCGCTCCCAGGCATGGCGCGGCCGGAGGCCGCACCCATGTTCGCGGGCAGGATGCCCGCGCTCCCAGGGCGGGCCGCCCGGAGGTCGGCCTCTACCATTGTGCTTGTCGCGGGCTGGAAGCCCGCGCTCCCAGGGGCGACGCAGCGTCGCGGGCAGGATGCCCGCGCTCCCAGGGTGGGACGCGCGGAGGTCGGCCCCTACCATTGTGCTTGCCGCGGGCTGGAAGCCCGCGCTCCCAGGGCGGGCCAGCGTCGCGGGCTGGAAGCCCGCGCTCCCAGGGGGGAGGCCGCTCCCACCATGTTCGCGGGCAGGATGCCCGCGCTCCCAGGAAGCTTTCTGCCCGCGCTCACAGGACGAACGGCGTGCTCGGAGAGCATGCCCTACTAAAACGGCTCGCCGGGACGGCTCGCCCCTCCCGTATGTGGCAACGACGCACACTTTGCGAGCTGTTCTGGCTTTGCGCGATAATGCACGCTTTTTTTTCTTGCCTTTTGCGCGCGTTCATTCTACAGTTGGGGCTGTCACCCGCCATGTTTCCTTTCTGAAAAAGCCATGCCAGACAATTCAGACGTCCCGGTTTCCGAAAGCAAATTCTCAAAGTTCCCGTTCCGCTTCGTCGGATTGATCCTGATTGCCGCCGCCGTGCTGCTGCATGTGCGGCAGTCGTCAGAGCAGCGCAACAGGGAACTTGGCGCCGCCAAGGTGCGTCAGAGCGCCGCCGCCGGCGTTTTGGGGCTTGGCCTGCGCGCCGTCCCGGACGGAGCCTCCCACGAACCGATCTTCGAGCCGTGCTCGCGCGAAGTGGCGTCGAACATTCTGGCGTGTCTTTCCGCGGCTGCTCCAACTCGCGACGCTCCGCCGGACGGAGCCAAAACATACGATCTGTTCCTCCTGCTTCCAGACAGGGCGCGGGCGTTTTTGCGCGCGCAGCGCGCTCCGGGCGACGACTCCGCGTTCGTGGCGCTTCGCTCCGTCCAGCGCTCCGGCGCTTCGCCGGTCGAGCTCGACTGCGTTCCGGCCGTTGTCGAGGGGCTTGGCGCGATTTTCGACGAACTCGACACCGGCGAGGGCGGAGCGCTTCGAAAAACGGTCGAGCTTCCCAATTTAGAGCATTGGAAGTCGGTTTCGCGCGACGCGCCCGAGTTCTCGCTGTCGCCGGAGGAGCGCTCCTCGACTGCTTCTTCGCTTCGGGCGGTCATAGCTAAGGGCGTGGCGGCGATCGGGGTCTCCTCCGGACGCTCGACCCCGGATTCCCCGGTGGCGATGTCCCTGCTGGTCGGGCAGGCGCTCTCCGACGCGCTTGCGACATTCGCGAATGCCGAAGACGTCGATAATCCGTCGCCCACAATCGATGGGCGCGGCTGCTCGGCGGCGATTTTCGCGACCGACAAGGTCCGTCTTGCGCTCATGGTTGCAATCCCGGACGAGTCTCCCAATGACGCTCTTGTCGGATTTATCGAAACGACCGACAATGGTGGTCCAGACGGGCGCCCGTCCGCGACCGTTTCGCCGCCAGCGCGCGTTCCCGGCCTCGGCGCGGTGATCGCCCCGGCTCTTGACGCCGCCGGGAAGGTCGCCGGAGCGGCCGAATAATGCGGATTTTACTCGCGCCGCTGCGCGGCGTGACCCTTGCCCCGTTCCGTCGGACGCTTTCTTTGCGTTTCGGCGGACTGGACGGCGCTCTCGCCCCTTTCGCGGCGCTTGGCGGGCCGGGAAGAGTTCCGGCTAAGATTTTCGCCGATGTCGCGGCCGACGCGCGCGGCGAGTTCCCGGTCGAACCCCAGGTCATCGGGCGAGACCCGGATTCGCTTCGCGAGGCCGGGCGCATACTGCGCGACATGGGGTTTTCCCGCATGAATCTCAATTGCGGATGCCCGTGGAAATTCGTCGCGCGGAAGGGGCGCGGCAGCGGTCTGCCGGAAGATCCAGTAGCGTTCGAGCGAATGCTAGAGGCAGGGTGCGAGGCCATGCCGGGGGGATTTTCTGTCAAGATCCGACTCGGACGGCATTCGCCACGGACGCTCGAAGAAAGGGCGGAAATGCTAAACCGCCATCCGCTTCGGTGCATCGTGGTGCATCCGCGCACTGCGGATCAGATGTATGGCGGACGCGTGGATCTTGACGCCTTCGGGCGCGTTTTGCCGATGCTGCGAGCGCCAGTCATCTACAATGGAGACATTTTTTCGGCGGACGACGCGGTTGCCATCGCGGCGCGTTTTCCATCTATTTCCGGCATCATGATCGGACGTGGCCTTTGCATGCGTCCATGGCTTGCGGAGGAAATCGCCACACGTCTTTCGGGAAAGTCGCTTTTGCCGTCTCCGGAGCGTGAAGCTGAAAACCGCGCCCGGGCGTTCCATTTCGCCGAGGCTCTCGCGGAGCAATACTCCAGCCAGCTTTTCGGCCCGGCACCGCTGCTTGGGCGGCTCAAGGAACTCTGGAGCTATCTCCACGCCGCCTTTGAGGGCGGCGACGAAGGTTTGCGCCGCATCTTGCGCTCAACCACGCCAGAGGCGCTTCTTGCGGCCGTGCGCTTCCTTGCCGCTGGCGCCGGAGTTGACGTCACGCAGCCGCGCTTTGCGCGCGGCGGCGAGTTGCGCGATTGTTCGTCAGACCGAATCGACGGGGCGCAGCAGCGCTAAGACGCGAACAGGGAAGCGCAGTCCGAGAAACGGGCAGTTGGACGATTTGGACGCCAAGTCGTCCACGGCGGGAATCCATTCGCAGGGCTGAAGGAGCGTCACCGCCGCCGGAGAGCCGGCGGCGAGCGTTGGCGGCGGCAGCCCTATGACTGAGGCCGGTCCTGTTGTCCAGCGACGCGTCCATTCGAGCGGCGACATGCCGGCCTGCTCGACCATGGCGAGCCATGACGCCGGAAGAGCCGTTTCGAGACCGATCACACCGAAGGGGGCGGTTGCGAACCCCCGCGCCTTCGCGGAGGCGGCGTGAGGCGCGTGGTCCGTCGCGAAGCACGAGACCGTGCCGTCGAGCACCGCGCGGCGAAGAGCGGCGCGACCTTCCCGCGAGGGCAGGGGAGGATTCATTTTCCAGACGGCAGGGGCTTCGTCAGGAATGTCGTCCGCGCAGAAGAGCAGATGGTGCGGCGTTGCTTCGGCCGAAACGCAAACGCCGCGCGCGGACGCCGCCGCGACAAGAGCAGGCGATTCCTCGGCAGACAGATGCTGCAGGTGCAGACGCGCGCCGGTGCGCGCTGCGACGGCGATGTCGCGCCGCACGGCCTGGAGTTCCGCCTCGTCGGGGAAAATCGCCAGCCCTGCGGCGCGAGCGGCCGCGCACTGGCGAACGACACCGCCTGCGGCAACCGACGCCGCCACGGCATGGTCCATTACCGGGACATTGAGCGCGGCGGCACGGCGCATGACCTCTTCCAGCGCCGCTTCAGGCTCAACCGAGGCTCCGTCGTCGGTGAACGCGACGGCTCCGGCGGAGGCGAGCGCTTCGATGGGCGCCGCGACGCCTCCGGCGCGCCCTACAGTGCAGCATGCGGAATGAAGGGCGACAACCCGCCTTTCCGTGGCGGCTGCGGCGAGCGCCGCCTGGTGGCGCAGCGCCTCCGGAGAGTCAACCGGCGGAGTCGTGTTTGGCATCGTCACGACAGTTCCGACGCCGCCGCGCGCGGCGGCGGCGAGGCCGGAGGCGACGGTTTCGGCGCTTTCGCCGCCAGGTTCACGGAAATGGACGTGCAAATCTATGGCCGGCGGCATCGCCACGAGCTTTCCGGAGCATTCAATGTCAGGCGCGCCAGGGGCAGGGGCGTCGTCAAACGCGCCGTCGCGGCAGAAAACGTCGCGGACTTGATCCGTGCCGGACGCGGGATCCAGCGCGCGGACATTGCGCAGAGACCAGGAAGCGGCTGTAAGGACGCCGGGCTTCAATTTGAAGCCCTCCGGCGCCCGAAGCCCACAGTCCGAGATCGGCGTCATGTTTGGATTACCTCTTATCCTCGGCCGCGGCGAACCGGTTCCATTTGGCAAGGGCGCGCAGCGAAAGGCACATGGCGGCGGCAAGCACCGCGATCCAAAGGGCAAACACCGGGCGCCACCCGGAGAATCGCTCGTGGATTGCGGCGAAGCCGTAGATGGACGCAGCCGCGCCGACGTATGTGAACGCGTTGAGAATCCCCGAAACCGCGCCCACGCAGCCATATTTGGAGAACCTTCCGGGCAATTCGCCTATCAGCATGAGGTTGGCGCCGTGCATGCAGGCGGAGAGCGTCGCCAGAACCGGAAGCCCGAACCACAGCGCCCATCCTCCGGAGACGAAGAGCGCGGACGCGCAGACAAGGCCGATGCCGAAGAGCGCCGCGGCGGATTTTATCTCCCCTCCGAGCGCACGGCGCAGCGCTCTGGCGGCGGCCATGCTCGCGACGCCGAACACCGGGAGAAGCGTCACGGAAAACACGGAATCAGCCGTGCCAAGGCCGAAAACGTCCCGGACGATGCTCGGGGCCCACACTTCGATGCCGTCGCGCATCACGCCCTGACACGTTATGGCCCCCATTGCGAAAAACATCCCGGAAGCGCCCAGCAGCGGCAGGATCGGGGTCTTGGAGCGCTGAACGTTACTTCCCCGGGCTGCGCCGCCTTTGGAGCTTTCCTCGGATTCAGCGGATGAATCGCCTGAAGGTGGAGTGGCGCGGCGGCTCCGGAACATCGCTCCGCGCCAAATTGCGGCCATCGCGAAGGCCGCGACCGCGACGACGTCGAAAGTGGTGCGCCATCCAGCGAAGCGAATGCATCCGGAGACAAGCAGGAATACCGCCACGATCGAGGCGTTCGAAGCCACGCTTATCCAGAACACCGCGCTTTTGAATCGTTCCGGACTAAGGCGGTCTGCAATGATCTTGACGAGCGGTGGCCAGAACATCGCCTGGGAAAAGCCATTCACGGCCCAGAGCGCGGCCATGGCAGGAACGCACGCCGCGCCGGCCGCCATTGGCATTGCCAAGTTGCACGACGCGGTGACGAGGAGCGCGAGAAAGACTATTCGCCGCGGGTCGAAGCGGTCGGCGAGAAATCCCGTCACGAACTGACCCGATCCGTAGAGCGCGACCGCGGCGGTGCTGGCCAGCCCCGCCGCAGTGCGCGCCAGACCCGTCTCCTCGCAGATGGCGAGAATCGACGCGTCGTAGCCCTTTCGCGTCAGATAGCTTGTGAAATAGACGGCGCAGCACAGCGCGGTCAGCAAAGCGTAGCACGGTCCGTCCCGCGAGTCCGAACGGGAACTTCCGGAGGGGGCATTCATTCGACAGTGTTGTCTTGAGTCGGGGGCGCGAAGGAAATTCTCCGTGTCTCCGGATCGCCGTCGGAGACGCGTTCTATCGACACCCGAGCGGTGCGGCGCGAGGGAAGAAACCGCCCGGCGCGCTCGGGCCATTCAACGGCGAGAGTGTCGCCGCTGTCAATGTAGTCGTCCCAGCCGATGCTTTCAAGCTCGTCGGGGCCGGAGAGGCGATAAAGGTCAAGGTGAACGAGCCGCGGCGAGCCGCCATCGCCGCCGTATTCATTCGCGATCGCGAAAGTGGGGGAGTAGACGGCGGCGCGGACGCCCAGGCCGTCGCAAAGCCCCTGCACAAAACGGGTCTTGCCGGCGCCAAGGTCGCCCGAAAGCGCCCACACGGCACCCGGGCCGCACGCGGCGGCGAGCGTGCGCGCGAATTCGCGCGTCTCGGCCTCGCCCCGGGTCAGGCGGATTTCGGGATCCGGAAATTTCATTGCCAAGCTCCTAGCCGCGCGCCGGGGATCCGGACGGCGCGGACTTGGCCCGGGCCGGGGCCGAGTCTTCCATGACAAGCTGGCCAAGGCTGTCGAAGCAGCGAAGCGAAACGGAGCCGGACGTGGAAACGCGGACGTCGCCCACGACGTGATAGCGCCGCTCGCGGGAAAGTCGCGAAGAGCAGACGACGGGGCACGGAGCGCCATAGGAGTCGTGCGGTCCGCCAGGCGGCTCCAGCCAGCATTCGTGCAGATGTCCGGTCAGCATGGCCTGCACTTTCAGCTTTCGCAGGAAGCCGCACCAGCGCTTCCATCGCGGCCCCTCGATGTCGAACGGCGCCTCAAGCCGGTAGGGCAGGGGAATGTGGCAGACGACAACGCGCCAGCGCGCTCCCGGAGGCGGGCCGCGCCGGACTATCGAGCGCAGCCATTGCTCCTGCTCCTCCCGGAACGCCTCGCAGCAGACAGTGTGTCCGTATTCGGCGTGGCTGTCGGCCTTGTCCTCGCCGCCGTCCAGCACGAGGCCCCAGACGGGACCGGCCCGGAATTCATAATACGAGCGTCCGCCGTCAGTCGGCGTAAGCTCGGCGTAAAGCTCCGCGGAGACGCCGCGCAGGTCATGGTTCCCGCGCGCGAAAACGCACGGAATGCGGCCTTCGGAGATTCGTCCGGCAATGACGTGCGGAACGGCCATGCGCTCCGGCGAGCCGCAGTCTTCGGGAATGTCGCCGCCGAGCGCCAGCAAGTCCGGGGGGCCGCCGGCTGCGGCGCAGGCCGCCGCGGCGGCGGATACCGGGGCGTCCACGAGACTGTGCGTGTCTGCCACATTGAGAACGCGGAGCGAGGAGCCGCGGGGGCGGCAGGGGCGGAAGTCGCGGACTTCAAGACGCCGCACGTCGCCCGTTTCCGTGAAATAGGGCTTGCGCTCCCGTATTTCGCGCAGGACGACCGTGTAGGCGCGCGCGCGGTCAAGGACGCTCTGGGGCAGAGTCGCCATGTGGACAGTCCGCCCCGAGCGCAGTATGCCGTTGGCGTGATCGAAGAAACTGCGACCGCCGCACTCCACGGCCATCGTGCACTGCGCGGTAGTAGCTACGCAGACGCAGTAAGCGCCGCCAACGGCGTAAACCGATGGCGGCGCGGCGAAAAGTGGCGGAAGACCGTTCAAGTCGGCGGCCTACTTGTTCTTTTCGATGAAGGCGCGCGCGTCGTCCACCTGATAGGCGGAGCCGAGGAGGCAGTTCTTCTCGTAGATGAAGTCCGCATATTCCTTCATGAAGATCTTTCCGGGATCGCGAAGGTCGAACTTCTCCGGCTTGTCGCGGAAGAACTCGCGGTGGACGCGCGTCCAGACGAGGCGGCCGTCGGTGTCGATGTTGATCTTGGTGACGCCGCGCTTGGCCGCGCCGAGGAACTGCGTGGCGTCCACGCCCTTGGCGCCCTTGATCGCGCCGCCGGCGGCGTTGATGCGGGCCACCTCCCCCGGAGGCACCGATGAGGATCCGTGCATGACGAGCGGGAAGCCGGGGAGCTTCTTCTGGATTTCCTCGAGAATGTCGTAGCGAAGCTTCTGATCGCCGGAGAACTTGAAGGCGCCGTGCGATGTGCCAATCGCGCATGCGAGCGAGTCGCAGCCGGTCTTGGAGACGAAATCGACGACCTCCTCGGGCTTGGTGTAAACATGCTCGGCGGCCGTGACGTCCTCTTCGACGCCCTTGAGCTGCCCGAGTTCGGCCTCGACGACGATGCCCTTGGCATGGGCCGCGTCAACGACGCGCTTGGTGATGGCGACGTTTTCGTCGTAGGGGAACGCCGACGCGTCGATCATGACCGAGGAATAGACGCCGGAGGCGATGCAGTCCATGCAGGTCTTTTCGTCGCCGTGGTCAAGGTGGACGGCGAAGACGGCCTCGGGGAAGATCTCGTTGGCGGTCGTCATCATCGCTTCGAGCATCTTCTTGTGCGTGTAGGAGCGGGCGCCCTTCGAGAGCTGGACGATGAAGGGGGCCTTGGAGCGGACGTTGCCTTCAAAGAGGCCCATGGTCTGCTCGAGGTTGTTGATGTTGTATGCGCCGATCGCGTATTTGCCGTAGGCGTGCGCGAAAAGCTGTTTGGTGGTGACGATCATTGCGTTTTCCGTGTTGGATTCGGTATCTGTACCGGCAACCGCCGCGCGGTGCGACGGCGGGAGGGGATGCTACGCTCCCCCCCGCCGCAAGTCAAGGAAAAGACGATGAAAGATGCGAAAGCGAGAATGCTCGGCGGAATGTCTCCGCATCAGTCCCATGTCCCTTGGGTGAAAACACGAGAGTGCGCGGCTCTCCCGGCAGGAGCGTGATGGAGTTGTCGGAAAACTCCCCGGGAACGCCCCTGGCGTTGGCCCAGACGAAAAACGCCGGCTTGTCGGTCGATAGCGTCACACGGAGGCCGTCGAACTCCGCGGTCACTGACGCATCCGCAATCGGCGCGTCCCTGAACGAGGCGAAGAAGAAGTCGCTCTCGTGGAGCCACGACATGCCCTCGGTGCGACCGCGCAGTTCCAGCGCCACGAAACGTGCGCCGCGCTCGGCGGCCCCGCCGAAGGAGGCGAGAGGTCTGGAGCGGAGGAGAGTCGCAGAACCCGGCTGGAGAACGGCGCGGACGGTCTCCGCCCCCGCGACCGAGCCGTCAAACCCGACAAGGCGAACGCGCGCCTCCGCCGCCACCGTCTGCGGCGTGTCGTTGAGAGCCCATATCTCCAATTCGTCCGGAGAGTCCGGCGATGGCTTTGCCACAATGGCCACGGGGGCGAAAAATCGGCGGGCATGGTAATGCAGGTGCTTCCACTTGCCGCCATAGTCGATTGAACTCCACGATGAAACCGGCCACAGGTCGTTGAGCTGCCAGTAGAGGGTCCCCATGCAGCGCGGACGGAGCGTTCGCCACGCCTCGACTGCCGTCCTGATTGCGAGAGCCTGCTGAACTTGAGAGAGGTAGAGAACGGCGTCCGGGTCGCGGGCAGGCGGGAAGAGCCTGGCGAGACTGGTCCTGATGCGGTTGTTTCCGCCGATGTTTTTCTGGTGCCATTCAAAGTCCGGCTCGCCGGAGCGGGCCTTTCCCGGGGGGCAGAAGGTCTGAGCCACTTCGGGCGATGGGAAGCTCTGGTAGCCGAATTCGCTGCAAAAGCGCGGCTTGTAGCGGCGATATTCCGAAAAGTCCTGAGTCTGGGACCATATGTCCCAGATGTGCATGTCGCCGCGCGAGTCGTCATGCCAGGCGTCCTGCTCGAAATCGGCGACGCCGGGGCAGGGGGAAGAAGGCCAGAACGCGCGCGAGGGATCGCATCGCCGGACGATCTCGCTCTGGACCGCGTAGCGCGCCTTGGCCTCCGCGATGTAGGAGGGACGCTCCTCCGGCGTGATCTTGTCCGCATACCATCGGCTAGCGGCTCCGACGCACTCGTTGTCGCCGCACCATAGCGCGATGCAGGCGTGATCGCGGAGCCTCCGCACCTGATGCTCAAGTTCGGCGCTGACGCCGTCGAGAAAGGCGCGATCCGCCGGATAGACGGCGCAGGAGAACATCTGGTCGTGCCAGACCAGAAGGCCGAGCTCGTCGCAGATGTCGTAGAAGCAGTCCTTTTCGAACTGCCCGCCACCCCAGAGCCGGATCATGTTCATGTTGGCGGCGGCGGCGCTTTCGAGCAGGTCGCGGTAGCGAGCGGGAGTCTGGCGCGAATCAAAGGCGTCGCACGGAATCCAGTTCGCGCCCTTGACGAAGATCGGGCGGTTGTTGACCAGAAATCGCATCGCTCCGCCGGTCGTGTCGAGTTCCAGCTTGCGCAGCCCGATGCGGCCGCGAAGAGTCCTGCCCCCCACGGGAACCGCGTATTCGTGGAACCGCTGCGGACCCTGCCCCGCCGGCCACCAGAGCGGCGGGTCGTCGATTTCGACCGTGTTCACGACATCCTCGCCGGATTCGAGAATCGCGTGGACTCGCAAGGAACAGTGACTCAGATCGTCGGAGAACGTCTGGTCGCAGAAGACGTAGTCGATGCGGTCGCCGTCGGAGGCGAGAAGCGCCACGTCGCCGCACGGCCCCGTCGTCATCTGCGCAAGCCCCCAGTCCCAGCCGCGATGGCAGGCTGGCTTGCGGACTAGGGAGCCGTTCTGGAACCATGCCAGCTCGGAGCAGCTCATCGGATACTGGCGCCCGATTGCGGCGGCCCGTTCGTCGCCCCTGCTCCATGCGCTGGCGAACGCGATGCGGATTTCGTTGCGCCCCTCGCGGACGATCCCGCGCACGTCAAAATCCCAGCGCCGGAAGCGGTTGTCAGTTTCGCCGACTTTTGCGCCGTTGAGGAAAACCGTCGCGAAGGTGTCGCAGTCCTCGATGCGCAGCACGAGCGATGAATGTTCGGAAAAGCCGGCTTCAACGTCGAAGGCGCGCGAAAAAGTCCAGTCGCCCTTCGCGACCCACTGAACCCGTTTTTCGTTGTCGCCGAAAAACGGATCCGGAATCGCATTGGCGGCGAGGAGGGCGGAATGGACGTCTCCGGGGACCATGGCCGGACAAGAAAGAGGCCTGCCGCGCTCGTCGAAACCGTCAAGTCGCCATTTGCCGCCGAGGTCGAGGCGTGGCGTATTTGGGAAATCTGCCATTTGCATTGTAGGCCGTCGATTCTAGCAAGCCGCCGGAAAGAATGCAAAAAACGGCGCGGCAGCAACGCCGAGACCTTCGGAGAATCCCCGCGCTGCCATCCGATCCGCCATTTGATTCAAATTGAATTGACTACGGGGCGGCAATGCGACATAATGACGGCCATGAACCCGTCCGACCAAGATTTTGACGAATATCTCGCAAGAATCCGCAAGACGATTGCGGAGTCCGAAAACATGGTTGCCCAGGCCGAACTTCGGATGCGAGAGACCGACCGCCTCCTTGAGGCGCAGGGCCTGACGCGCGAACAAGTTCTCGCCCTTCGCTTCTCGAAGGAGCAGAAGCTAGCCGTCAACGAGGAGCTGCGCCGCCGTGGGCTTCCACCGCTGGAGGACGACGGCGCTGAGCCTGACGACGATCCGGACGCGCCTCCGAAGGTCGGAATCCCCGCCGCGCCGACGTTCACCGCCGGCGATTCACAGGGCGATCTCGAAAATCGCCAGCGCAAATTCGGGATGATGATGAAACCTTTTTCCATCTGACGTGTAGCAAGACCGAATTCACGAACACCGAAATCCCCGGTGCCAGAAATACCGGCGAAGCGGTTTCACTAACCTCAAAAAGATACAGGAGTCAGCCATGCCAATTGAAGGCAATATCCAGTTCGCGGCCTCGGCCGCAGCCGCCAGGGCGGCAGTTCAGCAGGAGCAGCCACAGACCGCGCCCACCACGGGCGCCGCCCCGGTCCTCGGCGGTCCCGGAGTCAGCGTGTCAGTGTCGGGTTCCCAGCTCGACAAACTCGTCGAAAAGGTCAAGGGCGAGAGCGACGACGCCCGCTTGGCGGCCGCCAAGCGGCGAATAGCGATCGTGCTCACCGTTCTCTCCGCCCTCAACATACAGATTTCCGACAACCAGAAGTCCGCCCTTGCACAACTGGAAGGACTCGGCGCGTTGCTGGACGAGTTGAACGAGAAACTCAAATCCGGGGATTCCTCGCTTCTGGCGTCCGAAGCGGCGTTGGCCGCGCTGCAGGCCAAGACCGAGGAGCTTGCGGCCGCCGTCGAACGCGCTGTCAAGGAGGGGGAGGCCCATCGGGCGCAGGTCGAGGAGCTCAAGCGCACCCGCTCGGCCGACGACGCCGAACTGCGCGCCGCCGAAACCGCACTTGCCAAGTCCGAGGCCGCCGCGACTGCCGCGAAGGCGTCTCTTGACAAGAACCGCGCGGACATCGACGCCGCAAAGACGAACGTTGAAGCCGCCAAGGCGAACATCGCCAACCTAAAGTCGCAAATCGCATCGACCGAAAAGAAGATCGCGGATTGCACGTCCGCAGTCGGAGACAAGGCCCTGGCCGCCATCGCCGCCGGTCTTCGCACGGAGTCCGCCAGCCACACCAACGTAGTCGGCGATCGCGAAACCGAATCCGACCGCGAGAAGGCGGAGGCGAAGCAGAAAGCCAACGATCCCGTGCGCGCCATCCGAGCCGCGCTTGATCGCATGGACGCCGACATCCTGAGGACCATCGAGGAAAACCGCATGATTCTTGTGTGACGACAAGCGACGTGCGGCGAGCGACGAGCAACACGCGACAAACGACCACCCAGCAACTCAACAACCCCAACCACATCAATCCGAAAATGGAAAACGAAATCAACGAAAACAGGATCATGGAAGCCGCGCAGCAGTTTGCCACGGGCTTCGCCACGATGCGCGAACTCAAGGGCATCACGTCCGCGGAAATGGAAGCCGTTTACTCCGTCGGCTTCAACATGTATCGCACAGGACGCTACGACGACGCGGAAAAGATATTCCGATTCCTCGTCCTTTTCGACCATCTCGAACCCAAATACTGGATGGGAGTGGGTGCGATCCAGCAGGTCCGCAAGGACTGGCAGGGCGCGATAGCCTCCTACGGCTACGCCTCGTTCCTTAACATGAAGGACCCGAAGCCACAGTTCCATGCCGCGGAGTGCTTCCTTGCGCTTGGCGACAAGCAAAACGCGGCTTCGGCGCTTGTCGCTCTTGACAAATACTGTCCGCCGGACACCACTCCGATCGGCCGCGAATACCGCGCCAAGGCCGCGAAGCTTCGCGAACTCATCGGCGAGGAGGCCTTTGCGGAAATCGACAAGCCGGATCCGGAACCCGCGCCCGCGAAGTAACCTTTGGCGTCGGCGCGTGTAGTAGGTTTGACGCCGCCACGCGGCGTTGAACACGAACCACCAAGCAGTTCAGACCGGACAGCAGCGAACAAGAACAGGAGTCAACCCATGCCAGACCCAATCACAAATACCAATCTCGGTCGCCAAAACCCGGCGATCGACATCACGAACAACCTTTCGAAGGGCCTTGGGCTTTCCGAGAAGGCAACCGAGACCATCAAGGAGGTCGCCGCCATCCTCGGCAACCGCAGCGTCAACGTGACCGCCCCGGCGACACAGAAGTCGGAGACGGGCACTCCAGTCGGCGCGACTGGTGCTCCGGTTCTCGACAACCCCGATGACGAGAAGGCGAAGGAGGCCGACCTTGAGAAACTCATCGCCTTTCTGCAGCTCGAGAACTCGAAGGAGCAGGCCGAAGCGGCCAAGGCGCGCATCGAGTCGATGAAGAGCGAGCTGGAACTGGGGCACAAGGACCGCAAGACCAAGATCGAGAAGTCGATCAAAGACATGGACGAGGCGGCCAAGGCGCGCACCCGAAACAAGTTGTTCGGCTGGCTCATGACCGGGCTTGCCATTCTCGGCGCCATCGTCGCCTGCGTGGCCACCGGCGGCGTCGCCGTCGGCGCCGTGATCGGCGCCGGCATCGCGCTCACGGCCCAGATCCTCAACGAGACTGGCGTCATGGAGGACATTGTCAAAGGATTGTCGGACGCATTGCAGAGCCTTGGAATGTCGAAGATGGCGGCGGATATCGTCGCGCAGGTCGCGATAACGCTCATCATCGTCGCGGCGTCCATTGGCGCCGGCGCGGCGGGCACCGCAGGCAAAGTCACGGAGCTCACGAGCGCGCTCGGGAAGATCCTGCAGCACGCCGCGCAGGCAGTTGCCCCGGCGCTGCAGCTTGGCACCGGCATAGTCGGTCTTGGCAGCACGGTCTCGGGCGGCATAGGCGCCTATCAGGGCTACAAGGCCGGAATGTCCCAGGCGGACGTCACCGAAACGCAGAAGTTCCTCGCGGTCATCCAGCAGCGTATGGAGGAGGCCGAAGAGGAGCTGGAGAAAATCCTCCAGCAGATCCAGAGCCTGGTTGGCCAGATCGTGGACCTCCTTGCGTCTCAGACCGACACCACGGCCGAGATCGCGATGCAGATGGGGCAGATGGCCTGACGCCAGTCCGACCATCATGTCGAAGGCCGCCTCCGAAACGACGTTCCGGAGGCGGCCTTCCCTTTTCTAGGCGTTGTAGGCCGAGGCTTTCTAGGCGTTGTAGGTCGAGGCTGATGTCTTGCCGCCAAGCCCCGTCCAGTCGGTGTGGAAGAACTGGCCGCGCGGGGAGTCAAGGCGTTCGTAGGTGTGGGCGCCGAAGTAGTCGCGCTGGGCCTGCAGCAGGTTCGCGGGAAGGCGTGCGCAGGTGTAGCCGTCGAAATAGGAAAGTGCCGAGGACATGGCCGGCGCCGGGACGCCCGCGAGCGCTGCCTGCGCGACGACCTTGCGCCACGACGGAACGAGCGACTCGACGGTCTTCTTGAAGTATGGGTCGAGGAGCAGGTTCGCGAGCTCGGGGTTCCTGTCGTAGGCTTCCTTGATCTTGCCGAGGAACACGCTGCGGATGATGCATCCGCCGCGCCACATCAGAGCGATTCCGCCGTAGTTGAGGTTCCAGCCGTAGGTTTTGGCCGCGGAGCGCATGAGCGTGTATCCCTGGGCGTATGAGACGATCTTGCTGGCGAACAGTGCCTGGCGGATCGCCTCGATGAACGCCGCCCTGTCTCCTTCAAACGGGGTGACCGTCCGCGAGAACTCCCTGGCGGCTGTCAGGCGCTCGTCCTTCATGGCCGAGAGGCACCGCGAGAACACTGCCTCGCCGATGAGCGTCAGCGGCACGCCTTCGTCGAGCGCAGCTATTCCGGTCCACTTGCCTGTGCCCTTCTGCCCGGCCGTGTCGAGTATCTTCTCAACGAGAGGCGAGCCATCCGCATCCTTGTGGGCGAGGATGTCGCGCGTGATTTCGATCAGATACGAGTCTAGTTCCGTTTTGTTCCACGCCGCGAAAACCTCGTGCATTTCGTCGTCGGACATTCCCAGCAGGTCGCGCATGAGCTGGTAGCTTTCGCAGATGAGCTGCATGTCGCCGTATTCGATGCCGTTGTGGACCATCTTCACAAAGTGCCCGGCGCCGTTTTCGCCAACCCAGTCGCAGCACGGCGAGCCGTCTTCGACCTTTGCGCAGATTGCCTGGAAGATCGGCTTGACGACGGGCCAGGCAGCGGGGGAGCCGCCGGGCATCATGCTCGGCCCCTTAAGGGCGCCCTCCTCTCCGCCGGAGACGCCGGTCCCGACGTAGAGAAGCCCCTTTTCCTCGACCAGCTTCGTGCGGCGAATGGTGTCCGGAAAATGCGAGTTTCCGCCGTCGATGATCACGTCGCCCGGCTCAAGGACGCCGAACAGTTTTTCGATCATGTCGTCAACGGCCGCGCCCGCCTTCACCATCAGGAAGACCTTGCGCGGACGCTCCAGACTGGCGGCGAGCTCTTCCAGCGAGTGCGCGGGTATGAAGTTCTTTCCGGCGCCGCGACCGTTCACGAAGGCGTCAACTTTTTCAACCGTGCGGTTGTAAACCGCCACGGTGAAGCCCTTCGACTCCATGTTCATCACGAGATTTTCGCCCATTACGGCGAGTCCCACAAGACCGATGTCCGCTTTTTTCATGTTGTTGTTTTCGATGTGTTTCCCCCGCGCGACCGCGATCGCTGCGGCCGCCGCCGGGAAGTCCTTGCGGGCGGATGATACACGAAAACCCCCGCGTTCGGGAAAAAAAAGAGGCGGGGCGACGAAATCGCCGCGCCCGCGCCGCGACAAATCCCAACGTTCTCAGCCGGGGAGGCCCAGGGCCGCGCAGAGAAGACCGACCGCGCCGCCGACGACTACGAGGCGCATGATTCCGGCTTTGCGCCCCGCGACGGCCCATGTGCTTGCGGCAACCAGAAGCGCGGCGACAGGCCGCAGCCGGCCTCCGGCGAACGCAGACATTCTGGCAAAAGTCACAACCGCGCTTGCCATAAGGCACATCGTCGCCGGAGCCACGCCCCAGAGCAGCCCCTTGACGGCGGGGTTTGTCCGCCATTTCACTAGCGACCGCAGGGCGGAGACGAGCAGGAAGAACGATGGCGCTAGCAACCCGGCTGTGGCGACGAACGACCCGAGAGCGCCGCTGAGCCTGTATCCGAAGAAAGTCGCGGCGTTCACGCTGACGGGCCCCGGAGTCGCCTGAGTGACCGCAAGCAGGTTGCCGAAGTCGTGCGCCGGAAGCTGCAGCATTGGCGCGTCTGGTCCGACGAACGTCTGAAGATACAGCGGCACGAGGACGTTGCCGCCGCCGAAGCAGAGCAAGCCGAATTTCGCGAATGTGAGAAAAATCGCCGGTTTAAGCGCGGCGGCCGCGAGCGCGGCGGCCGCTGCGATCGGAAGCCGCCGCATGTCCGTAGCCGTGACAACCTCTGGGATGCCCCGCGAAACGTCGGAGTCGTCACTGGAGGCGAATGATTCGCCGGGCGTGGCGTCCGCCGCCGTCGCCGCCTTGGCGGCGCGACGCCGCCGGAGCAGGTGTGATGCGCATTCGGAGACAGTGCCGAAACCCATTCCGCAAAGAAGCACCGCGCCCGGATCAGCCCCGAAGACCTCAAGCGCCACGCACCCCGCCGCAAACGCGCACCAGGCGTAGGCTCCGCGCAGGACGCGTCGCCACGAGGCCAGCATTGTGCCGAGCACGATTCCGGTCAGGACTCCGCGCAATCCGAGGAACGCGCCCTGCAGAAGCGGCGAGTCCATGGGAAGCGACGAATATCCGCGCGCGATGGCGAGAATGATGGCAAACGACGGAAGCGCCACGGCGACCAGGGAAATGGCCGCCCCTGCGAAACCCGCCACGCGCAGTCCCGTGTAGATCGCGCTGTTGCCGGCGATGAGCCCCGGAATCATCTGGAAAACCGGGAGGCGGTCCATGAGCTCCCCCTCGCGCAGCCACTTGAGGCGACGTCCGAATACATCGTCCGCGGCGATTATGATCGCATATCCGCCGCCGACCACGAAAAGCGATATTTTGAACCACTCCCAGAACAGCCGCGGAAGGGCGGCGGGCACGGAGAGGCGTTTCGGGGGCGCGGAGTCCGGCATCGTGTCAGAAGGCCCAGTTCAACTGGGCGCGGAAAAAATACGCGGTGTCGTCCGAGACGTAGTAGCTGCCAGGTTCCATCACTTCAAGGAAGAGGTGGCCGGTCAGATTCCCGAACCTGCCGTCGAGAACGGGGAAGGTGTAGAGGATGGTCTCCAGCCACCCGCGCTCGTCGCCGCCGCCGGCCCCGTCTCGCTCCGGGGCCAGGAGGGGACCAACCGTGGCAGTCAGCCTGTGCGCGCCGCCGCGCCCCAGCGCCACATCGGCCTGGAGCCAGTAGCGGACCAGGTTGTGCCATGTTCCGACGCCGTCTGAGTCGAATCCGTAGAGCAGCAGTTCGCTTATCCACGGATAGCGCCCGAAAAGGATGTTGAAGTCCTCGCGGCGGCGCGTGTCGGGGTCGTCGCCGGAAAGCCACAGGGCGTTGGCGGAGACGGACGCCTCGGGGCAGATCGTCCACTTGAGGCCCCCGGTGGCGAATCCGGCCGAGCGGCCGGGCGCGCCGTCGTCCGAGCTGCCCTGCTGACATGCGGATTCGACCTCCGAGGAAAATGCGTCGGAAAACCGGGGCATGAGGCGGGCGCCGAACGTGTGGATGCTTTCGCCCGGAACGCGGTCGCCGGCGCGGGTGCGCCATGCCGTGTCGTGGAGAAAGACGTAGTAGATGCCCCAGCCGAAGTCGTCGAATGTCCGATCCTCCCAGAAGAACCCGGCGGTGGCCTCGTCCATGGAGTTCCAGCCCGGGCCAAGTCCGGTGAGGTCGCGGTGTTCGTGCCCGAGCGCGAGATCGTTCTCGCAGCTCCCGTAGAACGCGAAAAGGTCAAGGGTTCGTTTTTCCGATGGGCGCATCCGGGCCAGAACGCCGTCGAAGAACGAAGTGCGCGAGCCGTCCTTTGCCGTTCCCTCGGCGAAGAGCCGCCCCGACCCGAGAACGACGTCCTGACGGCCAAGCGTGACATCGGCCAGTCCGTCGCCAAGACCGCGAAGCGAGAATTTGAGCTGGTCAACTATCGCCTCGTCCGGCCATTCGTAGGACTTCTGCCCGTGGTTTTTGACGCGAAACTCGTCGGCCACGCGCAGGTCGAACGCGGCGGCTTCGCCGAAGTCGGCGCCGAGCGAGGCCCGTGGGCGAATCCGGAAATAGTTGTTGTATCCGCCTCGCGAGAGAGCTGGATTCTCCGTCTTGACGGGAATGTCGTCGAACGCCTCAAGCCTTAGGCGCAGATCCCCGCCCGCGCGCCAGCGCACGGCGGCCGGAGCCGAGGCGGGTTCGCCCGCGGCGACATCATCGCCGGCGGCCGCGACGCGCTGCTGGGCGAAAATGGCGCAGAAGGCGGCTGCTGTCGCGGCGCCGACGAGACGGGACTTCACGGCGTGGCTCCGATTTTTTTCAGACGCCGATCTTCTAGTCAGCCGAAGCGTCAACGGCGTCAAACTCGTCCGTGATCTCCTTCGGCGGAGCCTTGGTGAGCAGCGACACGGCGATGATCGTGACGAACGACAGCAGGAAGCCCGGTGCCAGCTCATAGACGCCGAGGACGGGGCAGCATTCCGCGTAGGCCGGGGCGAGCCAGAACTTCCAGAGGAAGCATGTCAGCGCGCCGACAACCATGCCTGAAACAGCGCCGGCGAGGTTGACGCGGCGCCAGAACAGGGCGAGCAGGATCAGCGGACCGAACGCCGCGCCGAAGCCGCCCCACGCGAACGACACCATCTTCATCACGACCTTGAAGAACTCGCTGTTGGTGTTGGACGCCATCAGAGCTGCCACGACCGCAACGGCCGCCACGGAAAGTCGGCTTACGAGGACGAGTTCGCGATTCGAGGCGTTCTTGCGAAAGATTCGCTTGTAGATGTCGTTCGTGAAGGCGGAGGCCGAGACGAGCAGCTGCGAATCGGCCGTGCTCATGATCGCCGCCATGATAGCCGAGAGCAGGATGCCGGCGAAAAGCTTCGAGAGCGGCCCCGAGGCGAAGATGGTGTTGATCATCACCATGAAGAGCTTCTCGGGGTCGTCGAGCGTCACGTCAGGGTGCTGCTGGAGGAAGAGGTGCCCGACGAGGCCGATCACCACCGCCGCGCCGAGAGAGATGAACACCCATGCCATCGCGATGCGGCGCGAACCCTTGACCTCGGCCGGATTGTCGATCGACATGAAGCGCACGAGAATGTGGGGCATTCCGAAGTAGCCGAGCCCCCACGCCAGGCACGAGACGAGACCGATGACGCCCATGGCCTTGCCGGTCGAGGCGCTCGTGAAGAGGTTTTGAAGATACGGGTTCACGGCGTTGAGCTGATCGACAGTGGCGGAAAATCCCCCGGCGGCGGCGACTACGCAGGCGGGAACGATCACGATCGCGAGGAACATGAGCGAGCCCTGAATGAAGTCTGTCCAGCACACGGCCATGTAGCCGCCAAGCAGAGTGTAGGAAACGACCACCGCCGCGCCGATCCAGAGAGCGGTGTGGTATTCCATGCCGAACATTGTGCCGAAGAGTTTGGCCGCGGCCACGAAGCCGGACGCGGTGTAGAAGAGGAAGAAGGCGAGAATGATCGCGGCCGCGACGATGCGCGAGGCCCCGGTCTTGTCGCGGAAGCGGTTGCAGATGAAGTCGGGGATCGTGATGGAGTCGCCGCAGACCTGCGAATACTTGCGCAGGCGATGCGCGACGATCTTCCAGTTCAGATACGTGCCGATGCCGAGGCCGATGCCGATCCACGCCTCGCTGAAGCCCGAAAGATAGATGGCCCCCGGCAGCCCCATGAGGAGCCATCCGGACATGTCCGAGGCCTGCGCCGAAAGCGCGACGACCCACTTGTTCATGCGGCGGCCACCAAGGTAGTAGTCGCCGAGATTCTTCATTTTGCCGGAGAACACGGCGCCGATGGCGAGCATCAGGACGAGATACCCGACGAAGGATGCCACAACGTAGTGGCTTGCTGAAGCGAGAAAGGGAATGAAGTTCATGGCGCGCGGAATCCTAGCCGAACGCGCGCCCGGTTGCAAGACCCGTCGCGCGTTCACGCGTTTTTCCAGGCCGCACTTGCGTTTTTCCAGCCTGTATTCACTTTGGAGGCGCTTTGCTGTAGTATCGGGGCACGGCGGCGCGGTTCCGTTTTGCAGCGTCCGCCGGCACAGCAACCACGCGCTTTCAACGCCATGACAACCAAAGCATTTTTCGATCGCCACGGTTTTTCCGCCACTCCGGACGTTCAGTCCATAATGGCCGAGTTCGACAGGCAGATGGACGACGGGCTGGCAGGCCGCCCGTCCTCCCTCGCCATGCTCCCGGCCTATCTCGACGTTTCGCGCGAGGTCCCCGTAGAAACTCCTGTTGTCGTTCTCGATGCAGGCGGCACCAATTTGCGCGTCGCGGTCGTCTGGTTCGACAAGGCCGGAAAGGCGCGCGTGGAGGACTTCCGCAAATACCGGATGCCCGGCACGGACGGGCCGCTCGGGGCCGCGGAGTTCTTCGACGCCTTCGCCGGATTCCTGGAGCCGGTGTGCCGTCGCGCCGAAACAGTGGGCTTCTGCTTTTCGTATCCGACGGAGATATATCCCGACCTCGACGGCAAGCTTCTGCGATGGAGCAAGCAGATCGACGCCCCCGAGGTCGTTGGCGAGCGCGTGGGTTCTCGGATTTCAGACGCCTTGTTCGCCAAGACCGGGCGTCGCCTCTCCATGCGCGTCCTCAACGACACCACCGCCACTCTCCTAGCCGGCAAGACCGCAGGGATTTCCCGCCGCTACTCTTCATACGTCGGCTTCATCCTCGGCACCGGCACCAACACCGCCTACATCGAGAAAAACGGACGCATCGCAAAGGTGCCGGGCCTTGATCCGTCATCTTCGATGATCGTGAACATCGAAAGCGGCGGATTTGCCGGCGCCCCGCGCTCCGATTTCGATCGCGCCGCGTGCGCGAGGCTTAAGGGCGGTGACGAAGGGCTGTTCGAGAAGATGATCTCCGGCGCGTATCTTGGCGCCGTCGGGCGCGAAACGCTCATCGCGGCGGCGGCGGAAGGCTTTTTCTCCCCGCCGGCGGCCGCCGCCATTTCGAAAATGGGAGATCTCGCCACTATTGACTTCGACAACGCTGTCGCAAATCCGTTCACGCTCGGCGGAGCGCTTGCCTCCGTTCCGATGACAGACGCGGACCGCAGGGCGCTCGTTCAGCTTGGAGAGCCGCTCTTTTTGCGCGCCGCCGCGTTTACCGCCGCGAACATTTCCGCCGCGGTTCTGCGCAGTGGCGCCGGGACGGATCCGCTCCACCCAGTGTGTATCACGATCGACGGCTCGACATACTACAAAACGCGCTCCGCCATGTTCCGCAGTCGCGTGGAGGAGGGGCTTCGCGACATTCTCGGCTCCCGCGGCGTCAGTTTCGAGACGCTTTTCGTCGAAGACGCGCCGATGATCGGCTCCGCAGTCGCGGGGCTTGTGGTCTAGAGCCGAGCATCGGCGCGCGGCGCGGCTTCAGGCCTTGAACGGAAGGCCCTTGTCGCAGAGGACTTTCATCCACAGTCCTCCCTGAACTGAACGGGCCTGGAATCCGACCTGATGCGCGGTGTCGGTCCAATACCAGTCGGTCATCGGAGTGCGGTCCGGGGTCGTGGAGTAATACGCCACAAGGCCTGATACGAGGCGACGGAACGCGGCGCGGTCCTTTTCGAGGCAGCCGGCCCAAACTGTCCAGTCGCTCTTCGTGTAAGTCTTGCGGGAGTCGAGCGGAACGCCGTAAGGACGCGCCTCCGCCCGATAGCGGCGAAGTTCGGCGTCGAAGACGCCTTCCGGGAAAATTCCGAGCCGGAACACGCGGTCCCAGACAGCGTTGTATTTGAGGCTGAAGGAGCCTGGCTTGTCAAAGGCAAGCCGGAAGGATCCGTCCGGGTTCTTTGCGCGGCGCAGCCAGCTGCGAGCCATGGACTTGGCCTCGCGAATACGGGCCGCGCCTTCCTTCTTCCGGCCAAGCATCCCGAGGAGGATGCCGAAGGACGCGACGCCCATAATGGCCTTCAGCGCAAGATTGCAGTTGTGCGCAAGGTGGCCGGCGAAGTCATCCGTGCACAACTGCTCGCCTGGATCCTCGCCGTTGCGTTCGAGATACTTCACCCAGCCGCTGAGAACGTCGAGATGCGAAGCGGCGAACGAGGCGTCGCGGGAGGCCAGCGCAGCGGCCGCCTCCATCACGAGCATGTTGCCGCACTCTTCGACCGGCATCTGCTTGGAGAGCCGCAACTCGCCAGTTTCGCGAACGAGACCGTATGTCTGCCCCGTGACGAGGGGATATGTGCCCGCGTCGTGCGGAGCGAAATCGTAAGGCCACTTGCCGGAGGCGGCGAAACGGTAGATCGGGCGCATCATCGCGCGCACGAGCTCCGGATTGTAGAGAAGGAAAAGGGGAATGGAAGGGTAGGACACATCGACCGTGGCGGCCGAGCCGTTGGAGAAATTCTCCTTGCTGATCCAGAGAAGGCCGTCCTCCTCGTCCACCACGAGTTTGTGGGCCGCCACCGTCTGCCTGTAGGCGAGAGCGAGCATGTCCGCGTATTCCGGGCCGCCGGCCTTCTCGGCGTCGGCGCGGACGCGGTCGTCAAAAGCCTGGCAGCGGGCGAAGTCCGCGACCGCGCCGGCCGCGGCCTCGGCGAGCGCCGTTTCGAGCGTTTTCCCATCCTTGTTCCAAAGCGACGGAAGGCGCTTGCCAAAATAGTTGATCGACGAGGCCGAATCATCGTAGGCGAGCATGAAAAGCGCGTCCGGGGCGGCGGGGGCCTCGACTGAGACGAACTGAAGGTCGGCGGTGGCGTCGAACACCGTGCGGCCGAATCCTGGGCGATACGCGGAGCGCTCCTGCTCGTCGATGTTGCGCATGAAGAAGTCCACGTTCTTTTCAGCGAAGACGCGGACCTTTGCGCCGGCGGCCGCGGCGACGAGCGCGAAGCGGCCCCATTCGATTCTCAAATTGTCGCCGCTGCGCTCAAGAACGCGCTGCCTGGAGGAGGCGACTGAAATTCCGCAAAGCCCGCGCGGGAGCTTGAGTCGCGCCGTTTCGACCGGGGCGTCGCCTTCCTTGTCGAGGCAGAACTGCTCGGAAGCCGAGAGCCGGATGCGCACGGCTGGGGCCTTTGTCCCGCGCTTAAGCGGCTCGACGCGCGTTTGAACGAACGAGACGGGGCGCGAAAGAAGCTCAAGGTCGTCAGGCAGCAGCGGGGTCCAGAACGCGACGTGCAGCCGCACGCCTGCACCTTCGAACGTCGCTCGCGTGATGAGCGCCGAGACTTCGAGAGAAGTCTGCTCCAGCGCCGGCTCGGGGCCCCGGCCGATGAAACGGTGCGGTTTGCCGTCAATTACGGCCACGCCGCGCAGGATGTTTGCGCGGCCCGTCCAGTGCGTGGTGTCAACGTCGCAAAGTTTGTCTCCCGGGGACCAAAGCGAAAAATAGGGATCGACTGTGGCGAGCGGGACGGAAGGCGGGCGAATTTTCATTTGGTTGTTCTGGCTTTATGTTCTGAATCCTGAGTTCAGACGGGTAAATCATCGGGCCGCCGGAGCGCGGCCAAGGCGTGCGAGGACCATTTTGAGGTCGTTCCAGACGATGCGCTTCGCGCCTGGGGTTCGCAAAAGATACGCGGGGTGGAATGTCGGCATGAGGGGAATGCCGTCAAAGTCGTCCCAAATGCCGCGGGCGCGCGATATGCTGGCCTTTTCGTCGTTCTTGAGTCCCCGATACGCAGTGGCGCCGAGGGCCACGATCACCTTCGGGCGAACGAGCGATATCTGGCTGCGGAGGAACGGAATGCAGACCGCCATCTCCTCGACTGTCGGGGTTCGGTTGTTCGGCGGGCGGCACTTGAGGATATTGGCGATGAACACCTCCTCGCGGCGGAAGCCCATTGCCGCGATCATCTTGTCGAGAAGCTGCCCGGCGCGTCCGACGAAGGGACGGCCGGCCAGGTCCTCGTCGTGTCCCGGCGCCTCCCCGACGAACATCACATCTGGGGCGTTGCCGTTGCCCTCGCCGGGAACGCAATGGGTCCGGGTCTGGGAGAGCGGGCATTTCGCGCAGTGGCGAACTGCGTCCGCGACTGCTTCGAGCGCCGTGAAGGCCGGAGGGGCCGGGACAGATGGTTGCGTAGCGGCCAACGGCAGCATGGGAGCCGCGGATGCGGCTTTCTCCACAGGAGCCTGCGGTGCGGCGGGCATTTGAGCGGCTGGCATTGGGGCGGGGGGTGGCGGGGCGGCGGGCGCCGCGGAGGAACTCGCGCGCTTTTCGGGGACTCCGGCGAACTGCGCCACGAAAGGATCATCAAATGACGCCTTGCGCCGACCTGCCAGAATTTCGCATTCCAGCACTTCGCGCAAATCGCGTATGACGCTGCGAACGGAGTCCATGGGTAACGGAAAGGCGCTATGTCTTGAGCCGCCGCTCTAGCGCCCGGCGGCCTTGTCCCTGAGAGCCTTGACTCTGGCGGCGGCTTCGTCCATCTGTCTGCGGGCTTCGGCCATTTCGGACTGGGCGGAGGACATTACGGCCGCTATCTCGCGCGTCGCAGCGCGGCGCATGGCGGCGAGCGACTCGGCAGACGAATCCTTTGCGGCGATGATCTTTTCGCGCCATTCATCCGTCTTGGCGGAAGTTGTCTTGGCAATGTCGTCGAGCTTCTTTTCGAGCGCCTCGATTCTGGACGACAGCGTGGAAAGCTCCTCCGCCTCCTCCTCCGTGAGATTCGCCGAGGACGTTTCGCCAGTCTGGTTCGCGACAATGGCCGCAAACTCCGCGGCGAACGACTCCGGAGTCGCGGTTGCCGACGCGCTGAGACGGCCGATTTCCGAACCGTCGGCGCCAAGCACCACGAACGTTGGGAACCCGCGTATTCCATACTTGCGGGCAAGGGCTTCGTTGCGAGAGCGCCACTTTTCCGGCACCAGGGACTCGTCGCGAGGAAAATCGACAAGGGCGGTAACGACATTGGACGGGGCCCACGTCTTCCATTCGCTCCTTGAGAACACCCGCGAATCCATGAGTTTGCACCAGTAGCACCAGTCGCTCCCGGAGAAGTCGAGAAGAACCGGAAGGCCGCTGGCGGCGGCGAACCCGAGCGCGGCGTCGATGTCCTGCGTGAAGGGCTCCGGCGCGGCGGGGACGGCGGGATCGGCCGGGGCAGGGGCGGTGGCGGCAGGGGCGGTGGCGGCGGAGTCCGCATTCGCAGCTGCGGATGCGCCCGGCGCCTCTTCCGAATCCGAGGCTCCGGCCATGAGGCACGAGAGTATTGCCGCCGAAAACGCGGCGGAGGTCGCAAGCGATTTCATTTTCAGATCAGGCCGGAAGCGGCCTCCTTGACAAGGGCCTTGCCGATGACGTCGCGCTGAATCTGGTTTGTGCCCTCGTAGATCTGCGTGATCTTGGCGTCACGCATCATCTTCTCGACGGGATACTCCTTCATGTAGCCGTATCCGCCAAGGGCCTGAACGGCGTCCGTTGTCACGGACATCGCCATGTCCGACGCGAAGCACTTGGCCATGGCGGAAATCTTGGATATGTCCTTCAGCCCAGCGTCCATCGCCCGTGCGCAGCGGTAAACTAGCGCCTTGGCGGCTTCGACCTTCATGGCCATGTCGGACAGCATGAACAGATACCCCTGATTGGCGCAAAGGGGCTGGCCGAACTGCCTGCGCTCGCGGGAATACTTGACGGCGCAGGCGAGCGCGCCCTCCGCGATGCCGAGAGCCTGGGCTGCAACGGAGGGACGGCTCTGGTCGAGCGTCTTCATCGCCACGAAGAAGCCGCGGCCGCGCCCCCAGATGAGATTTTCCTTCGGGACCCGGCAGTCCTGAAACACGAGTTCGCGCGTCGCCGAGGCGCGGATTCCCATTTTGTTCTCCTTCTTGCCGAACGAAAAGCCCGGCGTCCCCTTCTCCACGATGAAGAACGACGCTCCGCGCGCTCCGCGGCCGGGGTCGGTCATTGCGCAGACGGTGTAGATGTCCGCTTCGCCGCCATTGGTGATCCACTGCTTGGTTCCGTTCAGGACGTAGCAGTCGCCGTCCTCGACGGCAGTCGTGCGGACTCCGGCCGCATCGGAGCCGGCATTCGCCTCCGTGAGCGCGAACGCCGCGATCGTCCCCTCGGCGATGCGCGGAAGATACTTTTTCTTCTGCTCCTCGTTGCCGCAAAGCAGAATCGGAAGGGTCCCAAGGGCGGTGCCAAAGAGCGACAGCGCGATTCCGGCGCAGTATTTGGAGAGCTCCTCGACGGCGACCACCATGTCCATCGTGCCGCCGCCCATGCCGCCGAATTCCTCGGGAATGAACAGACCGAAAAGGCCTGCTTCGGCGAATTCGCGGGCGATGTCGGTCGGGAAGATGCCCTCTTCGTCGTATTTTTCGCGGACGGGAAGAATCTTCTTTTCGCCGATTTCGCGGCATGTGTTGCGGATTTCGAGCTGGAGCTCGGTAAGATCGAGGTCTGCGAGGGATTCCATGGACGGAGAATTGTCTGTTTTTTGCGTTCTGTCCGCGCATTTGCGAACCGGGGCCGATCCTACCACAACGCCGCGAACCGCGAAAGGGGGGGGACGAAAGTCGCGCACGTCGCGCGCTCGTTGCCAACGCGCGGCCGTTGGGGTAGTATTGCGCGCGTTTACGCCACAAGGACACAACAAATGCAACTTCACGCGCACTCACGCCTTTCCTTCCTGCCAGCCGTTTTCGCGGCTTTGTCGCTCTCTCTTTGCGCCGCCGGCGCCGACGGTGCCGCCGCCGTGGCGACTGTCGATATGGAGCTGGCGATACTCGCCCATCCCTCAACCGCGGTGAACCGCGCGGAGTTGCAGGCCCTGCAGAAGAAATACCGCGCCGAACGCGACGAGGTGCTGAAGCGCGGCGACGCGCTGGCGCGCCAGTATCGCGAGGCGGTGGCCCGCTCACGCGACGAGGCTCTCAGCGAAAAGGCTCGCAAGACCGCCGACGCGGAGGCGCAGGACAGGGCGGGGGACATCCGGTCGCTGGAGCACGAGCTGCGCTCCCTCGTTTCCCGCCGCCGCGCATCGCTGCGCAAGCGCGAGATCGAACTCTTCGAGAACGTCATGGCCGACATTCGGCTCAAGCTCGACGCGCTTGCGAAGGAGCGCGGGGCGACTCTCGTCCTGGACTCCTCCGCCGAACGCGCCACGGCCCCCATTCCGCTGGTGATGTGGAGCTCGGCGCAGGATCTCACGGACGCGCTCATCGCCGCCGTCGGGGGCGACCGCGCCGCCGCCGAGGAGGCGCGCGCCCGCGCCGACACGTTCCTGTTCGGCTCGGACGAGGACGAGGAGGGAGGTCCCTCCGACGCCGGAGACCGCTAGCCGTGCGCCTTTCTGAACTTGCCGCCCTAGTGGGGGCCGCCGCGCCCGCCGCCGATTCCGGAGCGGATCCCGAGATCACGGGCGTCTCCTCTCTGCACGACGCCCTGCCGGGCGACGTTTCCTTCCTTTCCAACCCCAAATACGCAAAGCAGCTCTCGGCGACAAGGGCGACGGCGGTGCTTGTCTCCTCCGACTGCGAGCTGCCGCCGCCGGCGGCCGGCGGGGCGCTGCTGCGCGTCTCCTCCCCCGATCTGGCGTTCGCCAAGGTCGTTCCGCTTTTCACAAGACCGCAGCCGTCGCGCGAGCCGGGGGTTCATCCCACCGCCGTTGTAGATCCGACCGCCCGTCTCGGAAAGGGCGTCCACGTCGGGCCGCTTTGCGTGATAGGGCCGGACGCCGAAATCGGCGACGGGTGCGTGATTGAGGCGCACGTGGTTGTCGCCGACGGCGCGAAGCTCGGCCGCGACTGCCACCTCTATCCGATGGTCTCGATTCGCGAATACTGCCGTCTTGGCGACCGCGTGACGATTCACAACGGCACGGTGATCGGCGCCGACGGGTTCGGCTACAACACCAAGGTCGGACCGGACGGATCGATCGCCGTTGAAAAAATCCCGCAGCTTGGAATCGTGGAAATCGGCGACGACGTCGAGATCGGCGCCAACACCACCATCGACCGCGCGCGCTTCGGCGCCACGTCGATCGGGCCGCACACGAAAATCGACAACCTTGTCCAGATCGGGCACAACGTTCGGACGGGGCCGTATTGCGGGATCGTCTCGCAGGTCGGCATCGCCGGTTCGACCCACCTCGGCGCCGGCGTGATGATCTGGGGGCAGGCCGGCCTGGCCGGGCACCTCACGATCGGCGACCGCGTGGAAATTCTCGCGCACGCCGGAGTCGCAGGGGACCTGACGCAGCCAGGGCAGTATCTCGGATCTCCCGCGGTTCCAAAACGCGAGGCCCTGCGAGTTTTCCATGTGCCGCGCGCCGTGGAGAACCTCAAGGAGAAGATCGCCGCGCTTGAAGCCCGAGTCAGGGAACTCGAATCCGGTGCCGCAAAGGCGCCATGACGAGCCGGTGAGGCGTCATGTTCCTGCCGGTCGTGGTGCTTCCGCTTCTTGTGTTCGCGCCGCTGCACCTCTCGGTGCTCGCGACGCGGCTTGCGCAGACTCCATCCCTTGGCTGGCCGGAGTTGGCCCCGGCCGCCCTTTTCGCCGCCACCGTCCTTCTGCTGTGGGCGGCCATGGCGATAGGGCGCTATGGCGGCTCGCCGGCGGTTCCTTCGGCCGCGATGGCGCTTTTGGGCGTGGGAATGGCGGTGCAATACCGCATCGGCTCGTTTCGCGCCGCCGGATTTGACGCGCCTTCCGGCTGGGCTCTGCCAGTCGGCGTCCTGCTGATGATCGCGGCCTATTTCGCGCTGCGACGGCGCAGGATCGAAAAGCTGGAGGGCATCTGGCCCTGGACGTTCGCCGCGTCGGTGGCGGTGATTCTCGCCGTCGTGGTTCTCGGACGCTCGTATCGCGGCGCGAAATACCTGCCCGGGGGCATGAACCCGGTCGAGATCGCGAAGCCACTTCTGGTGCTGTTCGTCTCGGCGCTTCTTTCCGGACACCGACTTGATCTGCGGCGCGGTCTTCTCGGCGTTCCCCTGCCTCCGCCGAACATTCTTGCCACGGTGGCGGTGTTCTGGCTTCCGCCAATGCTGCTGCTGGTGCTTCAGGGGGATCTCGGAATGTTCGCCCTGATGAACGCGACCCTGCTCGCGATGCTGGCCGCAGTCACTCACCGGTCGCTGTATCTCACCGGCGGCCTCGCGGCGCTGCTCTCGCTTGCGGCGGCGGCGATGCCCCTCACGCGCCGCGGGCGAGTGAGACTCGTGGCGTGGCAGGACCCATTTTCGTGCGCGACGGACGCCGGATGGCAGATTCTGCAGAGCCTCGTCGCGCTCTACACCGGCGGCATCTGGGGAACCGGTCTGGGAGCCGGCTCGCCGCGCTCCGTCCCGATCGTCGAGTCGGACTTCGCATACGCGATGATTGGCGAGGAGCTCGGTCTGGCGGGATGCTGCGCTGTGGCGCTGCTCTACGCGGTGCTGGTGGTTTCCGGAGTGCGCCTTGCGTCGCGGGCCCGAAGCGCCTACGCCTCGTGCGTCGCGACCGGACTCGTGGCGTGTCTGGGGTTTCAGACCCTTCTGAACCTCGCCGGCGTGACTAAGGCGCTGCCGCTGACGGGAATCCCACTGCCGCTGGTTTCCCACGGCGGTTCGTCGCTTGTCGCCACGCTCCTGTCGATCGGGCTTCTGATGGCAATATCAGACGAGGCGCCGGCCATCCGCGCTCCGCGCTGAGTCCGGCGCCCCGTCGTTTCGACGATCCGCAGTTCGCGAGCGACACGATGGTGCCGCTCGCGAATCCGAACGGGAGAATCGTCTATTTGCGCTTGAGCAGAACCTTTTTCTCGTATTCGCGGACGGCGGCGAGCCACTCCTCGCGCGGCTGGAGCCCCTTGCGGCGGCAATACTCGGCCCAGACGTCTCCGACCGGGTAGTTCTTGGCCTCTTCCTGAAGCACCAGAACCTGCGTGAAGTCCCCTTCGGCCTGAAGGCGGGCGAGCTTCTCGTTCGGGAGCAGCAGGGCGGCGAGAAGCGCCTTCTGCATGTTGCGCATTCCGAGGACCCACGCGGCGATGCGGTTGATCGACGCGTCGAAGTAGTCCAGCGCGAGGATTGTGCGCTCCGGGCCGGCAAGCACGATTTCGCGGGCGATGTCGGCCAGCATGTCGTCCTGCCGAATCACGTGGTCGCTGTCCCACCTGACGGGGCGCGACACGTGGAACGCGATCTTCGGCGCGAACAGCAGCAGGGAGGAAATCTTGTCGGCGACGTTTTCGCTGAGGTGGAAGTGCCCGCTGTCCAGAAGGCAGAGCAGGTTGTTCTTGGCTGCATACTGCATGTAGAACTCGTGCGAGCCAACCGTGTAGCTTTCCATGCCGATCCCGAAGAGCTTGCTCTCAAGCGTGATTTCGACGAGCGAGCGGTCGTATGGCGTGGCGAAGATTTCGTCAAGGGACTTCTTGTAGATCGCGCGCGGCGTGGTGCGGTCGGCCGGGATGTCCTTGAGGCCGTCCGGAATCCAGATGTTGAGGGCGGAAGGCGTGCCAAGTTCGCGCGCGAAGTATTCGGCGATTCGAATGCAGGCGACGGTGTGCCGGACCCAGAACGAGCGGACGGCTTCGTCGCCGCTGGAGAGCGTGCGCCCGGTCGCGGCGAGCGGGTGGGAGAAGTATGTCGGGTTGAAGTCGATGCCGACGAGTCCGTTTTTCTTGGCGAAGGCGACCCACTTCCTGAAGTGGCGCGGTTCGAGCGCGTCGCGGTCAACCGCCTCGTCCTTGCCGAAAATCGCGTATGAGGCGTGCAGGTTTATGCGATGGTGGCCCGGGATCAGGGAAAGCGCCTTCTCGATGTCGGACATGAGTTCCTGCGGCGTCCGGGCGCGGCCGGGGTAGTTGCCGGTGGTCTGGATGCCTCCCGAAAGGGAGCCTTCGCGGTCGAAGCCGATTACGTCGTCCCCCTGCCAGCAGTGCATGGATATTGGGAACTTGTCGAGCGTTTCAAGCGCGGCGTCGGTATCGACACCAAGATTGCGGAAGAGGTTTCTCGCTGATGCGTAGCGATCTGTTGCTGCCATGGCGTTTGTGATTGGTTGGTTGTTAATCGGCCGCCAACTTTACGCCATTGCCCAATTTGAATCAACACCCATGAAAGAAAAAATGGGTCTGACTTGCTAGATTTCCCGGCGGGAGGACTAGAGTCCAAGCACTGGGGTCAGCACCGTTCGCCGCCAGCCGCGCATGAACGGATGGTCTGGGGCGCCGGGGGCTGAAACCCAGGCCGTCGCGTCGGCGCGGGTGGCGATCAGCGTTGGCGCCACTCCGACCTCGTCGGCGCGTCGGGCCAGTCTTTCCAGAAGTTCTGTCGCCTTGTCGCGAATGACGCGCGGATCCTCGTCCGGGGCGTTTTTGAGAGTGTGGCCGCTGTCTTCGGTGCCGTCGCCGGCGTCGGATCCAGATGCGCCCTCGGCGGCTCGCAGGGCGTGGAAAAAACCGGGAACGAACGACGGCGAGATCGCGCGCGGAGGGAGGGCCTGAGGCGAGCGTGGCGGCCGAAGCGCGGCTGAAACGAGGACGTCGTCCTCCGCAACCCAGCGGCGCGGCAGGTCGCGCGCTTCGGCCGTCTCCTCGCGCCATGCGGCGAGCGCGCGCAGCCTGCGCCCGGCGGCGTCGTCGCGACGGATGGCTGAAGGCGCCTTGATCCGTTTCCAGGCATCCGAGAAGGGCGGTGTCGCGTAAAGGGCCGGGTCGTCAAATCTCTCCATTTCCTCCATCATCCACTCGATGGTGCCACGCTCGGAGGCAAGCGCAACAAGCCGCCGCGCCGCCGGGGCGAGCCATATCACGTCCTGCGCGGCGTAGGTGAGCTGCTGCGGGGAAAGCGGTCTGCGAAGCCAGTCGGTGCGGGTTTCGGTCTTGGCCAGATGTATGCCGAGGGTTTCCTCGACAAGCGCCGCCAGGGAAAGAGTCGCCGGAAGTCCGCAAAAGCCGGCCGCGACGCGCGTGTCGAAAACGGAACGCGGAGCGCGGCATCCGGTCCAGCGGCAGAGGTGCTGGATGTCCTGCGTCGCGTCGTGGAGCAGCTTTACGCAACTGTCGTCTTCAAGCGCGTCGCGGATCGGCGCGGGGTCGGCGGCCAGAGGGTCGAGCAGCAGCGCGCTGCGCTCCTCTTCCGAGGCCGGGACGAAAGGAATCAGGGATGGCGGCTCCATGGGCAGCCTGGAGCGGTCGAACGCCCCGGAAGGCGCAATTTGAACAAGTCCGAGGCGCGCGTGGTATGTGCGCGTCCAGACGAACTCCGTGTCCAGCGCCAGGCGCGGACCGTCCGTTACGTCGGAAACATTCATTTTTCAGGTGGAAGCGGTTTTTCGATGCGATCCTCGGAGGCGGTGCCGGCGCCTGCGATTTTGAAAAGAGTCCCGGTCGGGCAGGCGAAGCGGCACCATGCGCGAGGCACGAAGGCTGACGAGACCAGCGACGCAAGCGCGAGAGCGATCGCCAGCGGCGGCGCCGCCCGCCAAGCGAAGGCGGCGAAAGGCTCAAGTTCGGTCCATCCAGTCCAGAGTCCGCACCATGACGAAAGCATCAGGGCCGCCCAGAGAACGCGGCGGAACGCGGTCAGGCGCCGCACGGTCGCCGGTCCAAGTTTCAGTTTTCGAAACGGAAGCATGGCGGCCAGTTCCTGCGCCGCGCCGAACGGGCATACGTGCGCGCAGTAATGTCCGGCGCGGCCGAAGATCGGATACAAAAACGCCATGGCCAGCATCAGAAGCGCGATCGAGAGTCCGGCGAGATCGCGTGGAATTCCGTTGGAGGCCCATCCCAGCAGTCGCGCCGACGAGAGAAAAGTCCCGCTCCACAGGCCGAGCACCGCCACGTCCAGCGCCATCTGCGCAACACGCCAGCGGCGACCGCGCACGAAGAAGGGCGCGACTGCCGCGAGCACCAGAACGGCCAGCGCGGCGGCGGAGCTCGCTGAAATCTGTGGCGTGGCGTTTTCGGCTGGAGGCGGCGCCGCGGCCGCGTCGCGCCCTTCGGCGGAAATCGCCGATATCGCCGCGCGCACGTTGGCTATTGCGGCAAGCGAGGAGAAAGTTGCGCCGGCCACCGCGTCCACGCGCGCGGTGGCGGCCGCTTCCGTCGAAAGTCCATCCCACGCGCGCCAGAATCCGGCTTCCTCAAGCATCCCGAAGAATGTCGGGCTTTCGTCGTTTGGCAGTTTCGGGGACGTTCTCGAGACGCGGCCGTCGGTCACGACGACTTCCACCGGCACGGGGCCGCCAAATCCGAAAACCGCGACTGGAATCGCCGACGAGTCGGCGATGATCGAACCATCTGCGCCGCGCCGCGTCGCGCCGACTTCGGTTTGGGCTGCGGCGGCCGGCCTGGTGGCGGGGCCGGTCTCGGCTTGGAGCGGACGGCCGAAGATGCGTCCGCTGCTTGAGGCCGCCGCGGCGGCTAACATCGCGACGCAGGCGGCGACGCGAAACGCATGCGCTGTCCAGTCGTTTTTTGAATGGTTCATGTTGCGAAGCGGCTTTTGATGGCGTGGCAGGGCGGATCATACGGGAAAGACCCGTCGCAGACAATCCCGGCACGATCACGCCGCTGGCGCTGCGTGTTCGCTGCGAGGACGCGGAGAAGGTGCGGCGCTACGGGCGGGGCAGGCGGACGATTTCGTAGAAGAGGCGGCCCGTGCCGTCGGGGGCACGGGTGGACACTTGGAAGTTGATCCGCGAGAGGGGCGGGGTCCGCGAGTGGGGCGGGATCCGCGAGTGGGGCGCTTCGCGCTCCCCCTCGCGGCAGGACGGATCCTTGCTGGGGGGCGGGGCCTTGCTGGGGGGCGGGTCATCTCGGCAGGACGGATCGCTGCTTGGTGGCGGGCAGAACGATTCTGGCGGGGTTGGGGATTCCACTTCGAAAGGCACTTCCGCCACGCGGCGGCCGGCGGCGTCTAGCGCGAATACGGCGAAATCATGGGCATCGCCGGCAACGGCGAGGCTAACCTCGGCGGTGGAAGTCTCCACCAGGGTGCCGACGCCCCATTGGAGAAGGACCTGCCGCGTCTCGTCGGCATACCGCGCGTGCATGCCCTGAATGTCGGCGAGGTGGACGAGCAGGATGCGGGAGGATTCGGCCAGCGGGGCGCCGTCGAGCGAGGATGCCCAGACGGTGGCGGCAACGTGGTTGCCGCCACCGTCCGTTGAAAGGTTGAAAGGTTGAAAAGTTGACTGCCCAGAAGGTCGAAGGTCTCCGGATGTCGGTTGTCGAATGTCGGTTGTCGGTTTTTCGACATTCGAGGGCAGACAACCGACAGCCGGGTGCCGACTTTCGACTATTTCGAAGGAAAGCGCCCCGGCGTCGATGCGTCCGGATTCCGCGAATCCGCCGCAGGTGCGCTCCGTCGCGATGGACATCGATCCGCGCTCGGGATCGAGCGCGAGAGCGTCCCCGTCCGCCGCGTCGCCGCGCAGGAAGAGGCAGACGGCGGCGCGGTCGCTGGCGGAGACGAGAGGATCGGTCACTGCGTCGAAGTAGCCCATGTTGCCCTTGCCGTCAACCATGTTTCCGTTGCTGTGCGAATAGGCGAAGCGCCAAAGGCCGTCGAAGCCGTGCGAGGAGGCGAGAGCCCCGGCGAGAATGCCACCGACGCCGCGGTAGCGTCCCGGGCCGCTGAAGTTCCATTCGGAACTGACGCACGGCATTGGGGAGGCGTTGGCGTCGAGGTGGTGCAGCATCGCCGGGCTTCCGGTGCGCACTGGGTTCAGGTTGAGGTTTCGGGAGGGCAGTTTCCATGATTGGCGGATGAACTGCGGATGGTCAACGTAGAAGTGGCAGTCGTAGTAGTCGTAGAGCGGAGTGCAGCCCTTGCCGTGGCGTCCGCCGTTGTTGTCGTTCGTGAGGAGGGCGCGGCATCCGAGCGCGCGGACGAAGGCCGAGCAGCGCTCCCAGGCGCGGCGGGACATCCAGTCGGAGAATTCGTCGAAGCGCGGTTCGCCGGGAGACGGGATGCGCGTGTCGGGCGCCGTTTCTTCGCTGAATTTCCGCCATGCGGCGACAACGCGCGGATCGTCCCGCTTGTCCGCGAAGCCCATCTTGAGCGCGCCTTCGTTGATCAGCGAAACAAGCGGCATGCCGGGTTCGTCCTTGGCGGCGCGGCCGGTGTATGGGTTCACGTGTTCAAGAAACGCCGTGGCCCAGCGGCACCAGTCTGCGAACGCGCCGTCGTGGCAGGCGATCAGGGTCTTGTAGAGCTGGAATGGGACGTTGCCGTCGCGGTCCTCTCCGATGTCGCGCCACGGAACGGGGCGCGAGACGTAGAGGTCGGTCGTCACGTAGATGCCGACCTCGTAGCATTTGGCGAGAAGATAGTCGAGCTTGTCGATGTCATCTCCCTTCCACGCCCCGTCGTGATGGTGGATGCGGATGGAGTTGTAGCCGCAGCGGACGAAGCGCTCGACAAGCCTGTCGGCCAGAGCGTGGTCGGGGTAGTTGGCGGTGAAGCACAGGTTGGCTCCGTAGAAGCGCTGCGGGACGCCGGGCAGCCCCTCGAACTCGAAGCTGCCGCCGACGGCGCGAAGCCATCCGTATTTGCCGGCGGGGGCGTCCTGAAGCCCCATTCCGGAAAAGTCGAGGGCCGAGCCAGGCTCCGCGTCCTTGTGCCAGTCGAGCTGCGCCCAGTTCTCGCCGGGGAGGATTTCGACGGGCTTGCCGACGGAAAGCCGCAGCGGCGCGCCTGATGTGTCGGAAATCACGAAGCGCCACTCGGCGACCTCTCCGTCGGCAAAGGACTGAAGCCGACGATTGTCCCCAAAGCGGACAGTCCACGCGCCGCCCCATTGGCGGGAGTCCTGGGCATACCATCCACGCTCGGCGGAAAATGAAAGGCGCAGCGAGCGGCCGCCGCCGCAGGGGATGTCGTAGTCCTTCGCGCGGCCGAGGCCGAGTCCGGAGGCGGGCGGGGAGGGGCAGCTCACGTCGAGCGCGAGGCACTGCATGGTAACTGCATCCTGCGCCACGGCGCGCACGACGCCGAGGATGGTCCCGTCGTCCCGCGCAGACCAGGAAACGCGGCCCTTGAACGCCGCGCCGCCGCCCTTTCGCTCGACTATGAATGGCTTTCCGGCATCGGCGCCGATGATGTTCGCGGCGTCGTCCTCGGCGGCTGCCAGGTCCGGCCGCACCGCCGCCGTCGCCCAGCCTGGAAAAAAGGCGCACACTCCAATTCCGCCGCCGGGGAATGTCAGGAATCCCTCGGAATCGACGCGCAGCTCCAGCGGAGAGTCAGCCGACGTCGGCGTGGCTCCTCCAGTGACCGACGCGCTGCAAAGGCCGGTCGCGACGGACATGATGACGGCAATTGCCAAAACTTGGTGTCTGGAAGCGGACATAATTGATCTGCAAGTTGTTTTCATGGATTCGCGGCGGGGCGGGGCAGGGGAAGCGAGATTCGCTCAACGGAGTCCGTGGCGACCGGTTCCCGCCTCGTCGAAAGAAGTGCGCGTTCGATTGCAGAAACAGCGCTGGGCGGCAGGTCCGGCGAATCGACGACGACCGTCGGAACAGTCTGGCCTGCCGATCTGAACAGGAAAACCTCGCCCGATCCGTTCGCCGCGCCTGTCTGGGGAATCGTAGGCAATGGCTCGATCGTTGCGAACGCGCCGGCCGAAGGCGGAGGGATTCCGCCTGGCGGAATCATGGTCGAAAGCGCGTCGCGCGGGGAATTCGGCTCGGCGGGGACAGGGGTGCGAGTCACCGGATATGACGGCGGGGTCGATGCCGATGGAGGAGGGACGTCCGTTGGTGTCGGCAGTCCGTCGCGCGCCGCCGCTTCGGCGCTTTCCGGCCCGGGAAGACCAGCCAGCGAGGGTGCGAACGGTTCAGGCGGAATCGCCGGGACAGATCCCGGAGGCAGGATCGCGATGGAAAACGACGGTGTTGGCCCCTTTGGCGCGACGGCGCGGAGTCGCGGCAGAGCCGGGGCGAGGAGGAGGGGCGACACGGCAAATGACAGCGCCACGAGGACGATGTCGATCCGCAGCCAGTGCAGTCGCCTGCGTGGTATTCTGCGCCGTTTTGCGCTCAACGCGCGCCCTCCGCCCCGTCCGCGCCGTCGTCCGGACTCGCGGCGAAGCACACGCTTGTGAAACCGGCCTGACGCAGCAGCGTGCAAAAGCGCATGGCGTCGCGGTGCTGCAGGCCGCCGTCGGCGTAGGCGAGCGCGACGCGGCCTTCTGGCGGTTCCGAAGATATTGCCTCCGCGGCGGCGCGCAGGAACGCCTCCTCCTCCGCGCGCGAGCCAAGCGGATAGCGCCCGTCGCGGAAGAACACAGCGGCCGAGGCTCCGCCGCTTCCGCCCGAAGCGCCGCTCCGCTGCTGGAGCGAGCGCACGACGAACGAGTATTGGGTTCGCACTCCATCCGCGAAAGGCTCACGCGGCAGATCGGCCCGCTGCCCTGGCGATTTGGCCGTCGCGAAGGCGAAGAACACGGTCGCCGCCGACAGAAGCGCCATGTCAACCCACGGCACGAGCATGGCCCATGCGGCGTGTCTGTCCGACGCTCCGAAGTCAGCCACGACGATCCTCCTTGCGCAGGGAGTCGAAGAAGAACACGCATTCCGACGCGGCCTCGCGCATGTCGAGTTCGAGTCGGTCCACTTTGTCGGAGAGCACCGAATGGGCGACGTGGGCCGGAATCGCCACCGCCAGACCGACGGCGGTCGTGACGGCTCCGCACAGCAGCGAGTCGGCGACCCCGGTGAAATCGGCGAAGGGAAGAGCGGCCCGATAGGCCAGAAGCCCCTTGAGAATGCCAACGGCAGTTCCGAGCAGGCCAAGTAGCGGAGCCACGCGCGCAACGAGGGAAAGGGCGGAAATGCGGCGGCGCATCCGCGCGGACTCGTCGTGGCCCGCCGATTCTAGGTCGGCGAGCAGTCGTTCGCGCGGCGAGTCGCTGCGCCGGACCGCCACGAGGGCGATCCGGGCCACAGGACCTGGTGTTTCGTCGCACAGTTCAGCCGCCTCGTCGCGGTTGCCGCGCCGCATGGCGTTGAAAATGCCCTGAAGGAAGTCCGTGGCGTCAACGCGGGCGCGGTGAAGCGAAAGGGCGCGTTCGAAAAACACTGCGGCGGCGGCCACGGCGAGGGCGCAGAGGAGCCACAGCACGGGCCCGCCGAGACGGAAGAGTTCTGTCATTTTCGATCCGATTGGTTGATGGTTGGCGCGGAGCGCCGGGGGGCGCTGGCTGAAGCGCCGGACATGGAGGCCAGCGGGCACGAGCGACACGCCTGCGGTGATGCGGAGCAGTATCCGTTCCACAGCTCAAGCAGCCCCTGGATCCGTATCGAGCGGGATGCGTAGATTGCCGACGGGTTGTGGTCGGGGCCTAGAAGGCGAAGCGCCATTTCGCGACCGGGCGCGCCGACGTCTTCGCCTGGCAGGGCGTCAGCGAGGCGCCAGGCGTCCTCGTCGAAACGGGCGATCCACGGCACGACGACGTTGGCCAGCGCCGCCATGATCCTCGACGTGCCGAGCGGTGCGCCGGCACGACGCGCCGCCGGAGGAGCCAGCTCCCGTCCGGGCGCCGCCCCCTCGCGCAGGATTCGCGTTGCGGAACGGACCCATGCGCGGGCGTCAGCGCGCGGGAGACCCTCCAGTCCGGCCAGAAGGTCGGAGCCGCCGTTGGCGAAAAGAGCGGCGGCCGCCGCCAGTCGGACGCGCGGATGGTTGGCCGGGCGCAGCCCGGAGAGCGACCACGACGAGAGAGCGTCCGGGTTGTATGACGCACCGGAGGCGAACGCGGCGTCCCATACCTCCTTGATCCATGCCGCCGGAGTGGCGGGGGAAGCGGTTCCAGGAATTAGTCCGGCGGCGGCGAGGAGCGTCGCGTAGCGAGCGCGGTTGTCCGGCAGACTTGCGAGGCTCGCGGCCGGAACGCGCCTTGCCAGAGCGCGCATTGGCGCGGCGTTTCGCCGAAAGCCGAGCGCCCCCATGAAAGCTTCGTAGAACGCCTGCTCGCGCGATTCCGCCGCAGTCGCGCGGGCTTCCAGAGCGCGTGCGAATCTCCGGACGCGGCTTTGTCCGGCGCGTTCGAGCCAGGCGGCGGTTTCGGCCGCGGACAGTCCGGCGAGGGCGTTTCGGCACGGGCGCGCCGGTTCGGCGGCGGCGCGTTCCGGGTATGCCGACGGATCGATTTGGTCGAAGGAGAATCCGGGACGCTCGAGCATGGCGTCGCGCAGGACGACAAGCGGGATCTCCGGCGCCGCCTCCACGGAAGAAGGCGGAAACCATGAAACGTGAAGCGCGACATCGCGGTATTCCGGATCGCAGTCGTGACCGTGGTCAAACCAGTCGCCTGGTCGAACGTGGATTTCGATGGATCCCCGGCGCGCTTCGCCGTCGAGTTCGAATACTGCGTCGTTGAAGTCGGGTCCGGGACCTCCGTTCCAGCGGCCTGGATCCACGACGCGCACGATCCTTCCCCCGGTAGTGAAGAGCGCCTTCGGCCGCAATGTCGAATCGGCCCAGATGCACTGCAGGTGCCGTTCGTTCCAGGCGGCGCCGTCCAGCTCGGGCTCGCGGGCCGCGTCCGCCGGGCGATCAAGGCATGGCGGGAGGGGAATGCTCATCGCCTGTCCTCCACCGTTGCGGTGGAAATCGTGGAGGAGCGGATGGTCACCGACGGCAGTCCCATGTCGTTTAGCGCTTCGCGCAGTTCGACAAGGCGCTTCATCGGAACGTTGCCGCGCGCCGCGAGCACGATGGGTCGCATTTTCCGGTTGCGGCCGCGGCCTGAAACGGATTCCCTTTCGAGCCGTCGCCCAAGGCGGCGAATATCGGTGTAAACGTCGGCCATGTATTCGCAGGAGCCGTCGGGGTGCACGCGCACCTGCAGGTCGCGTTCCGGAGCGGAGTCCGGGCGCAGGGCGCCGCCGCCGGGCGAAGACTTCAGCCGCAGCTCCTGGCGCCCCTGGCGCGGTCGCCCGCGGCGCGCCCCGGCGTCGGCCGACGCGCATCCCGCGACAGGCTGCGCCGCCAGCGCCGCAAGAGCGCAGAGCGCGACCGCCGCCAGAACCGACCTGACCGCGCGGGAAACGCGGTCCGCGAAGTCGGTCTTGCGGCGGCGTGGCATGGCGCGGACCAGGGAAGAGGCTGTTCGCGCGTCAGGCCGACTTCGGAGCGGCGGAGCGAACCGCTTCGCGCACCTTTTCCTCGCCGGCGCGGAAGGCGTCGGAGTTCCACTCCGTGCCGTTCCAGTCGCGCATAGTCTGTGTGAGGCGGTGGAAGAACCCGCGCGCCTCGTCGCGCGAGCCGAACTGCATCGGCGCGTCAAGAACGTCGCACAGGACGCCGAAGACGTGGCGCTGGCGCTCGTCGGACGTGGCGGCGTCCACGGCGTCGAAGGAGTTCTGCTGCAGGTAGGCCGTGTCGATCAGCTCGCTCTTCAGGTAAACGACGAAGTCGTCGATGCTGGTGCCTTCCTCGCCGACGACCTTCATCATCTGCCCCACGTCGCTGCCGCGGCGCAGGACGCCGCGCGCCTTTTCAACCAGCGCCGGATCGCAGACTCCCGGATATTTGCTCCAGGAGTCCAGAGGGTCGATCGCCGGGTAGCGGCGGGCGTCGGAGCGTGCGCGAGAAAGACCGTGGAATGCGCCGACGACCTTGATCGTGGCCTGCGTGACGGGCTCGTCGAAGTTGCCGCCGGCGGGCGACACCGCTCCGCCGATCGTAACGGACCCGGTGGTGCCGTCGTTCAGCCGCACGCGGCCGGCGCGTTCGTAGAACGACGCCACGACGGACTCAAGGTAAGCCGGGAAGGCCTCTTCGCCCGGAATCTCCTCCAGGCGACCGCTCTGTTCGCGCAGGGCCTGCGCCCAGCGCGACGTCGAGTCGGCGAGCATCAGGACGTCGAGGCCCATCTGGCGGTAGTAGGCGGCGAGAGTGGCGGCGGTGTAAACCGACGCCTCGCGCGCGGCCACGGGCATGGAGGACGTGTTGCAGATGATGATCGTGCGGTCCATGAGCGTCTTGCCCGTGCGCGGATCGGGCAGCTCCGGAAACTCGCGGAGCATCTCGACCACTTCGCCGGCGCGTTCGCCGCAGGCCGCGTAGATCACCACATCGACCTGCGCGAACCTGGAGGTCGTCTGCTGAAGAACAGTCTTGCCGGCGCCGAACGGGCCGGGGATGCAATACGTGCCGCCGAGCGCCACCGGGAAGAACGTGTCGATGGTCCGAATCTGCGTGACCATCGTCTTTTCCGGGCGAAGACGTTCGGCGAAGCAGGAGATCGGCACCTTCACCGGCCAGCGCTGCATCATCTGGGCCTTGGCGGTGCGGCCCGATTCATCCTCCAGCTCGGCGATGTCGTCGGTCACGGTGTATTGCCCGGCCGGGGCGACGGACTTCACCGTCCAGCGCCCCCTGAAGCCGAACGGGACCATGATCCGGTGCGTGAAGACGCCTTCCGGCACGGTGCCGAGCGAGTCGCCCGCGCGAACGACATCGCCTGGCTTCGCAACTGGCGTGAAGTCCCACTTCGTATCCCGAGGGAGAGCCGGGAGGGACGTGCCGCGCTTGAGGAAGAAGCCGTATTCCTCGGCGAGTCCGGGAAGCGGATTCTGAAGTCCGTCGAAGATTTGCCTCAGCAGACCGGGGCCAAGTTCGATTGACAGGAGCTGCCCCGTGAATTCCACCTTGTCGCCGGCGGAGAGCCCCGACGTGTCCTCGAACACCTGCATGTCCGCGACCGTGCCGCGGATGCGCACGATTTCGCACATCAGGCGCGTCTGCCCAAGTAGAGCGTAGCCGATTTCGTTTAGCGCGACAGCGCCGTCAAAGGCCACGGAAATCAGGTTTCCGTTTACTCCGGTTATTGTTCCTGTAGTCATGTCGTTTGCCCGGATGTCTGTTGCCCGGTTTTTGTTTCCGCAAGCGCGCGGAGGCGCGCCAGACCGGCTTCGGGATCGGATTTGGAAAGTTCAGCGAGAATGCCGAGACGCGCGGCGTAGGCGAATAGCGCCTCCGGCGAGAACGGCGAAAGGCCGGCGAGTTCGCCCGCCAGGTCCCAGCGCAGGCGCTGAAGCGCCTGATGGCGCTCCATGGGGCCGGGCTGCGCGAAGGCGGCGGCCACGCCTTCCTCTATCGACACGCGCCACGGACCAGTGTGCGGGCGCTTCCATCTGGCGGCCTCGTCCGCCTGCATGCCCAGACGGGCGGCGCGCGCGCCGGCTACCGCGTTGCGAAGCTGAGTCTCCGCCTGACGCCAGGCGACGGCGTATGGATCGTGGTCTTCCGCGCCTGAAAGAAGCGCGCGCATTGTCGCGATCACGGAGGAGGGAACCTTGCCTTCCGCCGCGTCAAGTAGTGCCGCTTCGCTGATCGGCGGCTTGTCGCCGAACGAAAGCGCCGGCAGCGAGGCGATAAGGTATTCGCAGGACATCGCGGTTTGAGCTGGAGTCGGGTGGGGGGACGCGTCCGGCTATTTGCCGAAGGCGAGTTTGGCCAGGGAGGGGCGAACGACGCGCGCGAGCGCCTCGGTGACGGCCTCCGCCGTGAAATCGTGCTCCACCCGCCCGTCCTGAACCATCACGCGGATGCCGGACGTGACGTCCGAGTCGGGTGCGACGCGGACGCCGGCGGCGGCTTCGGAGGCCAGGCGCGAGCGCAGATATGCGGCGAGCGCCTCGGCGTCCTCCTCCGGAACGCGGAACTCGGCGCCTTCGGAGAACGCCCTGGCCACGCCTTCGGCGTAGCGTCCGAGGAAATTCGGATCGCGCAGAGTGGCGCGAACGTCGCCGAGAAGGATTCGCTCCAGCGTCTGCTGCACGAACTGGGAGACCTGAAGCTTGACGTCGCGCCCGGCCTGGGCGAGCGACTGCTCCGCGCGCTGCTTGAGCGTCTCGGCGTCCGCTTCGGCGGCGGCGCGCAGAGCGGCGGCCTTCTTTTCCGCGTCGGCTACGATTCCGGCGGCCTTCCTTTCCGCGTCGGCGACGATTTCCGACGCGCGCGCGTTGGCCTTGTCCACGCCTTCGGCCTGGATTTTGTCGAGAAGTGACTGCAATTCTTCGGACATGGGAAAAAAGCCCTCTAAAACCAGTGCGCCGTGCGCACCGCGTAACGGGGGCGGATTATGCACGTTCGCCGTGCGAAAATCAACCCGTGGGCGAGCGCGGCGTCACGTGGTATCCGGCGGCGGCGGCGAGAGCGCGGTCGTCGTCGAAGTCGGCGCCCGGCGTGGTGAGGAGCGGACCCGCGATGCCGGCGTCCATGCCCGCGCGGATGCAGGCGGCGGCGGTTTCGTCGGACATGTCGCGCCGTCCGCCGGCGAAGCGCAGCGGCGTGGCGGGGTTCGCGAGGCGCAGGATGGCTACGGCGTCAATGGCCCGCTCCGGATCGGGCACTCCGCTTTTTCCGAGAGGCGTTCCCTCGATGGGGTGGAGGAAATTCACCGGGATCGAGTCGGGGGCTATTTCGCGGAGGGTCAGCGCGAATTCGACAAGCTGCTCGTCGGTTTCGCCCATCCCCACGATTCCACCGCAGCAGATTTGCATTCCGAGTCGGCGCGCGGCGCGGAGCGTTTCGATTTTCTGCTCCTGCGTGTGCGTGGAGCACAGCGACGGAAACAGCGAGGGCGCGGTCTCGATGTTGCAGTGCAGGCGGGCGAGGCCGGCGTCCCTGAGGCGCGAAAGATCCGCTTCCGAGACTAGGCCGAGGGATCCGCACAGTTCTATTTTAGCCGCCGCGCCCATGGCGCGGAGCGCCTCGCAGAGCGCGTCTATGTCGGCGGGCGTCTGGGCGCGGCCGCTTGTCACGATGCCGATGCGGTCCGCTCCGTTCGCCTCGGCCTCCTTCGCCGCGCGCGCGCACTCCTCGGCTCCTACGAACCCATGGGTGGCGCAGCCTGTCTTCCAGTGAGCGCTCTGGGCGCACCATTTGCAGTCTTCGGGGCAGCGGCCCGATCGAGCGTTCACGATGGAGCAGAAGTCGAAGTGCCTTGGAGCGAACGCTGCCGTCACGCGGTGCGCCGCCTCGCGCAGTTCCTCGCGCGGCGCGTGCTTCAGCAGCCACACCAGTTCCTCGGCCGTGGCCGGGGCGCCGCCGGCGATCAGCCGGTCGGCAATGTCGTGTGCGGAGATCATTGTTGCTTTTGCCTTTCGCCTGTCGCCTGCAACGCCGCCGCCTCGTTGAGGCTTCCCATGCGGTATCCTCGTGGATCGACTTCGACGCGCGTGAAACCGAGAGGAACGAGCCGATCCTCGATGTCGGCGCGACTGGCCGCGACCCGCGGAACGTCCGGAGCGGACACTTCGACGCGGGCGACTCCACCATGGACGCGGACGCGCAGCTGAGCCAGATTCGGGAACATTTCGGATACAAGCCTCTCCGCGCGGTCAACTCGCGCGAGAACAGCTTCGTCGATGCGGTCGCCGTAGGGGACGCGGGACGCCAGGCACGCGGCCGATGGCTTGGACGCCGTTGGCAGCCCGAGCTCTAGCGACAGCGCCCTGATCTCGGCCTTCGAGAGGCCGGATTCGCGAAGCGGGCTGCGAACGCCCAGCTCCCGTATGGCGCGCGCGCCGGGGCGGTAGTCGCGGTCGTCGTCCGTGTTGGAGCCTTCAATCGTGGCCGCGAGTCCCCGCTTCCGCGCGAATTCGAGAATCTTCGAGAAAAGGGCTTTCTTGCAGTGATAGCATCGGTCCGGCGGGTTTTCGGCAAAGTGCGGAATGCCGGCGATTTCGGCGTCGAGCAGGACGTGCTCCGCTCCGAGCCGGCGGCAGAACGCGACAGCCTCCTCGATTTCCCGCGCGGAGACAAACGGCGCGCGCACCGTAAGCGCGACGCATTGCCCCCCAAGCTCTTCATGCGCGACGCGAAGGAGGAATGTCGAGTCCACGCCGGCCGAAAACGCGACGGCGGCCGAACCTAGTTCGCGAATCGACGCGCGCAGCAAGCTGAGTTTGTTCGCAGGGGAGTTCATTTGGCGGGGGATACTACCAAAATCCGCGCGAACGCGCAAAACGGTGGTGTCGGCCGTTGCGCGTGACGGGGGTTTGCGCTAGGATTGGCGCGGCCTTCGGCGTCGGAGGCTGAAACAACGTTCAAACACGGGGAAAAAATTTCCATGTCAGTTCACGTCAGCAAGTCTTTGGTTCTTTCCGCGTTCGCAGCGGCGGCTCTGGTCGCGCAGCCGGCTCTGGCCGGCGGCATCGGCTTCTGGGGCGGTCAGATGGACACCGACACATTCGGTAAGGGCGTGGTCGGCGGCGGCCAGCTTGAACTCGACGCCGCCCCGTGGGTTTCCCTTCTGGTGCGCGGAGGCTACGCAAGCGGATTCGACGACATTTCCCTCTCCGAGGCCGGTTTTGTCCCCGGAGTCAACGCCCGTCGCGTTTTTGACACTGTAGGCGTCAATCTGTCGCGCGCGCAGATCGAGGACTTCGCAGTGGCTCCCGTCGAGGGCGGTGTCCTGCTGCGCCTTCCCGCCATCTTCGACGTTATTGGCATCTACGGCGGCGCTGGCGCAGGATGGTATTTCCTTCCGGGGTTCGACATCAAGTCGGGCGATCGCAAGGTGTCCGTGGACTCCGTGACGGACATGGTTGGCTTCTGGGCGCTGGGCGGCGTCGATGTCGGCATTTCGTTCTTCCACCTTTTCGCCGAGGCGAAATACGTCTCGGCCAAGAAGGACGGGGAGACTTTCGACCTTGACTGGGTTCGCGGCGATTCCGGCGCCGTCCGCGCGGACATCGATCTCTCGGGGCTTACCGTGCTTGGCGGCGTCCGCTTCGAATGGTAGAGACCGAGTCGCCGCGCGCGGCCAAGGCCGCCCTTCGCCGCGAGGCCCGCGCGCTGCGCGCCCTGCACCTGCGCGACGAGCCGCAGTCGTTCCTTGACGCGCTTCTGAACGTTCCGGCCTGGCGCGCCGCGCGCACGGTGGCCCTCTATCTTCCGCAGCCGGGTTCGGCCGAGCCGCCGGTGGCGGAACTTGTCGCCGACTGCTGGAATTCAGGCCGCCGCGTCTGCGTTCCGGCGTGGGTTGCGCCATCGGACACCGGAGGCGAATGCGCCTTTCCGGAACCCGGCCGCTACTCGCTGGCCCTTTATTCTCCGGGCACGGAACTTGTCGCCGGGCCCATGGGGATTCCGCAGCCGGCGGATCCGACGTGGGTTCCCGCTGACGAGCCGGACCTGTTCGTCGTGCCGGGTCTTCTTTTCGACGCGTCGGGCCGACGTCTTGGCCATGGCGCGGGGCATATCGACCGCATCCTCGCGGGGCGGCGTTCCGGCGCGGTGGTCCTCGGTCTGGCATATCCCTGGCAGATTGCGTCAGCCCCGCTGCCGGACGACCCCTGGGACGTGTCGATGGACGCCGTTGTCCTCCCGGTTGACGGCTCCGCCGCAGCGCGTGGAGAGGGCGATTCGTAGGATTTTTCCGGCGGGCGGGGGGGGCAGCCCTCCGTGCCAGCCGGCGCGCCGGGTTCCGGCGTCAGCGGGCGAATGTCGGAAAAAGCGCTTCGTCGGATTCGACCCCGCGCTCGGCGCCATACCACACCTGCCACAGCACAAGACCGCGCGCCGGCGCGCTTTCGACGCGCGCGGTGCGTATCTTCGACTCCAGAACCTCGGTAACGGCCTCCGGCTTTTCCTTTCCTGTGCCGACGGCGATCAGGAATCCGGCGATGGAGCGGACCATTTTGTAGAGAAATCCGTTTCCGGCCACGCGGATCGAAATCTCCGGGGCGCGGCCTTCCACCTCTACCCAGAAAACGCGCCGAACCGTGCTTTCGACGGGACGCTGCGGGTTGGCGCAGAACGCGGCGAAGTCCTTTTCGCCGACAAATCGCGCGGCGGCGGCGCGCATGGCGTCAGTGTCGATTGCCCTGGACACGTGCGCGCTGTAGCGCCTCCGGAGCGGATTTTCCGTTTCGGCGTTCCAGACGAAATACCGGTATTCCTTGGCGTGGGCGCTGCGACGCGCGTCGAAGTCCGGATCGGCGGGCCGCGCCCGGATCACCCGAACGTCAGGCGGCAGTCGGTCGTTGAGCGCCCTTCGCAGCGAATTTGGCGCGATTTCGCGCTCGAGATCGAAATGGGCGACCTGCGCTCTGGCGTGGACTCCGGCGTCCGTGCGTCCGCTGCCGTTCACGACCACCGGCGCGCCACCCGGGGAGAGTGGCAGAAGCGCTGTTTCAAGCTCCTCCTGGACGGTGCGCATTCCGGCCTGGCGCTGCCAGCCGGAAAAGTCGGTGCCGTCGTATGAGACTTCGATTCTGTAGCGCATGTGCGTGGAAAAGGCGGATGAGATTTGAGATGGCCGACCGCGCGCTACGACCCCGGGATTGAGCGGAAGGCGAAGCGCAGGGCGTGGCAGAGCGCCGCGTAGATCGGAAAGACGACGAGCGGAGTGCCCGGGGCGGCGAGTCCGAAGATCAGAAACGACGTCTGCATCCAAAGCAGCCCGCCGATCGCTCGGCCGACCGCGCGGCCGCGCTCGGCCGGGCCGTGCGGCTTTCCAAGCGGGCGCACGGCGCGCGTCCAGGCAAGCGAGGCGCAGAGGGCGAGGACAACCGGTCCGACCAGCGGCGCGTAGTTTTTGAAGTTCGTCCCCGGGACCCGGGCCACGGCGAACTGGATGACAAGCGCGATGGGCAGGGCCATCGGAAAGAGCGGGAAAAGCGCGGGCAGGTAGCGGCGGCGGCGCAGCGGCGCGGCGGCGCTCTCCTCGCGCAGTCCCAGGCGCGTGACTGCCGAGGTGTAGGCCGTGGTTGCCACGCACAGGGAAAGGGCGAAGTGCGCCGAGAAGAGCAGACCGTCCTGCGCGTTGAAGTCTCGCTCCCCAGGCATGACGAGCGTGGAGACCGCGGCCAGCGCTCCGAGCGCAACGCCGAGCCCCCGGCAAAGTCCCATGAGCAGCACGCCCAGCCCCGGGAGCTTCTCCTTGGCGCGGTTGTAGGCGAGAATGCACGCCGCCAGTGTGGCAAAGGCGGCCCACCAGAAACCGGGCATCGCGCCGACGAGTCCCGCCGCGGCCGCCAGGGCGAAGCACGCGGCGCGGGCGGCTACGACGTCGCGGCGGCGAAGCGCGCCGTCCGCGAGTGGGCGTGACTTGCCGGACGCCCGGTCCGCGATTTCATCCGCAAGGTCGTTGTCGGCAAGGCCGGCCATGTAGAGAAAAAGTTCCGCCGCTCCCGCGCAGAGCGAGGCCCTGACGAGCGGGAAGAAGACTGGGCCGGAAGCGGCGAACCCGCCGTGCGCCGCCGCCGAACCGGCGGCGATGGCGAATGTCGCGCCCCCGGCCATCGCGTCGCCGGCGGCGGTGGCGAGGTTGGGGGCGCGGAAGAGTCGAAGCCAGGGCCTAAAGTTCATGCCCCATCTTTGTGCGCTTGGTGTCGAGATACCGCGCGTCGAAGGGCGTCGGGCGAACGATGATCGGGACTCGTTCGGCGATTTCAAGGCCGTAGCCCTGAAGACCGGAGATCTTCTGCGGATTGTTCGTCATGAGGCGCATTCTTGTGATCCCGAGATCCTTGAGAATCTGGGCGCCAATGCCGTAGTCGCGAAGATCGGGCGCGAAGCCGAGTTTTACGTTGGCCTCGACGGTGTCGAGCCCGCCTTCCTGGAGACGGTATGCGTGGAGCTTGTTCGCAAGGCCGATTCCGCGCCCCTCCTGACGCATGTAGAGGACTGCGCCTCGACCTTCCGCCGCGACCATTTCCATGGCGCGGTGCAGCTGGTCTCCGCAGTCGCAGCGCTCGGAGCCGAGAACGTCGCCGGTGAAGCACTCGGAGTGGACGCGCACTAGAGGCGGCGGATCGCCGGAAAGGTCGCCCATGAAGAGCGCGAGATGTTCGAGGCCGTCGGACTTGGAGCGATACATCCGAAGCCGGAAGTGTCCGTGGCGGGTGGGCATGTCCACCTCCTCGACGCACTGCACGAGCGATTCGGTGCGTGTGCGCCAGGCGATGAGATCGGCGATGGAGCCGAGCGGGAGTCCGTGTCGCCGGGCGAACTCCTCGATGTCCGGCAGCCGGGCCATGTTGCCGTCGCTCTTCATTATCTCGCAGCACAGGCCCACCGGTTCAAGTCCGGCAAGGCGGACGAGGTCCACGGTGGCCTCGGTGTGACCGGCGCGGCGGATGACGCCGCCTTCCCTTGCCTCCAGCGGGAACATGTGGCCTGGGCGCCGGAAGTCCTCCGGCCTGGCGCCCGGCTCGACGGTCTTGCGCGCCGTGAGGGCGCGCTCGGCTGCGGAAATGCCAGTGGTCGTCTCCTCGTGGTCGATCGACACGGTGAACGCCGTCTGAAGCTTCTCCGTGTTGTTCGCGACCATTTGCGGGAGTCCGAGCTTGGCCGTCCATTCCCGCGACATGGGCATGCAGATCAGTCCGCGGGCCTCCGAGGCCATGAAGTTGACGTTTTCGAGCGTGGCGAAGCGGGCGGCGCAGATCACGTCGCCCTCGTTTTCGCGGTCCTCGTCGTCAACGACGACGACGCATCGACCGGCGCGAAGGGCGTCCAGCAGTTCCGGAATCGGCGAGAACATGGCCTTACTTGCAGCAGTCGCAGCCGATGCCGTGCTTCACGCGCTCGCGCTCTTCGGCGCGCTTGGCGTTGTTGAACCGGTCGAGTGTTCCGACGAGATATCCGGTAATGCGGCGGATGCGGTCGAACTTTTCAGACGCGAAGTGGTAGGAAAGATCGACTTCGTCGCCATCGACCTTGATGTCGATTGCGGAAGGCATCTCGCCGAACTTTTCGACGGCGCGCTTTTTGTAGGCTTCGATTTCCTCTGGCGGCAATTCGCCGCCGACGACGTTGATTTTGCAGGTGTCCATGGTTCGTTTCCTCGGGTTGAAAAGTTGAAAAGTTGAAAAGTTGAAAGGTTGAAAAGTTGAAAGGATGGGGGTGGGGTGGGGGTGGTGTGGGGGCGGAGGGATTCAAATAGTTGGGGCGGCGGGAAGGCCGGAATCGAGCGCCTCGATTGCGATTCCCCATTTGTCGGCAGTTCGCGCCACAAGCGGCAGGTCGATGAAAATGGCGCGCCCGGCCTGAACTGCGAGAGCCGTGCATCGAGCCTTGCGCATGGCCTTGAGCGTCTTCACGCCAACGACCGGAATGTCGAAGCGCATGTCGTGGCCGTGCTTTGCCGCCTTGGCCACGACCGCGCCGCGCCGCGCGATGCGGCCGCCGCGCAGGATCGTAGCGTTCGTGCCGTCGAAGCCCTCGACGGCGAGCGCAACGCCGTCCTTGACCACGACTGTCTGGCCGATGTCGAGGTCTCCGAGCGCGAGCGCGAGGGAGGAGCCGTATTCGGCGGCGGCGCGTTCGCCGTCGGAGAAGCGCCTTGCGGTGACCGGGCCGACTCCGGGAATGTGCGGGGCAAGAAACAGCGACGACGGGAGCGTTTCCACTCCGAGCGCGGCGAGTTCATCGACGAGACGCCCGAAAATCGTGTGCGCGTTGTGGAGGGAGATGGAGAGCAGCAGGTCGCGGAGTTCCGGATCGAACGCCGCGCGAAAGAAGGATAGCGGGTTTATCTGGCCGGCGAGTATCGCGTGGCGAAAACCGGATTCCCGCACGGCGTCGCGGAGCGCGGCAAGCGAGCGAAGCGGTATTCTGCGGCGCCAGTCCGTGGCGGCGGCGAGAGTGGAGCCCGCGGTCGTGCCCCTGATTCCGAGCGCGCCAAGCCGCTGGACTCCAGCCGCGCGCGCCCCCTGAAGCACGAGCCGGGGCAGGGAGCCGGCTCCGGCGAGAACAAGGAGGTCTTCGGGCGCGGAGGTCATTTCTTCAGGACGATGCAAAACAGAATGACGAAATACTGGACGAGCGTTCCGCCCAGAACGAACAGGTGCCACACGAAGTGCATCCACTTGGTCTGCTTCATGGCGTAGAAGATCACGCCGAGCGAATAAAGCAGTCCGCCGACTCCGACCCAGAACACGGGCCAGAAGCCCATCGCCTTCCAGAGCGGATACACGGCCACGAGAACCACCCAGCCCATCGCCAGATACGTTAGATTCGAAAGCGCGGCGAACCTGTTGATGAAGAGGCACTGGAACACTATGCCGAGAATCGCCAGACCCCATTCGACTCCGAAGATCGACCAGGCCCAGCCTGGACTGTAAACCCGGATCGCCGACAGGCAGAACGGAGTGTAGGACCCCGCGATGAGCAGGTATATCGAGCAGTGGTCGAAATAGTTGAGCACCGCCTTTGCCTTCGGGCGGTTGAGCGCGTGGTAGAGAGTGGAGAACAGATACAGAAGGACCATCGTCGAGCCGTAGATCGCCACGGAGACGATGTTCCACACGTCGCGCCACGGGTTGAGACTCGCGAACACCACCCCGACTACCAGGCAGGCCACGGCGAGGAGGGCGCCGACTCCGTGCGAGACGGCGTTCGCCACCTCCTCGCCGATTGTCTGCGGCCGCTCCCTGCTCTCCGGTTCGTATTTCATGCGTCGGAAGGCGCTGAAGGTTGAAGCTTCTGCGACTGGAACCGCGCTCCGCGGTCAAAGGCGTCGAGGTTCGCCTGAAGAAACGCTGGCTTCACGGACGTCCGGAACGCCTCGCGCCACGCTTCGTCGGGAATGGACGGCAGCGCCCGCGACAGCATCCCGACGAGTATTGAGTTGGCCAGGCGGGCGTTTCCCATGGCGGTGGCCTCCGCGTCGCAGTTCATGGCGACGAGGTTCGGGAATGTCCGCGCGAGCCGGTCCTCGGCGTCGGAGGGATAGATCGCCGCGCCTGACGAGACCGTGACGGGGACCACTCGGTGCAGCGAAACGGCGGCGAGCCCGCCAGGCTTGAGAAAATGGGCCCAGCGCAGAGCCTCGATGCATTCCATAGAAGCCAGCACGTCCGCCTCGCCCTCGGCGATGAGCGGACCCGTGGACTTTTCCCCGAATTTCACCTGGGCCTTCACGCAGCCGCCGCGCTGCGCCATTCCGTGCGTCTCGTTGGCCACCACGGGAAATCCCGCGGCGGCCGCCGCCGCGCCAATCACCTTGGCGGCCAGGAGGATGCCCTGTCCGCCGACGCCGCAGAGCAGGATGGATGTCTTCACGGGGCTTTCCTCGCGACGAATGGTTCGTAGGCGGAGCCGCTCCACGTCACGCCCTTGGCGCCGGAAAACTCAAGCGTGTTCAGACGAACGGCGTGGACGAGGATCGAGAGCGCCCCCATTGCGAGATTGAGCGCGTGGCCCAGCAGGAGAATCAGCGCCATGCACGGAATCTTGGCCCAGAGCGGCATCGAGAGGCCGACGGCCATGGTGTCGAACTGGCGCGCGATCTGCACCGAAGCCAGTCCGACCGCGAACAGGCGGACGTAGGAGATGACGTCGCCCATAGACGAGACGACGTTGAGCGGCGTCATGGCGAGCGACACCGCGTTCTCCTTAAGCTCGCTTCTCTTGTAGGAGAACAGCAGCACGAGCGCCACTCCGATCGCGATCGACCACGCGGCCGCCGAGGCGAACGCGAATCCCGGCACCACGATCTTGCAGACGATGTTATACATTCCGTAGAGGATGCCGAGCCAGCCTATCTGCGCCAGAGCCTTGGTGTCCGGCATGAGTTCCACGGCGTTCCAGACGCGCGCCAGTCCAAGGTGGAGCAGTCCGATGATGAAGCACAGATGCATGACGTTGCCCTGGTCCGCGAGCCAGCGCGCCGTGGGCAGGTCCGAGGCGAGCGGGCGCGGAAGCCATTCGGCCGGCATTCCGAAATACGTGCCGGAAAGGACGCCCCAGACTGCCGCAGCCACGCCGAACACGAGCAGCAGCGAGAGAGACTGCGAGGCGAACTCAGACGGCGCCTTGCCGGTGGCGGCGGTCCTGCGGCGCATCGAGCGCCGCGCAAGCCACCACGCGCCGATGAGAAGCGCGCCGTATCCGGCGTCGCCCACGAGCATGGCGAAGAACACGGTGAAGAATGCGTAGAACACCACGCTCGGATCGCTTTCGCGGTAGGCCGGAAGAATTCCGAGCGCGCGGAAGAGCGCGTGGATCGGGCGCAGCGCGCGCGGGGTCTTGAGAAGCACCGGCGGCTCCTCGTCCGGCTCCGGATCGCGCGCGACGAACCCCCATCCGGACTCCCTTGCGGCGCGTTCAAGGAGCCGCATCGCCGGGCCGGGCACCCAGCCCGTGAGATACGCCACGGGGCCTGACGAGCGGAAGTTCTCCGCGGCCGTCTCGTAGCGGAGGCGCTCCTCGGAACGAGCCGCCGCGGCGGCGACGGAGTCCTTCAGGCGCGAAAGCGTCCGCAGCGTTCCGTGCGCCATGCGCATTTCCGAGCGGGCTTTTTCGAGCTTTTGGCGCGTTTCGCGCAGCGGCTCGGCCGGGAGCGGGGCGGGGGAGACCCCATCCGGAAGCGGGGCGCCGACATACGCCCCGTAAACCGTGTCCTTGGTGCGGGAGACAATCGTGAGGACGCCGCCGCCGGTCGCGAACGCGGCTTCGTCGAAATCCTTGACCGGAGCGGAGAACAGCGCCGCCGGAACGCCCTCCGCTTCAAGGCGGCGAATGCTGTCGGGGTCGAACTCGCCCCACGGGGCGAACCGCGACTCCACGGCCTCCAGCGAGGTTGCCTCCGCGCGTGCGTCCAGCCAGCGGTCGGCGACCTCAAGAGCGTGGCGCACGGACTTGTCGCGCCGGGCGGACTCGTCCGCGGGGGCGCGGCGGAGCGAAAGGCCGAACGGGTCGTCGCTGGCGGCGGCCTCGGCCAGAGCCTCCTCCGCCGCCGTCGCCGCCGAGAGCGAGGCGGACGCCGCCGCGACATCCGCGCCGTCCGCCGTTGATTCCTCGATCTGCACAGCGCCAAGCGCGGCCAGTCTCTCCAGCGCCGCCTCCCGCTCCCTTTCAAGGCACAGGAGGAAAACCTTTTTCATCGGGACTATCATTTCGCCGCCTCCTTTCCGGAAAGCTTCGCCTGCCGGCCCTTGGCGATCTTTCCGCGGGCCACGGAGGAAGTCTGCTCGTCGCCGAGGGCGACG
>DJYI01000100.1:70900-81649 GCA_002448475.1 Verrucomicrobia bacterium UBA6982
CTGCGAGGTGGTGCGCAGCTCCTCCGCGACGAGCCGGACCTGCTCGGCGGCGATTTCGCGCTCCGATCGGGCCGCGATCAGGCTCTCGGCCGCCGCGGCGGCGTCGTCGAAGAACTCGGGCGTGGCGAAGAGGTCGATCTGCCCGCGCTCCACGTCCACGCCGTCAAATACCGGGATCGCGACCCCGGCGATGTTGCCGGCGTGGCTGCGGACGCGCCTGAGGGCCACCGGCGGCGGCGTGTCGCATGCGGCCAGCAGACCGGCCCACGGGCGCGCGGATTCAAGCGCGGCGGCCTCCTTCTCGGCCAGTTCCGCCTCGCGGGCGCGCATACCGCCCAGTTCGGCCTGGAGCTGCGATTTCTTGAGCTGGAGCATTGGAAGGAAGCGGCGGTAGCGCGCCAGCGCGTCCTTCTGCGCCTTGAGTTCCGTTTTTGTCAGTTTTACCTTGGGCATGACGCGCCGGATTCTATTCCAATCCCTCCCCCGCCGCAAGTGCCAGTCGGCCGCCAACGCGACTCCGGACGCAAAAATCCCGTTTCCGCCATTTTCCTGTTTCATTTTCGTGAGGAATGCGCTATTCTTCTTCCCCGATTCGTGCGGCGACCTGCCGCGCGAGGTTCGCGGGCCGCTCAAACGGCGGCATTTCGCGAACGGTTGCCGATTCCCCAAACAACAACAACATGAACGTCGAAATCCAGTCAGTTTCCCCCACGCGGTCCGTCCTCTCGATCACCGCCTCACCCGACGAGGCGAAGGCCGCCCGCGCCAGCGTAGTCAGGGACTACGCCGCGCGCGCCACCATTTCCGGGTTCCGTCCCGGCAAGGCCCCTGCATCCATTGTAGAGCGCAAGTTCGCCGACCGCATCGCGGCCGATGCCGAGGCCAGGGTCGAGGGCCAGTCATACGACAAGGCTGTCAAGGAGAATTCGCTTGACGTGCTCGAGGTCATCTCCGTTGACGACCGCGCCACGGCTCCGGACGGCGCCGTGTCGTTCAAGGTCACGGTTGACCTGCGCCCGAAGTTCGAGCTTCCGTCCCTAGAAGGAATCCCTGTTGACGACGAGGACACCGCCGTGACCGACGCGGGCGTTCAGGAGCGCGTCGATTCCATCCGGCGCTCGCTGGCCGAATACGCCGACATGCCCGAGGGCGAGTCCACCCTGCCCGACGATTCCCTGACGATTTCGTTCGAGGGGCGCGCCGAAGACGGCAGGCCGCTCGACGAGGCGTATCCCGGATGCGAGGCATTTGCGCGCAAGGATTCCGCCTACGCCGTCGCCGGCTCGGACTACTTCATGGTTCCGGGCGTTCCCAAGGCTCTTGTCGGCGTGAAGCCTGGCGACAAGGTCGAGGTTCCGGTCGAGTTCCCCAAGGACTTCTTCAAGGACGAGCTCAAGGGCGTCAAGGCCGTGTATTCCGTGGAGGTCAAGAGCGCCCGGCGCATGAAGCTTCCGGAACTTGACGCGGAATTCTTCAAGAAGCTTTCCGTGAACGACGAGGCCGACCTGCGCGCCCGCATTCGCGAGGGCATGGAGCGCGACGCGAAGCAGGCCGATCGCGTTCGTCGCGTGAACCAGATCGCAAGGTTCCTCGCCAATTCCGTTTCGTTCGAGGTCCCGCAGGGCGCGCTTGAGCGCCAGACCGAGGCTATCCTCGTCGATCTTCTGCGCTTCAACATGGACAAGGGCGTGGCGAAGGAGGACCTCTCCAAGGAGCGCGAGCGGCTTCAGGACACGGCGCGCGCGCAGGCCGAGGAGCGGCTGCGCACCGATTTCGTGCTTGACGCGGCGCGGGACAAGCTCGGGGTCGCCCTCACGGACGACGAGTTCAACGGATATGTCACCGAAATTGCCCGCCGCGAGCGCCTGACCGCCCCCCAGATCAGGGAGCTGGCGAAAGACCGCGCCCGCCTGCGCCACTACCACGCGGTGGCGACGCGCGAGAAGGTTCTCGCCGAGCTTCTCAAGACGGCGAAGCCCACCGCAGGAGTCAAGTAGGCCATGGCGACGCGTTCCGACTACTATGTCCCCGTCGTGGTCGAGCAGACCGGCCGCGGCGAGCGCTCCTACGACATCTATTCGCGCCTCCTGAAGGACCGAATCGTCTTCATCGGCACGCCGATCGAGGACTCGATGGCGACGAGCGTCATCGCGCAGCTGCTGTTTCTCCAGAGCGAGGACCCCAAGAAGGACATCTCGATCTACGTGAACAGCCCGGGGGGCGTGGTCACGGCGGGCCTCGCGATCCTCGACACGATGCGGTATCTCACGTGCGACTGCGCCACGTATTGCATAGGCCAGGCGTGCTCCATGGGGGCGGTCCTGCTCGCCGCCGGCACGAAGGGCAAGCGCTACGCGCTGCCCAACGCCCGCGTGATGATCCACCAGCCCAGCGGCGGCGCGGAGGGCAAGGCGAGCGACATCCGCATCGAGGCGGACGAGATCCTCAAGGTCCGCGCCAATCTGAACCGCATTCTTGCCGAGGCAACCGGCAAGCCTCTTGAAACGATAGAGCGCGATACCGACCGCGACTTCTTCCTTTCGGCCGAGGAGGCCAGGGAATACGGTCTCGTTGACCACGTTCTGGTCCCGAAGGCCAAGTCGTCCGCCGCCCCCGAGGCGGCCAAATAGCCACATAAAACCATGCGCGGCGTCCGGTGCTTCGCGCCCGGCGCCTCTTTCCTTTTTTCAACATGCCACGTAAAACGTCCGAATCCGGCGCAAAATGCCATATCTGCGGCCGCCGCGCCCCGCCCGATGAAATGGCCGAAGTGCTTGGCGAGCCGATCTGCCAGCACTGCATCAAAAGTCAGGAGCAGGAAATGGCCGTGATGCTGCTGGCGCTGCGTCAGGCCGATCCCGAGCTTGCGGAGCGCGCCGACGGTCTTTCCGAGAATCCGGCGTTCCGCACGGCCGCCGAGACGGCGATGGCCATTCTTGTCACGGATCCCGTCACCGGCCAGCCGCTTCCGCTCGAGGACATGCCGCCGCTGCCGCGAGATCTTGCCGCGCAGATATCGGCCGCACGCAAGGGCGGGGACAAGCGCGCGATTCGCACCGTGCCGTCTCCGCGCCAAATCAAGGAGTTCCTTGACCAGTATGTCGTCGGGCAGGACGAGACGAAGAAGGTCCTTTCCGTCGCCGTCCACAATCACTACAAGCGCATCGAGGAGGAGGAAAGGCGCGAGGCCCGGGACAAGGCCGCCGCGGGCGGCCGCCACGGCAAGCAGCCGCCGTCTTCCGCGCCCGAGCCGGAGGACCCCGAGTTCGCCGACGTGGAGCTTGAGAAGAGCAACATCTTGCTCGTCGGTCCGACCGGCAGCGGCAAGACTTTGCTCGCCCGCACTCTCGCGCGGATGCTAGATGTCCCGTTCGCGATCGCCGACGCAACGACTCTCACCGAGGCCGGATACGTCGGCGAAGACGTCGAGAACATCCTGCTCAACCTGATCCAGGCCGCCGGCATGGACATCAAGCGGGCCGAGAAGGGCATCGTGTTCGTCGATGAGATCGACAAAATCGCCCGCAAGACCGGCAATGTCTCCATCACCCGCGACGTCTCCGGCGAGGGGGTGCAGCAGGCTCTTCTCAAGATCGTCGAGGGCACCCTCGCGCGCGTTCCGCCCGCGGGCGGCCGCAAGCACCCCGAGCAGCGCTACATCGAAATCCGCACGAAGAACATCCTCTTCATCTGCGGGGGCGCGTTTGTCGGGCTGGACAAGATCATAGAGCGCCGCAGCGCCGACCGTCACTTCGGATTCGCCCGCATCGCCGAGGACGGCGAGGAAGGCGGCTCGCAGTCCGAGTCCGGTTCGCCCGTCCGCCGCCGCGACGCGCGTCCGGAGCCGGAGGACTTCATCGAGTTCGGTCTCATCCCCGAATTCGTCGGGCGCCTTCCCGTCGTCTCCACTCTCTCGGAACTGACGGAGGACGAGCTCGTCCATGTCCTCACGGAGCCGCGCAACGCCCTTTGCCGCCAGTATCGCAAGGTGTTTCGGATGGAGGGCGTTGACTTGCGGTTTTCGCCGGACGCCATCCGCGAAATCGCGAAGGAGGCGCTCCGCCGCAAGACCGGCGCGCGCGGGCTTCGCGCCATTCTTGAAGACTTGATGACCGATCTCATGTTTGAAATCGGAACGTCGTCGGAAAAACCGGCCACGTCTCTGCGCACCCTTGTCCTGTCGGCCGACGACGTTCGCGCCGGCCTTTCCGGAAAGGGCCCCGGTCTCGCGGCCGCGCTGCGTTGAGAAAGGCATAGGAAATGACCGAAAAGAAAACAATCGAAATCACCCCCGACCCCGCATCGTCGCCTGTGGCGTCCGAGGAGCTGGAAACGGTGACTGGTGCGGCCGAGGCGCCCGAGGCGCCGGAGGCGGCCGGAGAGTCGAAAGCCGCCGATCAGGCGGAATCGGCGCCCGAGGACGCGAAAGCCGCCGAAGAGCAGGAAGGCGCCGAGTCCGCGGAATCGACAGAGGCGTCGGAAAACGCCGGCGCGGCGGAAGTCGCCGCCCTGCGCGACCGCCTTCTGCGCCTTCAGGCAGACTTCGACAACTACCGCAAGCGTCAGGCTCGCGACCGCGCGGAGTGGATCGCGCAGGCAAACGCCGATCTGCTGGAGGATCTTCTCCCCGCCCTGGATCAGACCGATCTCGCCCTGGCCGCCGCGCAGAAGGACTCTTCGGACGCGGCAAAGCCGTTTCTCGACGGCTTCTCGCTCGTGCGCCGCACGCTGCTGTCCTCGCTTGCCCGCCACGGACTCGTTCCTGTGGAGGACACCGTCGGGAAGCCTCTCGACACCGCCACGAGCGAGGCCGTCACCGTCATGCGCACCGGCCAGGCTAAGCCCGGCTGCGTGATCTACGAGACGCGCCGCGGATACATTCTCAACGGCAAGGTTCTCCGCGCCGCGCAGGTCGTGGTCGAGGACGAGCCGGAGGCCGATGCCAGGCCGTCGGAGGAAGTTTCGGACGCGCGCCGCGAGGACGGCGCCGCCGCCGTTGACGGAGCCGACGGACCGGCGCCCGCGCAATCGGAGGAGCAGTAGGCCATGGCGGACGAAACCGACTACTACAAGATTCTAGGCGTGGAGCGCGGCGCTTCCGCCGACGACATCAAGAAGGCGTATCGCAAGTTCGCGATGAAATATCACCCGGACCGCAATCCGGGCGACAAAAAGGCCGAGGAGATGTTCAAGAAGGGGTCCGAGGCATACGAGGTGCTTTCCGACCCCGCCAAACGCGAGCGCTACGATCGGTTCGGCCCCGACGGCGTGAAGTCGCAGTTCGGTCCGGGCGGTTTCAACTTTGACCGCGACTTCACCCACGGCGCGGACCTCAACGACATCCTCTCCCAGTTCTTCGGCGCCATGGGCGGCGGCGGCGGTCGCCGCCGCCGCTCCGGCGCGTCGTTTTTCGATCTGTTCGGAATGGGGCGCGGCGGCGACGAGGACGACAACGGACCCGAGGACGGCGCGGATCTGCGCTACGACCTGCAGATCGATCTCGAGGACGCTCTTTTCGGATCATCCCGGCAGCTTGAGATTCCGCAGGAGAAGGAATGCCCGGACTGCCACGGCACGGGCGCCGCCAGCGGAACCTCACGCGAGCGCTGCAAGCACTGCGGCGGCACGGGGCAGGTGACGATGAGCCGCTCCTACTTTCAGGTCAGCCAGCCCTGCCCCGTGTGCCACGGGGAGGGCACCATCGTGCGCACTCCGTGCCGCACGTGCGCCGGAAGCGGCCGCGTCAAGGAAAAGGCGAAGATTCAGCTCCGCATCCCGCGCGGTGTGGAGACCGGCACCACGCTCCGCGTGGCCGGCCACGGCGAGCCCGGAACGCGCGGAGGCCGCCCCGGCGACCTGCGCGTGGTCCTGCACGTGCGCGAGCACGACCTCTTCGAGCGCAACGGAGACGATCTGCTTGTCACCGTCCCGGTCGATCCCGACGTGGCCGCGCTCGGCGGCGACGTCGAGGTGCCGACTCCAGACGGTCCCGCGCGGCTTCGCCTTTCGCCCGGAACTTCGGACGGCAAGCTCTTCCGGCTTCGCGGCAAGGGATGCCCGACTCTGGACGGGCGCGGAACCGGCGATCTGATTGCCCGAATCGCGGTCGAGATTCCCTCTCGCCTGAACGATCATCAGAAAAAGGCGCTTGAGGAGTTCCGCAAGGCGCGCGATGAAAGGTCGTATCCCCTCCAGCGCGCCTTCCGCGACCGCGCCGAGACATTCATGCGGGCGAAGGCTTCGCGCTAGAGTTTCACATTCGGTTCAAATTCCACACCGTCATCGGCCCGCCGCCATGCCCCGCGTCACAAAAGGTCAGCTGCGCTTCCAGCCGTCGGTTCAGCAGATGTCGATCGACGGCGGAGCCGGCGACCGGGAACGCGAAGAGGCGCGCCGCATAGGCGAAGCCCTGCGGGCGCTGCGCGAACGCAGGGGAATGCTCCAGACCGAGCTTGCGGACGCCGCCGGAATGCCGGCGGCCCAGATTTGCGCCTTCGAGCGCGGCCGCCGTCTGCCATCGCTGCGTTCGATGCGCAGAATCTGCGAGGCGCTGGGCGCACGCACCGACGACCTGATCCGCGCCGCGTCCGGTCGCGACCCGGAGCCGGAGCCGCCCCGGCAGGACGCGCTTCTGCCCGGCCTTGCGGATCTGTTCCAGACTCCGGAGCAGCGTCTTTTCGCGCCGCTCGCCGCAATCGGCGTCGTGCGCACGATCTTGTCTGACTCGATGTCGTCGCCGATTCCGCCTGAGAACTGCGTTCGCGCCATCGAGTCGCGGATTTCGGACTATCTGCGCCTGGAGAAGATTTGCGGCGCGTTCGCCGGCGCCACGGTTCCTCTCGCTCTGCCCTTTGCCCAGGACGCCGCCGGCGCCGAGGCGCTTGCCGCCGAGGTCCGTCGTCATCTCGGTCTCGGCAACGCCATCGTCCTCGACTATGTGTCCGTTCTTGAAAGCCACGGCATCCGCACGGTTTTTCTCCCGCTCCCGCCAGGTTTGGGCAGCATCGGGTTCTTCGACCTGCGGTCCGGCAGCGCCGTGTTCGCCGTGTCCGATTCGATTACGGCCGAAAAGCAGCTTTTCCGTCTTGCCCTGGAGCTTGCCTGGCTCTATCTCTTCACGCGCAACGGGCGCCAGGCCGTGCCGGAAAGCGCCGAGTCGAATCGACGCTTCGCCAAGCTTTTCGCGGCCTGCTTCCTGATGCCGCGCGGCGCCGTTCTTGCAATGGCCGAGAGTCTCGGCGCGCGTCGCGGCGCGTGGTCGTATCCCCTTCTGCTGCGCGTCAAGCGTCATTTCGGCGTGAGCGCGGAGGCCTTTTCCTATCGATTGCTTGAACTGGGGCTTCTTGACGCCCCTTCGCTCTCCGGATTCCTCGCCGCGATTCGCGCCCACTACGCCTCTCACCAGAACCGGGAGCCCGGCGACCCGGCTCCGGCTCTTGTTCGCAACGGACGCTTCTGCGATCTTCTGGAGCGCGGTCGCACTGTCCAGGGCGCGCTTGACGAGGTTCGCGCAATCGCTCGTCGAGCCGGCGTCGCCTTCGATCTCTGATCAAACTTCCGCAACCTCGTTCCCTCCCATGGATCTCTCCGTAAACCTCGGCGGCCTGCGCATGGCCAATCCGGTCACTGTCGCGTCCGGCACTTTCGGATTCGGACGCGAATATGCGGAATATTACGATCTGAAACGGCTTGGGGCAGTCACGTGCAAGGGAATCTGCCTTGAACCCTCTCCTGGCAACCCCCAACCCCGCATAGCGGAGGTTCGCGCGGGGCTCCTCAACGCGATAGGACTTCAGGGGCCTGGCGTTCGCGAATTCGCCCGCTCCGCCCTGCCGTGGCTGCGCTCGCAGGGTGTTCCGGCCATTTGCAACGTCTGGGGCCACACCGTTGAGGAGTATGCGGAAGTTGCGCGGATTCTTTCGTCCGAGGAAGGCGTCGGGGCCATTGAACTCAATGTCTCGTGTCCCAATGTCCACAGCGGCGGGGCGGCGTTTGGCACCGATCCGGCCACTCTTGCCTCCGTCGTGCGCGCCGCCCGCGCCGCGACTTCCCTTCCGCTGTTCGTAAAACTCGCGCCAAACGTGCCTGACATTACCGTCTTCGCGCGCGTCGCCGAAAGCGAGGGCGCGAACGCGCTGTCCGTAACAAACACAATGCCCGCGATGCTCATCGACATCGAACGGCGGCGCCCGTTCCTCGCCAATGTCCAGGGCGGTCTTTCTGGTCCGGCCATCCACCCCGTGGCGGTGCGTCTCGTGTGGCAGTGCGCCGCCGCCGTGAAAATCCCAGTGCTTGGCATGGGCGGAATCGTGACTTCCGACGATGCCGTGGAGCTGCTCTGCGCCGGCGCGTCCGCCGTTGCCGTTGGAACGGCCAATTTCGTCGATCCGACGACGCCGCTGAAAGTCCTTGACGGCATTCGCGACTATATGGTTCGCCACGGCCTTTCGTCCGTTCGGGAAATCGCGATTCCGCACTAGCGGTTTTGCGCCTTGACCTTTTGGATTGCACCATGCCAATTGTTCGCAAATGTCGATTTGCGAACAATTGTGTCACTCTTGAGTTGCGAACGTTAGCCGATGTGGCTTTCGATTTTTGGCCGGGTTGGACTTACGCGAATTGCCGTTAGGCGTTATCATCCAACTCGTCGCAAGCGGACTGACCGCCTTTTCGGTCCGCCCCTGTCCACCCGCTGCAACTGATACATCAAGGAAACGCCATGAACAGTCATCTCGCAAATCTTCTCACGACGGTTTCGCTAGCCGCCCCGCTTTTCGCGCCTCCGGCCTTTGCCGGACTGCGCGCGTGGGAGCCGTCGGACTATGTCCAGGACGGCCTCGTCCTGCACTACGACGGCATCCGCAACGCCGGGCTCGACGACGCGCACGACTCCTCCGCCACGACATGGAAGGACCTCTCGCCCAGCGCCAAGGACGCGACGTTCAACACGGCGGAAGACGGCAGCGCGTGGACTGCGGACGGCTATTCCTTTGGCGGCGGATCATACGCAACGGCTTCCGGTACGGTGTCGCTTGGTACGGTGGCGACTGTTCAGGCCGTCACGAAAACGACCATCGAAACCCTTCGGGAATCGGAGGGCGTAAATGGCAACCAGTGGTCGATGTTCATTGGAGGAAAGAGTTCCTTAAACGACGCCTGCAACATCTATTACAACAAGGGGTACAAGAAGTTCGTTTTCAAGAACGCAAATGGCGGCAACGCCGATCTTCTCCAAGCGAACTGGGATGGCCGCTACTTGACCGCCATCCGCAATGGAAACGACAAGTACCTCTTCTCCGGCGCGGCGCTTCCATCCGCTCCGGCCGCTTCGGGTTCCCAGTCGGCCATGGGCGATGTGCAGTTCTGGCTCGGCAGCGCCGATGGAGGAAGCGGCTCCTTCGCCGCACGCTACTTCAAGGGGCCGCTCAATGCCGTCCGCCTTTACAGCCGGGTCCTCGATGATGGCGAACTCGCGTGGAATCGCGCCGTTGACGAAGCGCGCTTCTTCGGCGCGACCATTCCGGAAGGCGCCTTGTGCGCCTCCGCCGTCCCAGACGCCGTGGTCGCCACGGCGGTCGCGGGCGCCGAGGGCGCGGAGACGAGCGGTTGTTACGCCGTTGACGCCGACGGTCACACCTTCCGCGCCGCGCCTTTCGCCTCGGTCGGCTCCGCCTCCTACGTCTGCACGGGCTACACGCTCGCGTCGTGGGACGAAGAACTCGCCGCCTGGGGCGCGGCCGTCGCGCACGACGGCGAATTTTCCTGCTTCGTCGCTCCCGGCGACAAGGTGAAGATCACCTGGCAGTGGAAAGCGGCGACCGGTTCGCTCGACGCCGGATACGTGACGGATGGCCTTGCCCTCCGGCTCGACGGCATCGACAATGCCGGCGTCGGCGTCCATGACGCTTCCGCCACCGTCTGGAAGGACCTCTCCGGCAACGGTCGCGACGCAACCCTTTACGGCAACGCCGACGGCACGAGCCATTGGACGGACAAGGGCTTCTACTTCAATTTCAACGCCGTGTTTTCGACGGCGGAAAAGTTCGCCTTCGGGACGCAGTACACCTTCGAAGTCCTGATGGATGGCAAGCGTTCCGATTGGTGGGGCGACAACGCGGAAAAGGACATCCTGGTTCCGTCCACCGGCCCGACCGGCGCAGGCGGGATCTACTACAAGGCGGCGAATGCGATCCTCTGCCACCGCAGCGATGCCACGACCGGAAGTCCCTGGAATGCCATGCCCGGGTTCTACCAGTTGAACACTGTCACCTATCTTGCCGCTCTTCGCGACAATGCCAAGACGGCTCTCATCACGGGAACGACCTATCCCGAAACCGAATACGACGTCGCCAATGGTGGGATTGCCACAAGCCAGAACTATGTCACGAACGCCTGGCTTGTCGGCTCCAAGAACCTCGTCGCCGATCCGACGACATGGCTCGTCGGCGGCAGGACGACGGCTCCCGCCAACACGACGAAGGGGACGGTCAAGTCCGTGCGCCTCTACAACCGGCTTCTCAAGAAAACGGAGCTCGCGCACAACCGCGCGGTGGACGATGCCCGCTTCTTCGGCAAGATCCCCGAGACCGGATGCGTCGTGGTGCAGAGCGCGATCGCTGGCCTCGAAGGCCGCGAACCCTCCGGCACCTACTTCCCCGACGGCTGGACGTTCTCCGCCGGAGCCGGCACGCAGACCGTGCGCGGCATCGAGTGGCAGTGTGTTGGCTACCAGCTCCAGACCTGGGACGC
>DJYI01000172.1 GCA_002448475.1 Verrucomicrobia bacterium UBA6982
ATCGCCTTTCGGCTGAAGGAGTGGCACGTAGCAACGGGCGGTTCCTATACGACCCGAACAAGGACGAAATCGCCGTCTCAATCGCCTTTCTGCTGAAGGAGTGGCACGAAGCGGAGATTTCGTTCGAGGAGCTCCAGAACCTGCTCCGGGTCTCAATCGCCTTTCGGCTGAAGGAGTGGCACGGAGCTTCGAGAACGCGGGCGGGAAGTTTCTTCGGACCCTCGGTGTCTCAATCGCCTTTCGGCTGAAGGAGTGGCACGGAGATGCCGATTCTGGCACCACGTGATAACGGACACCGAACCCGCGTCTCAATCGCCTTTCGGCTGAAGGAGTGGCACGGAGTATACCTGCATTTGAGGCTTTATACAATAGGTTTTTGGAGACGGTTTCGGAGGCAGTGGCGTTTTTGAATGTATCATTGTGTTTTTGCGGGGTGTTTTTACGGGGGATTCCATGTGCGGAAATACCCGAAATCACTGGAGCAAGTGCGCTTTCGGAGGCGAAATGGCGTTTGGGGCCGTTTCTTGCTGCCTCCGACGGGACCATTCGGACAGAATTTGCACTTGCCAATTTCGAGTTTCAGTGTCGAATGTTGCATGCCGATTGGCTTGTCGTGCGCCGATTGTCAAACATCTGGTTTGAAAGCGCCAGCGAGATTTCGGATCAGAAAATGTACGCGAGAGCCTTTTGCGGCCGTTCGATGACTCCTGCCGTCAAGGTTTCCTTCACGCACGAACGGCATATGCGGTAGGCGACGAGGGCGTCTTCCTCCGGATCGATTTCGTCCTGCAGATCGTTCCAGAATGCGGCAAACTGCGTTTCCGAGAGGTCGCACTCGAAGACGCTCTTCTCGACGCGGACGCCGTAGTCCTCGCACACTTTCGCGGCGTGGCGGAGGCGCCTGGGGGCGCAGATGTCGTAGGCGACGAGATAGAGCATTTTCTTTACGGGTTCCTGAGACGGATCGAACGGGACGTCGAGGCCGACGTCGTAAACGGCGGAATCGGAGAAGCGGCTCACGGCAGGAAGAAGAAATCCTCGTTCCGGTCCTGCTCGAGCATCCTGAGGTAGGCGGCGACCTGCGCGTCGAGGACGCGCCGTAGCGTCGTCTGCGGCGCGTCCTTGGAGACGGCGAACCGGCGCTCCATCGCGCTCTCGTACATGAGGAAGAACGAGCGGCGGCCTTCCTCGTTGAGGTAGGTGCCACCGTCCTCGGCGGAGACCTCGAAGTGCTTCTCCGCCTTCACCATCGTGTGGTTGACGATGTTGAGCACGAGCAGGTCGACGACCGGCGCGCGGAGCGGCTCCATGAGGTCGAGCGCGAGCGACGGCGAGTTGAGCGTGTCCTCGTGCAGGTGGCCGATGGCGGCGTCGAGCCCGTGGGTGCGGATGGCGCACTCCATTTCCCCGAGCAGAATCGTGTAGCCGAACGAGAGCAGCGCGTTGGCCGGATCGCGCGGCGGGCGGCGGGAGCGCGTCTTGAACGGTATCGCCTCCGGGAACGAAAGGCCGAGGTCTCGGAAGTAGATCGCGGCGGCGATCCCCTCGATGCCCCGCACGACGTCCACCGACGGCGCGCGCATCGCCTCGCCCATGTAGGAGGCGAGCGCAGTCATCGTGTTCCGGTGGTCCGGATCGTCCGTCCGTCCGCGGTTGGCGGCAAGGCGCTGCAGGACGCGGCGGGAGTTGCGGATCTTGGCGAACACCAGCCGACGGGCGACGCGCAGGCCGAAGGCCGGATCGGTGCCCTGCTCGTATTGTCGGACGCGGCGGGCGGCGTTGCGGTTGCTGTCCGGCAGGAGCGAGCCGCGCCAGCGGTTGCGGCCCGTTGCGAAGAAGCACGGGACGCCGCGGTCGAGGAGCGCGGCGAAGACGGGCGTGGTGACGGGCGGCGTCCCGAGGACGACAACGCGGTCGAGGTCGAACAGCGGGACATCGCGCGAGACGTTCTCGCCGCCGTGGCGGTCGCGCGAAACGACGCGCAGGCGCTCGGACTTGAGCGAGACGGACACGATGTCGCGGGAGGAGAGGATCAGGCTTGGCATGCGGGAGATCATGCCACGTTCCGGCCCTCCGGGCGCGAAACCGGATGTCCGCGGAGGTCCGGAAACGGGGTCGCACTAATCAGGGAACATTCTGCGAAACTGTTCGTCCAGCAGGATTGGATTGTCAAGGATATCGATCCCGTAGGCTTTCGCACGACGCTTGTCCGCGTCGCGGACATGGCGAGCGCTGGCGAGAATTCCTTTCGCGCGCAAGCCGCTGCTGCGCGTCAGCTCGGCCAGTTTGTAGACGGCGGCGTCCACGACGCCTTCCTGCGTCATGTTCCTCGCCTTGCATTCAACGATGTGGAGCGTGTTTCCGTAGAGCGCCACGATGTCGAGTTCGTTCGACTCCCCGCCGGCGCCAGTGATCAGGACGTTACGCCACAATCGGTTGTTTCCGAACGGCCGGTTACGAAGTCGGGAGAAAACAAGATGCTCGAACCAAACGCCTTGGCAGAACGCCCGCGCGTCGGAGGAACGAAAAGAGAGCGATCTGTCTGGTGTCATTGTCAATTCGTTGCCATAAAGTTCATCGAGAAGATTGTCCCATTCCTCGATCGTGTCCGCCTCGGCGGGACGACCGCACTCCAAGCGCCCGTCCCGTTCCGCTTCGGAAGCAAGTCGTTGCAAATATCCGAGTGCTTTCTGCCAGCGCCTTATGTCCGACGCGAAAGTGTCCGCCAACGTGGCCCACTTGTCGTTCGGGAGGAATATTCCTGTTTCATAGGAAGTCATTCGTGTTCCGTTGATGCGGAAAAACTGGCCAAGCGTCGGTTGGTGCGTCAGCGAAACGGGGGCGCGCGCGTTTTCAAGAAAACTCGCACGGTCCGTTCGGATGTCAACGTAGAACGCCGGCTTTCCCGCCATGCGGAACGCCTCCTGCGCGGCGATGGACATGGGCTTGGTCCCTCCGGTCAGGTTGAGAGCGATGTCTTCGTCGGCATGGGCGTCAATCCAGCCAATGATGGCCGCTTGAATCGCCGGAATGTCTGATGGAGATGCAACAGGCAGATTGTCGTGGACGCCGATGCCAAGCGAGATGATTTCCTGTCGCAGTGCCGCGGCCTTCGCAGACATTTGCGGCGAGACGGCGAGGGTGACGGAATCGGGGCGCAATTCCTCCGACAGGAGCGGGAGGAAATTCGGCATGGGCTGGTCGGATACGAGAAGAAGCTGGTGCATGGCATTTCCCAAGGTGGCGTTTATGGTTCGATTCGTCCGTAGGGCGGACATTCGCGGCGTGAGTTGTCGAGGCGGACGCCGTCTGGCTCGCGTCGCGCTCCAGATAGGTCGCCGCGGAGCGCGGCCAGAAATCGGCGGGATCGGCCGGTTCGTCGCGGTCCGCCGGGCTTTCGGCCGGGAGTTCGCGGATCGAGAGCAGAAGTAAAGTTGAACTTTACATATGTCCAAAACGTGACAACGGACACCACCGGAAACTCCGTGGCTAGCTGGAGAAGTTCGGATTGGATCGTGCGTGTTCGCATGGGGCGGGACACTAGCGAATCATGGCAGAAATGGAAAGTCCTACTTTACAATCATTCCAAATTGACTCTGCGACAGTGCCCAGAGGTGGTTTCATGTCAATCTGGTTCGTCGATTCATTCGGCTCTTTCGGGTTTCCATCGAAGATCTCGTCCGTCAAATCGCCGTAATGCGTCACAGCAGCTCGGCGATCGACGGTTGAGAACAGGCGGCATCGGTGTAGACAATCACCGGGAGGAAGCCTTCGGCGACTTGGACGGGCCTGAGCTTCAACGCGGAGGATTCGCGGCGCTGTCCCGCGCTGAACCCGAGGGCCGACGGGCGCGAACTTTTGAGTCCGGTCGACCGGCGGAAGTCCTGGAGAAACGCACCGAGCGCCATTTGCGCGTCGTCGGCGGTCCTGCAGGGATCGCCGGGCAGGGCTTTGACGAGGATCTGCCGAGGAAGGGACGCGGACCATGCTCGGAAATCCGAAACGGACGGGATGTTTCCGAGATCCGTGAAAACGCCGCAACCTCTCGTCGCCCGGAGCCCGAGAGCGCCGAGTCGGGAGAAACATCCGATGGCCCGACGGAGCAGGACCGATTCGTCGTCCGGAAGGGGCGCACGCAACAGGACGTCAAGCCGGAAACGGGTTCCCGGGGCGAACCATGCGTTCCGTTCCGTCCTGATGCCCTTGCGGGAACCCGACACGGAGGCGAAATAGTAGAGATACATCCGAGTCGTGTTGGGCGCCAGTTTCGGAAAGTCGGCATGGACCGCCTTGACGTCGGAAATCCGGGTGACGACGGAACTTGCCGTCGTGCCGCCGTGGACGCCGCCGAAAACGGCCGTTTCCTGCTCCCGGGATCCGCCGAGCACGCGGAACCACCACCGGAGCTGGCCCCGGACGGAGGCAGGCCGGATTTCGGCCCGTGACTGGTCTGCACCGCAAAGAAAGGCTGGCGTCGTGAATTCGAAAGTGGACGAAACGATTTCGGTCATGGCATCTTCCCCGGATTCATCGTGTTTTTGCAATAGGCGCGGAGGGTTTGGAGTCCTTGGCGCCAGCGTTTCCTTTGCGCATTATTGAGGTGCGGCCATCTGTTTTCGTCGTTGAGGACGGCGCGGATTTCGGCGCCGATTCCTGCCTGTTCCCGGAGAAGTCGGCAGACAAGGACTTTTTTGTCGTCTGGGAGCTGATTGAATGCGGCAACATTGTTGCCAATCAGTCCATTGAGATTGTTCCGCTGGTTTTCCCACGAAGAGCGCAAGGCGTCAAGCGGCGAAGGCCGCAGGCGGGCAATCAACACATTGACTGCTGGTTGATGGCGACTCCTGAAATCGCGCCCGCCCATGCTGACGGAATCGAGTTTTTCGGAGAGTTCGTCGAGTCGTCCGGGCAAGGCGTTCACTTCGGCGGCATGCGTGGCTAGCTCTTCGTCGGACATGGCCTTGAGTTCGTCCAGTCGCGTGACGAAAGCGGATTTGAGCTCTTCCAACTCCCGGCGGAGACGCTCGTGCTCGATCTTATTTCGCCATTCTTCCGTCAAGGAAGGATTGCAGTCGAACCAGCCGTATCCGGCAGCGGTTTTCGCGCCGGCGCCGTTTTCGGAAAGAGCCCGGACGAGCCACGCCCGTGCCGCGTCCACGTCGCCGCCCGGGTGGACGGGAACGATGGAGAACAGGAACGAAACGCCTTCGTCCACAGCAGGAAAGAACTGCGGATTCGGCGATTCGTCGTCCGTCGCGTACGGATTGTCGCCAGCGTAGTATTTCGGATGATGGCAGTTCACGATGTCCGTCGCGAGCCGTCCTGCGTCGACGGGCACGGCGGAAAGGAATGCCACGGTTCCGGAAGTTGACTTGTCCTTCCAGCCGCGGGCGGCAAGGTAGTCATCGAGATAGGAGTCTGGACCGCCGCGCGTGGCCTCCTCTTCTTTCTTCGGCCGACTGTCACCGGTCGGATAGCCGAAGACTTCGGCGATCCGGTTGGCGGTCGCGGCTTTCTTCGTTTCGTCCGCCTCTTCGTTCCATTCGCTCCACGCAGCGTGGCGGGCGATGCCCTTGACGGCGCTGCCGGGAATGTACGGCGCGCCGAAATGTGGATGGAGGCAGAGTCCGGCGTTTTCGAGAATGCCGCCCGCCTGGTTCACGATCAGGCGGCTGCGGAGCTTCGCGACGAAGGAAACGGCACCCTTCGGCTCGAAGACGGGGATCGGCCTAGCGTGTTCGCGATGGCAGGCCACGACGGCGTCGATCTCGTTCTTCTTCGAGTTGTCCCCGAGATGGACGAACTTCTCCAGCCGGAGAGAAGGAGATTCGCATCGTGCGAAATCCTTTCCGTGTTCGCCTTGATCGCGGAGAACGTCCGCAAGATCGTTTGTGACGGAGCTGCTCATGCGTTGGGGTCCTTGTCGCCCCTGGCGAAGCGGCGAAGATAGTTGAGGTATTCCATCGTTTCGGCGGTCGCGGCACGGAGCGTGTCGGCCGATGCGCGGGACAGGATGTCGAATAGAGCCTGAGGATTCGCCGCGGCGACGCCGAGCGAAGCGAGTTCGGGCGATCGGAGGTGCGTGCAGACGGCGGAGAAGACGTCGAGGTATCCGGCGCCGGTCTCGATGGCGAAGGCGAGTGCGCCGAGAAGTCCGTTCTGGACGATCTGGGCTGGGACTTTCTTGGCAACGGACTTGCCGTCGCCCCTGCCCCTGCCAATCGACAACGCGGCGGCGAAAGCGTTCTTGGCGCGAATTTGAGCGAGGTTTTGCATGGGAGGTTCGAGATTCGAGTTTGAAGGCTAGTGGAGCTTGACGGAGCACCAACCGAGGCCGGTGGTGCTGTCGGCGCCGATTTGGAGAAGGTCCTTCTGATCGTTCAACTTTGACCGCAACGTCTCGAAATCAGCAGAATCCTTGGCATGGAGAACGCCGTAGAACATTGCCTCGGAGGGAACATTCTCCTGATTGAACAGAGCACCGTCCGATACGGTTCCCGATTCGTCATCGATGCGGTTGTGCTGGGCGATCTCGCAGGCGTTCTCGACGAAGTATTGGAAGAGCTCGTCGGACACGACGGCGAGCTTGGATGGAAGTTCTTTCCAGACCTCGTCGTCGGAAAGACCGACGAGCGAGTCGGCAAGGCCATCGGGGAGAGGTCCCGCGACGGACAGCGGGTATTCCTCCAAAACGACTTTGGAACCGTCGAAAAGGAGCGATTCGGACGCATAGACTCGATTGGCGTCATTGTCGCCAAAAGCCGGGACGGCGATGGCGTATCCAGCATCCCGCTTGAATCGATTCAAGGCGGTCGGACATGCAATCCACGTGAAACCACCTTTGGCGGAGCGAACCGGAAAGGCGAGAAGCTTGGACTCTCCGATCAGAAGAGAGCCGGCCTTGTCGACGGTGCCGAAGAGGGTTGCTCCGTCTGGCGTCTGTTTCCGGGACTCGTCAAGGAACAGGTCCGCCAATACACCCTTGAGGGACGAGCCGGGGATGACGGGGAAGCGTGTGTGGCGCTCGCGGACGATCGGCTGGTCGACGGCCCCGACGGAGGCGCCGGCTCCGACGTGCAGCGGCGTGCGGGTGAAGAGTGTGAGGAGTTTCGTTTTCATGATGGTTGGGTTTGTTGGAGTTTGTAGGTGGAGACGACGTTTATGTGGTGGAACGAGAGTCTGAGACAAAGGAACAGACGCCGATGCCGAAGCCCTTTTCCCCGAAGAGATCGGAATGGGGGTGCATGCCGGAAAGCGTGGAGGCAAGAGCCGCGGCCTCGTCGGGGGAATCGCAGTCGAAGACATAGCAGGAGCCGGCCGGAACGGCGAGGACCGTCGGCTTCGGGGCGTTCTGTAGGACGTCCCAGCCGGAAAAAGCCTCCGGCTTCCCGATTCGGGCGGCAACGAGACGGGCAGTCGGGAATTCGGGAGCCTCGGCGATCCGAGCGCGCCATGCGGCACGACTCTCGCCTGGTCTCCGCCCGGTGTCGCCGCACTTGAGGCGGACTCGTCCCGACGCCTCGTCGACCCAGCCGGGGCGCCAACCCGCATTGAACAGGGCAAGCGTGAGAAGCGTCCAGCGGATTCTCCGCGACGGGACCGCAGTGGATTCCGGAATCGAAAACGCGGTGGACGAAAGACGGGCAAGTCCGCCCTGTCCGCCGATCTGGACAACGTCTGGCGCGTCGGGGCGGGCGAAGACGTCCACGTCTGGACCGCCGCCCTTCGGATGAAGGACGCACGAAGCGAGAAAAACGAGTCGCGCGCCCGGGGCAAGACGCAAGTATTCGGCCTGGAAGAGCCGACCGTCGTCCGAGGTTCCGCTCTCGGGATCGATGGCGGTCTGGATCGTCCGTTCGGCGCCGAACGGAATGGAGATTCCGCCAAGGTCCGGAAAGCGTCCGGACAGATAGTCCGCGAAAAGCCCTGCCGGAATGAGGGGCGGAACAATCCGCTTTTCCCGGGAGACGGGCAGGAACCCCGCCACGAGAGGATTCGGCAGATCGGTCCCGTTCGGAAGGGAAACGACCCGCATGTTCCAGTCGAGCGGAGTGGGGAAGAACGGCACTCCGCAAGAGTCGGCGACGAACGGGCCGACGACGCGAAGCGCGCCGAAGCGGAGCGACGAATCATCGTTACGGTCGTGAGTCCGGTCTCGGTTGTCCGGCGTCCGGCGGCGGAAGGTGTGCTCGTCGCCCTCCCAATCCTGCCGCTCCGGCCATCTGGCGAAAAAAGCGGAAAGAAGGGCGGTATGAAGCTGGTCCGGGCGCGGCAGACGGGCTCCGAGGCCCGCGTCGGAACCGCCCATCGGGCGGGCGTCGCGGAAGAAGAGGATGTCGCGCGGATCGAGCGAAAATGCGTGCATCATGGATCAGGCCTCCTGGGAACGGTCGCGGTTGACGAAAGTTTCCGTAAGAAACGGTGCGATGAAGTTTTCGAGCGCTGGCGCGGTCGCGTCGAGCCACCGGTCGATTTCACCCGAAAGGGAATCCGGCAAGTCGCGGCCGTGCTGCGACAGGGCATGCCGGACCTCCTCGCGGACGACGGGCAGCATCCCGTCATTGCGACCCGCGAGCGCGTAGGGCGAGAGAAGCGCCGCGAGCGCGTAGGGGAACCGGGAAGAGAGCCCGGATGCGCCGTTCGACGCATGCCATCGTTCCCTCTCGGCGGCAAGGAGCCGCATAAGGGGCAACGCCGGACTGTCCCACTTGCCGCCCCACTCGAGGATTTCGCCCGAGCGCTTCAGGACGGCGACGGCGAACGCACCGCGGCCGTATCTCGTCTTGGCCAGCGCTTCCTGGCGCCGAGCCTCCGCTACGGTCGATTGGAGCGGAGCCTTCACGTGAGCGATGGCGATGCCGCAGGAAACATCCGTCTTCCGGCCCGGGAGGAGTCTGCCATGATCTGCATCAAAATCGCGACGGAAGGCATCGCGGAGGGCCTTGGCGCATTCCGCCACCCTTTTGGCGGGAAGAAGGGCGAGGACATCGTCGCCGCCGGCGTAGATCAAATCGCCGCCATGCGTCTTCACGACGCGCCCGGCTTCGTGGAGCGCGAATGCGGAAAGAGCCTCGCTGAACTGCTGGTGGAAGGACGGAGTGAGAAGGCGCGGCAAGTCGGTTCCGCCCGGCAGACCTTCGATGAACGCCCTGGCCTTCGGCGAAAGCCGCTCCACCAACGATCCGAGCTTCTCGCCGGAAAGCCACTTGCCCATTTCGTCGCCGTCCATGGCGAGGACGGCGACATAGGGATCGTCGCTAGCCGCCGAAAGGTCATCCGGCGAGATGCCATGGAGCCCTTCGGAAACCCTGCGGTCCTTGACCTCGATGCGGTCCGGCAGGTAGGAGATGCCGAGTTCGGGGGCGCACCAAAGGCGCTTCACGAGCATCGGCGCACCATAGACGTGAGCCGAAGGAAAGAAACTCTTCGTTTCGGCATTTTCGCGAAGTGCCTTGTAGAAGGATTCGTCGCCGATGCATTCCTCTTTCCCGGTGAGTGAATCCTTCGGAGCGGACGCTCCATGCCACGCGGCGAAACTGCGGGTGTTGCGGCGGGCGGCGAGCTTGGCTTCCAGCAATTCCATGTGGAGAGACCAGAAGAGGCCGTCGGAGGAAAGCCGGGAAAGATCGGATGAGTAGTAGCGCGCATCACGGTTCTCGCGGGGAAGCGTCCGCTCCGCGAAAGTCAGGGTCTTTTCCACCCGCTCCAATCCAGGAAGAGACCATTCTCTGGCGGCCGTAAGGATTGCTTCGCGGGAAAGCCACGGCTGGACGGCCCATGACGTTTCAGGAAACGCGGCGAGCTGGGCGTCGAAACGGGCGCGCCACGACGGTTGGGCTCCATGTCTTTCCAGCCAGCGCCAGACGGCGGCTCCGACGGATGCAAGTTCCGCACGCAGGGCGGAGTCGGCCTTTTTCGCCATTTCTTCCCCGCGACCGCGTGGCACGACGGAGAGAAAACGGTTGGGAAGCGATGGCGTAAGAAGCCACGAGGGCAGGTCGGCCCCCTTTTCCTGCATGATCCGATCCCACATGGAGGACTCGCCCGTTCCAGAGCCGTCGGAGAAACGGACGCCGTAGCATTCCCGGATGTGGAGTGCGTCGAAGATTCCATTTCCCCGAAGGGAGGGGAAAACGACGGAGTCGGGGCCGATTTCGTCCGTCACGGCCTTCAGTGCGTGGGCGGCGAGCCACGAAAGAAGGTACGAGCCCGACCAAAGGTCCCGTTTCGAACGGGCGGCGGCGATGAAGTCCTGCACGGGGCCGAACTGGAAGAGGATCAGGTCCATATCTCCCTTCCCGCCGGTTCCGACGCAGTCCACGAAAGCGGACGTCATGGCCATGTGAGACCAGATGGAATGGTCTGGGACTCGGGAATCGGCTGGCAGGAACGACGTGGCCGCCGCGTCACCGGAGCGGCTCGCGCGGGCGGATGTCGCCGCGTTCTCCTGCCAACGGCGCCAAAGCAGGAAGAAAACGACGCGGGGATCGTTCGCATCCGACACCGGTGCAGCGGTCTGGACGATTTCCCCGATAGAACCGCCACGCAAACCGAATCCTTCCGGGAAGGGGAACGGTTCTCCTGACTGCGGATGGACAAAGCGCGGATCGTCCGAAAAGGAATGCGAACAGATGCGCGGCGGAAGCCCGAAGCGTTCGACGGCGGCATCGAAGACATCGCACGGCTTGACTGCGTTTTCCACGGCATCCCGGGTCTCGTCGTCGGGAAGGTGGCCAACGGACGTCTTGTAGACTGCCGCCCGGGTTTCGTGCCCGGCGATGTCAAACGCCTTTTCGGGAGGATCGTGAAGAAAGGCCGCGAGCTTTCGTTGCCAATAGGGGGTTTCGTTCATGTGCGTGATGCCCTTTCGGGTTGGGGGTTGGAGTCAGAGCCAGTCGATGCGAAGAGCATGCCAGCCGAGGATGTCGGAAGGGCCGGGCTCCGCCCCGATTGCGGGACGGTAGCCGGGCGCGTAGTCGGGGACCAGAACATAGCACGTGCGGAACGCGCGGCCGGCCAGGGTCGGAAGATCGTCGGGCGAGAGCGAGAGCGCGGGACGCTCGGTCGGAGGCAGGAGGGAGACGCCGCCAAGGATTGCCTCCGCCGCGGCGCGGGTGTTCTCGTGTCCCCAGAACGAGACGACGGTCGTGCCGGCGAGGGCGGAGCGAAGCTCGTCGAGAGAAAGCGTGCGGACGTTCGCGTCGCGCCGCAGGAGCGCGAAGGGGAAGGTGTTGCCGAGGAGGACGGTGCGTTGCATGCGGGAAAGGCTATCACGGCAGGACGCGCTTCCAGAAATCGGGAATGTCCGCGGACATCCGGGCCGGAGGCCACTGCCCGTGGTCGGCTCCGCGCGGAACCAGATCTCGGACGAACGGGGCAAGGGCCGGGACGGCCGAGAGCTTCCTGCGGAGCTGCGAACGCACCTTGGTGAGGTCCGCCTGCGCCTGCACGGCGTCGGAATCCGAGAAGCGCGAGCCGTCCCCGAAGTCTTGAAACCAGCCGTACCGATGGTCCTTCCGTGCCGCGGCGTGGACGGTCGGCAGCGCCGCGAGCAGATTGTCCGGCTCGCGGAACAGGTCGACCGACAGCGCCACGAACTCCGTCGCGGAAAGACGGACGGAGATGCCGTCGGCGAAGAAGGACCCGTGCGTGAAGTAGAATTTCAGAACCGGCTTCTGCGGCGTCGCCGCGGGGCCGGAGGACTGGGCGGCGCGGACGAGATCGCTGTAGCGCGGCGGAAGCGCCTTGAACCGGTCCTGATACCAGCCGCGCATCTTGACGAACGGCAGGTCGATGAGATCGAGGCGAGCGTCCTCCGCCCGGACGGTTTTCGTCTTTCGGGTCGCCGGATCGACGAAAACGTGCTTCGCCTTCGGCTCGGGGAAGAAGAACGGCGGGTCGAGGCGGGAGTCGAACGGTTCGTTCACGAGGATATGGAGCACGTGGTCCTGCTCGCGCCCGAGGAGGGACATGCACGAGAGCAGCAGCGCCCCCATCGTCTTGCGCCCGCCGGCGATGGAGGCGAGGAGCCGGGTCGCCGGATCCTCCTCCGTGACTCCGCGAATCTCCCGGAGGAACAGGTCGGCCACCGCCTCGTTCTCCTCCGCCGTGCGGATGTCCTCGAGGAACGCCTTGCCGCGGTCGAGCAGCCGGATCGAGGCCTCGCCGAACGCGAGGCGGCCGGCCACGGGCAGCCCTTCCTTGTCCATCGCGGCGACGAGGCGCGTCCATGCGCCGCCCGGGCCGAGCAGCTGCGCCTCGATCGCCTCCTTTCCGCGAAGCGTCGTAAGGACGACAACCTCGTCCGGCACGACACGCTCCGCGCCCCTTTTCGCGGGGTGGGCGAGCGCCCAGACGGTTTCGGTCAGCACGGCGGGCGACGTCCCGACCGTCGCGAGCAGGACGGTTCTGGATTCGCGGATATTCTGTTCTTTGTTTTTTTTCATGAATTATGGCGTTTCGTCGCTGTCGTTCAGGAGCGGTGGTAAAGTCCCCACGCTACTAGTTTGTAGATTTCGGCGCGAGAAAGATTGTTGTGCGGCAGTTTTCGATGACGGCATCGTGTCTTTCGGAATCCGGCAGGCCTCCGATCATTTGCAACTTTGCCTTGCGATGTTTGTCGTTTATAATCTGCAATGTTTCGGTCGTGATCATGGCGTTTGGGCTAATTGGCAATTATCAAGTGCAGTTTTTAACCATTCTGTCGCAAATGCGGGTAAAATGTCGTGGCTTCGTTAAGCGTTGTCTCTTTTTGCCTTGCGGAGCATGCCGCGACGGCTGCAATCGTAGTCCAGGCGCGCCAATGAGGCAAGCGGAAAATGTCGCCATGGTGCCTCTCTGTTTCCGGCCTCAACAACGCCTTGAGGGGAGACCGCAGTTGCAGGTTCTTGTCCGCAGTTCCGTGGCTCCGCGTTTGACTTTTCCCCGGAATGTCTCGCGCGAAGTTCGCGAGGTCAGCTAAGGCTTCTTTTCGCGTCTGCTAAGGCTTCTTCGCACGTCCGCGAAGGCTTCTTTTCGCGTCCGCGAAGGCTTCTTTTCTCGTCAGCGAAGGCTCCTTTTCAAGTCCGCGAAAGCTTCTTCGCATGCGGAGCTGCGGAACCGCAGCTCTGCGGAGACTTTGCGCATTTTGATTCCCGAATTCCACCATCGCCGCCGATTCCATTGTCGCTCGACATCCGTTTTTTCTTGCACTTCCGAATTAACACATCTATCATTCCGCCCGTAGTTTCAATTGTCTCCCGTCCGGTCCCTGTTCCTCCGGTCGCCCCGCCCTGGCGACACAATCCATGAAACGCCACTCCTCCACGCCCTCACGCCATTCCTGTGCAAGACAGTCGCCGGCATGCACGGCTCCGCGCCGAAGGCGGCTGCGACCCGGCTCCGCCCCGCCCAACCGCGCCATCCGCTTCCACGAACAGGACCTGGCCGCCCTGCGGCTGTCGCTCTTGTCCGGAGTCGGAGCCTTCCTTGCGGTTGACTGGCTGCTGAAGCGTCTCAACGCCCGCGCGGCCAGGAGGATATGCGCCGAGCGCCAGGCCCGGATCGCCGAGGCGCGAAAACGATTCGTGGCCCGCGTCGCCGAAATCGCCGCCGCCGACTCCTGGGACGCCGCCGCCTACGAGGCC
>DJYI01000060.1 GCA_002448475.1 Verrucomicrobia bacterium UBA6982
CGTATGCGCTCGCCGTCTCCGTCGGCTCGCGGATCGGGACGCCGGAAATCGCGCTGCCGCTGGGCGGCCAGGTCGGCGAGACGCGCCGCTACGCCGTCGGCAGGATCAATGTTTTTGAACGTTGAAAGGTTGAAAAGTTGAAAGGTTGAAAGGTAGCGACGGCGCCCCGCCGTCGGATAAAGATTTAACGGTTGAAAGGTTGAAAACAATGAATGCGACAAGAATAACGATGGATATGCTGGTTTTTGCAGCGCTTGCGTCCAACGCGGCTCTTGCAGGCGGAACCGTATTCGAGAACTGGTCGGAGGAGACCGCCGCCGTGACATCGGCCGTCAGGGTTGCGACGTACAATATCCGGCAGTCCAACTGCGACCGCGGCACCCCGAATGCGTGGGAAGAAAGGAAAGCCGATCTCGTCGCGCTCATCCGCAAACTTGACCTTGACGTCTTCGGTCTCCAGGAGGTGAATCCCGACCAGGCCGCATATTTGAGGGAGACCCTGTCGGAATTCGCCTTAACCGGGGACCATCGCAACAAGGACCGCGTCTCCGGCGAGGCGTCCCCGGTTCTCTACCGAAAAGACCGTTTCGAGGCTCTGGGCGGAGGCACGTTCTGGCTGTCCGAGACGCCGGACGTCCCCGGATCGAAGGGCTGGGATGCGGCCAATCCAAGAATCTGCTCGTGGCTGCGGCTCAGAGACAGGGGGACCGGAGGGGTCTTCTGCTTCGCGAACGTGCACACGGACAACAAGGGCGAAACCGCCCGCAGGGAGGGGCTGTCGCTCGTCCTTCGCAGGATGAGCGAGTCCAATCCGCCGGAAACGCCCGTCGTCCTCGTCGGCGACTTCAACTGCCGCGAGAACGAAGAGCCGATCCTCGCCGTCGCCGAGAAGATGACAAACGCCCTGTACGCAAGCGAAACGCCGCCGACCGGGCCATGGCGCACGGGGAACGGATGGCACTGGAACGACCGGGAACGTTTGATCGCCGAGGCGCTTGCGCTTGACGCGGGAACTCGCAACGCGAAGATCAAGCACACGGGCCGATTCGACTACATCTTCGTGTCCAGGGGGGTGAGGGTCGAGTCTTTCGAAACCGTCGGCACCCCCCGCCCCGGAATGCAGACCTATCCGTCCGACCACTTCCCCGTCGTCGCCGACCTGGCCATTCTGGCTGCGCGGCTCCGTCCCCCCTCGGCGGCAGTGGTCTTCGAGAACTGGTCTGAAAAGACGGCGAGCGTGAACATCTCCGAGGACGGTCGCAAGGGCTGGATCAAGGCCCTGCCCGCGAACGGCGAGAAGAAGGGCCGGTTCCTCGGCATGCTCGGCTGCAAACTCTCGGATCTCTCGAAGGCCAAGGTCGGGTTCCGCGAAGGACGGCTCGTCGTCGATACGACGGAGTGCGACCTTTCGCAGCCAAAGGCGTTCATCCGCGTCCAGTTCGCGATGCCGCTCGCGGACCTGCCGCTGGACGGCAAGGTGGATTTCATAGCCGAGATGAAGGCGACGCCCGGCGCGCACTGGCTGATCGGACACAACGGCGCCTACGCCGAGGAGGCGGCGCCCTACGACAAGCAGCGCCAGCTCAGGAAGACCTCCTACTGGAACAACCGCCCTGTGATGGCCGAGGACGGCGACGTGCATCCGTATGTGTATTCGCGCGCGATTCCCGCCGGTCTCAGGAACCTGATGTTCGACATCCGTCTCGAGTCGCCGGGCGTTTACGAGTTCGGCCGAATCTCCTGGGGGGTCTCAAAGGAAACGGAGGCGCGGCCTTCCGATCCGAAGCGGAACCTCGTCGTGAACGGCGGCGCGGAGCGCGGCTGGTACGGCACGGCGATGGCCAGCACGATCTGCTATTCCGAAACGGGGCGGTTCCTCGGACAGGACGGGCACTGGTTCACGACCTCGACCGATCCCGCGATCGACTACGGGGAGAAGCATTCCGGGCGCGCCTCCTTTCGCTTCCACATCGACCACGACCGGGAAGACATTCCGGCGTGGGGGCCCTACAACATGGAGCTGAACTCCGTTCCCGTCGTGCCCGGCAGACCGCTCGTCTTCACGTGCTGGGCCAAGGCCGACCGCGAGGGACGCCGCATGAACCTGCGCCTCAAGGCGGCGAGCGAAGGCGGATCCTACGTCGCCACCCTCAGGCTCACCACGGAATGGAGGCGATACAGGCTTCTCGTCAAAAGCGTCGGGGAGAAGCAGAAGGGAAGCAGCGGCAATCTGGTCGTGGATGCCTACGGGCTCTACGTGCCGCGCCTCGACTTCGTCTCTCCCGGCACGTTCTGGGTGGACGACTGCGGCGTGTTCCAGGCGGAGGACGGCGACTACGAACTCGAGCCGATCTGCGCAGGCGGGAAACTCAACAAGGATTCGGCGGTTTACTACGCGGGCGAGAGGATCGCGGCACGGCTGGCCATCGCGCCCGGAGCGTGCGAGGCGGGCCGTGCGCTCGTCGGCGCGTCCGTTTCCTCGAAGGCGCTCGACTACCGGGGCCGGGTTGTCGCGGAGACTCCGGAGCGCCGGGTGCGGCTGGACGGCGGCGCGGCGCGGTTCGAGGAGGAGCTGTTCCTGCCCGGTGAATTCCGCGGCCCCGTCCAGTGGCTCTTCACGGTGCGCGGCGCCGGCGGCGGTGCCGCGGAGCAGTCCGTGGGCTTCAACCTCGGCGTCATCGACGGCAGAAAGCCCCTCCTGAAGCGGTTCGGCTACAACCTCTACCGCGACGCGAACATCCCGCGAGTGCTGGAGACGTTCAGGGATTTCCGCATCGGCTCCGTGCGCATCTGGGACGACGCCCTTCGCACGGAACGCCACATCGAGGAAATCCACCGGTTCCACGAGGCGGGCGTCGACGTGCTCTACTGCTTCGCGAACGCGGGCGTGCTTCCTTACGACAAGCGGTATCTCGTGGTGAAGGATCCGGCCGAGTGGCAGGACCACATCGCGGACGTCGTCACGAACGTCCTCGGCGAAGTCTGCGCCTACGAGATTCTGAACGAACCCAACGCCCGCTCGGGCATGGGGAAGAACCCCGACCCGGAGAAATACCGCGACATCGACACCGAGTCCAACGCATGGTGCATTAAGGTCGCGTCGGAGGCGATACGCAAGTACGACCGGAAGGCTCTCATCGTCGGTCCCACCACGTGCAAGACGGATCTCGGCTGGACGCTCGAAGTCCTGGGGCGCGGCGCGACGGAGCACCTCGACGTCATCTCGGAGCATCCCTACTTTGACATGCCGGAGGTGCAGGGCTACGCAAAGAAGGTGGAGACGCTGATCCGCGAGGGGTCGCGCATGAAGGGGCGGCACATGCCGTGCTGGGCGACGGAACGCGGCAAGACGACGCCGTCAAACCCCGAGGACGGCTGCATCTATCCGAGAGACGCCTACGGCGCGGCGAGGAACATCCGCACGATGATCATCTCCTACGCGGCCGGCAGCGAGCGCTTCTTCGACTTCCGGATCGGCTCCTGCAACATCATGTTCCAATACATGAGCCTGCACAACGGCAACCCGGACAACGGCTGTCTGGCGCGCCCGAGCTGCCTGCTCTACGCGCAGCGCGCGCTGATGGACCTCATCGAAGACGCCCCGTGCGTGAAGGAGCTGAACGTCGGCGTCGCCAGCCGCGCCTACGTCTTCGACCGTGGCGACCGGCGGGTCGTGGCGGTGTGGAAGTTCACGGGGGAGCCGAGGACGGTGGCGCTCCCGCGCCCGGCGCTCGTGCACGACTTCATGGGCACCCCGTCTCGGACGGACGAAATCACGCTCGACGCCTTTCCGCAGTACATCGTCACGGAAGCGCCTGTCGAAACGATCGCGGACGTGTTCGCGGCGCTCGACTTCGGCGCGGACGCCGTCGCCGTCGAGGAGAAGCGGGAGCAGCTGGAGGTGCCGTTCTTCGAGAAGGAGGTCGATTGGTCGAAGGCGGCGGTCGTCGTCGGCGGGAAGGCCGACGCGGGGGCCGGGAACGAGAAGATGCCCGCCAACGAGCCGAAGAGCGGCGACGCGCTGGAGGTGCGCCTCGCGTGGAACAGGTCCGGGCTGATGATGCGCGCCGTCGTGGAGAAGGACGGCTTCCATCCGGGCGGCGAAAACGTGATGAACCTGTGGAAGGGCGACGGCCTTCAGATCGCGTTCGACACGATGAAGAACGCGCAGAAGATGGCGATTGGCTACGACGACGAGGACTTCGAATACGACCTTGCGATGTTCAACGGCAGGCCGACGGTCTTCCGCCGCAAGGCGTCGCTCGCCTACCACGATTCGCTCCACAAGCCGCTCGGCGTCGTGGAGGACGTCGCGCTCGACATCGCGCACGAGGGGCGCAGGACGATCTACACGATCAAGTTCTCGCCGCAGGCCGTCTCGCCGTTCCGGCTCGACAGGGGCGAATCGATGCGCTTCGCCGTCCTCGCGAACCTCTGCGACGGCGAGACGCGCTACGGCGCGCTCGAGACCGCGCCCGGAATCCTCGTGAAGGGCAAGTGGCCCTACGGCTTCCAGGAAATCGTGCTGGTCGGGGGAGACAGATAATGACGCTACACGCCGCGAAAGAAACTTCCGCTTGGAAATCCTATGGTTCGTGCTTTCATGGCGCACATCATAGCGGTTTCCGCCCACGAAATCAACCCAAATTTTCCATCGCAATTGGAAAAAACGCATGCATTTTTCCAGTAACGACGGAAAAATGCGCGGAAACACAGGCCGATCGGCGGAAACAAGGGGATTTGTCGGAAGGATGATTGAACAAATGAACACACCATTCGAAGCCAGCGCCGCCGCGAAGGCCAAGGCGCGCGATTTCATCGACAACGAGAAGCAGTTCCACCTCGGCTTTCTGCCGACGGAGCAGTCGAACCCGATCACGGCGACGCTGGAGGAGGACTTCAAGCGCTCCACCCTGGCGGGCGTCCAGTGCCTCCAGCGCGGCGACCGGCAGATCCCCATCACGATGCGGCACGTCTTCGCGGGCGAAAAGTTTGCGACGCTCGTTTCGTCCATGGTGGAGACGCTGACGGCGCCGAAGGGCCGCATCGTCTTCTCCGGCTGCGGCGCGACGGGGCGGCTCTCCATCCTCCTGGAATCGATGTGGCGCGACTTCTTCCACCGCCGCGCGGCGGAGCTGTCGCCGGAGGAGCGCGCGCTCGCCGACCGCATCGCCTCGATCATGACCGGCGGCGACTTCGCGCTCATCCGCTCCGTGGAGTTCTTCGAGGACTACGCCGAAGGCGGCCGCCGCCAGGCCGCCGCGCTCGACGTCGGCGAGGGCGACACCTTCGTCGCCATCACCGAGGGCGGCGAGACGTCGTCCGTGCTCGGCACGCTCCAATACGCGGCGGAGCACGGTGCAAAGTGCTTCCTCGTCTTCAACAACCCCGCCGACCTCCTGCGCGGGCATCTCGACCGCTGCCGCGAGGCGATCGACAACCCGAATGTGACGGTGCTCGACATCTACTGCGGCTCGATGTCGCTCGCCGGATCCACGCGCATGCAGGCGACCAGCTCCGAGCAGCTGCTCGGCTCGTGCGCGCTGGAGGCGGCGCTCTGCCGCGTGATGCCGCGCTTCGCCAGGGAGACGGCCCCGGACTACACCGTCGCGTTCGAGCGGCTGCTCTCCGGCCTGGAATCGCCCGGCGGCCGCGCCGGACTCGTCAGGGCCATCGAGTTCGAGAAGGGCGTCTACGAAAGGCACGGACGCATCACGTATCTTGCCGACAAGTGCATGCTCGACCTCTTCACGGACAACACGGAGCGCTCGCCCACGTTCATGCTGCCGCCGCTCCGCTCCAGCCGCGAGGCGCACCTGGCGCAGTCGTGGGCGTTCGTCAAGAACCCGCTGCACACCACGGTCGAATGCTGGGACGAAATGATGCGCCGCCATCCGCGCTGCCTGGAGTTCACCTCCGCGGACGCCCGCTCTCTCGGCATGCCGCAGCGCTTCGTCGACGCCCCGCCGCTCATCAAGTATTCCGACCTCGTTACCTACCGGATCGGCAACGAGCCGGCGCCGGAACGCATCCGCGGCTTCGGGCGCGCGGCGGCCGTGACGCTCACCGTCGGCGACCGGCCGGACGGGTTCGTCGCGGCGGCGAAGCGGCTCGCCTCGGACTGGCCGGAGCAAATCGACTTCCACATCGGGCGCGGCGGCGGGGACGCCGCAACGGGCATCAACGTCGACATGGACATCGCCGACTCGCCGCTCGAAATCTGGAAGCACCTCGCCGTGAAGCTCGCGTTCAACTGCCTCTCCACCGGCACGATGGCGGCGATGGGGCGCGTGGCCGGCAACTGGATGAGCTGGGTGGACATTTCCAACAAGAAGCTCATCGACCGGGGCATCCGCCTTCTGGTCGAGCTCGGCGGCGTCCCCTACGAGGCGGCGGCGGAGCGGCTCTTCGCCGCCGAGGAGCAGGTGGAGGCGCAGGACTGGACGGGGCGGGAGAAGCCCTGCGCCGTCCAGGTCGCGCTGGCACGCATCCGCGAGGAGAAAAGGCAATGAAGCCGTCCGCCCCCATCGACGTCTCGGTGGTTCGCCCCGTCGCGACGAACGAGGCGCTCATCAACCCCGGCATGGGCTGGGTGTTCTACAAGTACTCCAACCGCATCTGGGCGTATGGCGTCAACACGCCGACGGAGGACACGCTCGACTGGTTTCCCGGTTGCTCGACGATCTACATGCGCCTGACGTGGAACGACCTCGAGCCGGAGGAGGGGGACTTCCGCTGGGAGATCCTCGACACCTTCGCGCAGCCGTGGATCGCGAAGGGCAAGAAGATCGCCTTTCGCGTGATGACGTGCTCGCAGGTCGAGGAGGGGACGCCCGAATTCGTGCGGCAGGCGGGCGCGAAGGGGCATTGGTTCACCTACCCGAAATCGACGTCGGGGCTCGACTTTCCGCCCCGATGGGAGCCGATCTACGACGACCCGGTGTTCCTCGAAAAGCTGGAGAACTTCCTCGCGGCCATGGCGCGCCGCTACGACGGCGACCCGAACGTCGCGTTCCTCGACATCGGCTCGCTGGGCATCTACGGCGAAGGGAATCCGCGCGACACCTATCCGCTGACCGACGACGAGAAGGCGCAGAACGACGGCGTGCATCCCGACCGCTTCCCGCCGCCGTGGAAGACGCGCCTTTCCAAGCTGCACATCGACCTCTGGCGCAAGCACTTCCCCCGGACGCAGCTGATCGCGTTGGACGGCTTCGACGGCGGGTGGAACCCGAACTCCGACGGCGTACTGATGGCCTACTGCCGCGAGAACGGCATCGGCTTCCGCGACGACTCGATCTTCTGCTTCCCGCCGCCGGAGAAGAACGATTTCCGCCCGTTCGACTGCTGGGCGCACGACAAATGGGCGCGTCTCTTCGCGCCGACGCTGCCCGTGGTGATCGAGACCGGACACGCCGCGACCCGGAGCCGCTGGCCCGAACGCTGGAAGATCGAGAAATATCTCGAGTGCGTCGAGAAGCACCAGGCCTCCTACCTGTCCATCCACGACTTCCCCGACGTGCATCTCGGCGAATTCCGCAAGGAGATCGACGCGATCAACCGGCGCCTCGGCTACCGCTTCGAGCTGCGGGAGGTGGCGTATCCCGCCCAAGTCCGGGCCGGCGAGAAGTTCGAGATCGCCTCGACATGGGTCAACGTCGGCGTGGCGCGGTGCGTGAAGGGCGCGGCGCTCACGTGGTCGCTCGTGGACGGCAAGGGCAACGTCGCCTGGACGATGGTGGACAACCGCTTCGACTTCAAGACGCTCGATCCGACGCTGAACGGCGTGGAGAAGCCGCGGACGGTGAAGACGCCGTGCCGCTTCGGCTTCACCAAGCGCATTCCCGAGCCGGACAACGTGGTGCAGTGGTGCCGCGAGGCGGGGCGGGTGTTCCCCGACACCGTGACGATGCTCAAGCCGGGCACGTATGCGCTCGCCGTCTCCGTCGGCTCGCGGATCGGGACGCCGGAAATCGCGCTGCCGCTGGAAAGCCAGGTCGGCACCACTCGACGCTACGTCCTCGGCGAAGTCGTGGTCGTCGACAATGAGGAAATCCACGGCTTCGTCACCGGCACGAACCACGTCATCAACGACGCCCCCCCCAACTCATTCATGAAAACCAGGACTCCAAAAATGCCAAGCCGGGCGGCGGGGCGCTGCGCAGCACGGACGTGAACGCCCCGGGGTCTGTCCCTTGAACGCCCTCGGAAATGCGTTCTCGTAAACACCCTCAAGGGAGCGTCTGCTTACTGACAATGAAAGAGCCATTCCCCATTTTTTATTCCGCCATTGCCATCGCTATAGCCACAGTTTCCTTTGCCCATGCAGGAGAAATTCCGCAATTCCGTCTTTACGGGCAGACGGTCGAGGCGCAGTTCGCATCGGCGGAGGAGGCAGGTCACGCCACGCTTTCCTTCCGCGAACTGCCGCCAGACATGGAGATGTCCCTCTCGGCCCGCAGCGACGACACCAACTGGCGCCACCTTGATCACGCCCGCGCCCTTGCCGCCGCCGGTGCGAAATCGACTTACTATATCGCAGGCGTTTCCTCGGACTACGCGGAAAAGGTGTTGCGCCCCATCCTGGCCCTCGGCCACTCCCTTGGTTCACACACCAAGAACCACTCCCGCCTGCCGGCGTTCAACGCCAACGGCATCTTCTATGAAATTCTCGGAAACCGCATCGACATCGAGGCCGCCACGGATTCTTGCGTTTCATCATTTACCCTCCCCTTCTGCGATCGGGAAAACAAGGCCAATCCTGACGCCCGCGCCGCAATCGGCGAGTCCCTCCTCCGCTCCGGCATCCTAGGCGGCGGCGATATACTGGAAGACCCCACCGCGACATACGGGCTGCCAACAAACGCCATTGTCGGCTGCCTCCGCTACAGTTTCGACGACCGCAACCCCTCCCGCGACCTCTTCGTGAAGGGCGTCAGCAAGGCAGAGGAGCGCATCAAGGCCAATGACCTGCCTCCATGTGGGCCGCATGTAGTCATGGGTATGCACTCGTGGGCCAATGACGAGGGAATGGCGGAACTGACACCATGCTTCGAGACGAGGACGAAAAACCCCGATGCGCCATTTGCCGACCACACCTGGGTTTGCAACGAAAACGAGTTCATCGCCGCATGGATGATGGCGCACCACTCCCGCGTCGCGAAAGTGGAGCGCAACGGCGGCCGCGTCCGCTGGTCTATTCTCCGCCCGGAACCGGCTGAACTGGGCGCCGACGTGCCGCTCTTTGCGGAGTTCAACTGCAAACCCATTGCCATCACACTCGACGGGGCAACTGCATCCGTCAACGAATCCGCGCAAACAGCTTTGCCCAATTCCCCGGCTCACCGCATCCCAACGCTCATCGAACACCTCCCGGCTCCTGGCGCACCAGGCAAACTGGCACCCTCCGCAAAGTTTCCGGGACTGCGCTCGCGGCTCGACATCAATTCCGATGCTGGCACGGCCGTCATTCGCCTGGAAAACGCCGGAGGTGAGCCTCTGCGCAATCTCCGCGCGACACTGCGGCTGCCGCTGGCCTTCGCCCGTGCCGCAATTCCGGAAGGTTCGCCTCTTCCAGAAACGGTCAATGTTGGCGATGCCGCCGAGGCTCACTTCCGCCTTGGGCGCCTCCACGACGACCCCTGGTTCGTTGATGGCCCCGCCCTCTTCGATGCCGAACTCTACTTCGACATCGGCGATAAGGCGGGACGCCTACATGTGACGCAACGGATACTTACCCCCCGCACGGAAGACAGGACATCCCTCCGTGACTGCGTGCGCGCAGCATCCCCGCTTCACATCGACGAGTGGCCGGCGGAGAAGCTCGCCGAACTATCACGCCCCGGATCACCCCTTGAAGGCCTGCGGCTTTTCCCGCTTGACGCCCCTCCTTTATACGCCCCATGCACCTTCAACTTCTCGTCAAGGCTTCCCGAGGCCGAGGCGCTTGCCTCCGCCTTCCCGAAGGAGACACTAAAAGACCTTTTGAACTTAATCGTGGGAGAGTTTACGGCGTCCGGACGCGACGCCACGCTCGTCGCACGCGGTGGTGGCACGCTTTTCATCAATGGCGATAAAGTCGAATTCAAAAATGGCACCCGCATCAAGACGCTGGCCGGACTAAACCGCATTGTCCTTTCCTTGCCGATGAACGACTGGCGCAGGCATGGCATCCTGGCAGTCTTTGAAGACGGCGCGGACTCCTCCTGCCTATGGTCACCGCCCGTACCCTGACGAGACACTTTTTGTTCAGCGGGGTCTGTCCCCATTAGCCGAATGTTGCCATTGTGCGAATGTTGCCAATAACAATGCTGCCAGTTTCCAATTTCGCCATCATTGGAAATTGGAACTGGCAACTGGCAACACTTTCACATTGGCAACATTATCTATACGCTCATGAAGCCGGGTTCAGCGGGGTCTGTCCCCATTAGCCGAATGTTGCCATTGTGGGAATGTTGCCAATACCAATGCTGCCAGTTTCCAATTTCGCCATCATTGGAAATTGGAACTGGCAACTGGCAACACTTTCACATTGGCAACATTATCTATACGCTCATGAAGCCGGGTTCAGCGGGGTCTGTCCCCATTAGCCGAATGTTGCCATTGTGCGAATGTTGCCAATAACAATGCTGCCAGTTTCCAATTTCGCCATCATTGGGCCAGCGGGGACAGACCTCGTATAAGTCCTTTTCGGCGGGACGACCCGGCTTGGCTACTTTAAAGTAGAATCTTGAAATAGCCGGAGCGCTGTGGTATGTTGCCCCGCACACGCAAAAGGAAGACGAACCATGATACGGCGCGAAGCTGCGGAATACGTTGGAAGGATGGCGGGAAGTTTCCCGGTGGTGTCCATCACGGGGCCACGGCAATCAGGAAAGACGACGCTTGCCAAGGCGGTGTTCCCCGACTACGAATACCTGAACCTGGAAAACCCCGACACGTTCCACGAGGCCCTGGCGGACGGCGCGTCGTTCTTTCGCAACCACCCCCCGCCGCTCATCCTCGACGAGGTGCAGCGCCTGCCAGAACTGTTGAGCAGAATCCAGGTCGCGGTGGATGCGGAGCCGCACGGAAAGGGCATGTTCATCCTCACGGGTTCGCACCAGCCATCCCTGCGGGAGGGAATCTCCCAATCCCTCGCGGGAAGGGTCGCCATGGCCACGCTGTTCCCTCTTTCCATTTCCGAACTTGCAGCTGTCGGCTGGACGCAGTCGCGGGAGGCCTTCCTTTTCAACGGCTTCATGCCCAGACTCTACGACGAACGGCTTGCGCCGTTCGACGTGTTCGAGAACTACCTCGCCACTTACGTCGAGCGGGACGTCAACCAAATCGCGAACATCAGGAATCGCCGGGAGTTCAACCTCTTCCTGCGCGTCCTCGCCGGACGCGCGGGGCAGCTCGTCAACTTCCAGTCGATTGCGAATGACATCGGCGTCAGCATGCCGACGGTGAAGGGCTGGGTCTCCATTCTGGAGGCCTGCTTCATCGTCACCATTCTTCCCTGCTACTACCGGAATTTCGGCAAGCGTTTCGTCAAGGCCCCGAAACTCTATTTCACGGACGTCGGACTGCTGGTGCACCTTCTTGGCATAAGGGAGCAGAGCCAAATCGTCAGGGACCCCCTCTTCGGCGAAATCTTCGAGAACATGGTCGTCATGGAAGCCTTCAAGGCCAAACTGAATCGCGGGCTTCCGCCGGACCTCTACTTCATCCGCGACCGGAGCGGGACGGAAGTTGACCTCGTCGCGGAGCATGGACGGAAACTCCACCTCTTTGAAATCAAGGCGGCTGCAAGTTATTCCGCCGACTTCACGAAAAACATGGACCGGATCTCGACCGCCATTGGGGATGTGGCCAGCAAAACGGTCATCTACTCCGGGAAGGATCTGCCGAACGGAAAAAGCGCCGGCTACTTCCATTTCGCCAGCCTGCCGCGCCGCATGAAGGATCTTTCCCTGCTTTGACCTCACAGCGTCGCCCTCTTTCGGAATTTCTGGCAACCGAATTCCCGGTTGTTTCGATTTTCGGGCCAGAAGAACGCCTCGGGGTCTGTCCCTGAACGCCCCGAGCGGATGTCGCCGAGAAGCGCATCCGCCACGGCGCCATAGCCACGGGCGGGTGGGGGTTGTCCTTCCTGCATGGATACCATTGTCCCTGACTGGCAGCGAGTTTAATCCCCGGCACATCGGGAATCAAGCCCGGTATATACCGGTGGTGTGACCAAAGCCTGTCCGTGC
>DJYI01000113.1:0-11780 GCA_002448475.1 Verrucomicrobia bacterium UBA6982
AATAGCGCGGGACGGGACGGCAGAGGCAAAATTGAAAGGCTCTGTTCTAGAACAAGGGTGATGCCCTGACCCTTCGTCGGCGGGTTCTCCTCTAAATACTTGGAGAACCCGCTATGAACCGCATATTGCTCAAAGAATGCCTAGACAAACTGCGCTCGGACGACTTGGAAGAGTTAACCGAGGCGCATAACCATCGGTCAAAGCACAAGAAGCACCCCGGACGAAAAAGGCGTCAAACCCAAAAGAAGGTGGGCGCGGGACCGAATTACGCACATCGCCACTCTGGGTCTTCAAAGCCGACCTCTCGTAATCAATCAAACCGCAAGCCCACGACGGGAATCGACTCCAAGACCGGACAAGAACTCGCGTCGTTGGCCGAGACAATAGCACAAGAGGGCGCGAAAAGTCCAGAGGATTTTTTGAACGAGTTATCAACGCGATGCGGGCGTCCAATGGCGGTGGCCGACAACTCCAAATACTTCACCAACACAAATACGGGCGTCAATCTCCGACTCCGACTTGCCAACCATCGTGGAAGCGCCGAATGGTTCTTTGTGAACGGACACCCACGCAACAATTTCGGCATCGTAATAAAGACGGAGCCAAAGCGGTTCGTTCCAGATAAAAGAGTTCAATATCGGGAGGAAATCTTCTTCAAAGACGACTTGGACGCCGAAATGGAGATTGGGATTGTAAAAGGACTTATGAATTGGGTCGCCACAGGCCGTTATAATGGTCCACTAGGCAACGAAACCGCCACCTCTCCCGATGGAAGGGTCGTTCTCAATCGCAGACCGAGAAACAGGTTAGCGTCGAATCCGCAACAACCCACAACACCACCGCTCTCTCCGCCAACGGGGCCGGGAGTTCTAGAATCGTTGGCGGCTAAATACTTCAAGGAAGCACACAACATGAAATACAGACTGCTCATAGAGGCCGCATTGGAAGAACTCATCCATGAAGACTGGATGGGCTATTCGCCCGAAGAAAGGCGTAGACTGAATAGATGGCAAAGGTCAGACATTCGTGATGCCGAGCCATACATTCCACAGGCGATGATACGAGGCAAAACTCGCAGAAAGTCTGACTCCGGCGAATACACCGGGCCGATTATTCCGGCAGGACAAGAATTCATGGAAAGAAGAAGGGCCGACGCCTTGGACCCATTGTTCTCTCAATGTTTGCGTTACCTTCGTGCGATGGACAAAACTTCCGGTGAGTATCAAGAAATGAAGGACCTTATGAAACAAGGAAGATACAGGGAAGCGCTTCGTCGGTTTTCTCAATATGATGAGTTCCATTTTACTCCCGAATATGATGAGGAAGAAAGGAAACGCGCGAAGGGGGAATACGGAGAATACCCAGACTTTGGCCACGCCGACCTCAATAATCCGGATGTTGATGCCGCATTTCGTGACGGACAAATTTAGTAGTCTTACGCGGCCACCGGAATAGCCGGTCGCACCAGATTCTTCTTCCAGAAGGAAAGGCACTTGGTGGTGAGGACGAAATCCCTCATCACCATTTCCTTCTCCCCCTCGGGTCCGTGGGCGAAGTTGACGAGGTTGTGCCAGACAACATAGTTGTTAAGGTACTTCGTGGCAACCCCCTTGAAGTGGATGTTAATCATCCCCTTCAGGACGGAGTGGTAGTAGTTGACGAGTTGGATGTTGAACCCCTGCGCCGTGTGCCTGTGGCGCGGGATGCGGATATGGGAGGCACGGTAGGCGTCGGCAAGTTTGCAGTAGCCCCGATGGGCGTCCGTCACCATGACCGCCCCTTCAGCCACATGACCGTCAAGGACGCTCGCCAAATCCTTGCAGGACGGCTTGCCGAGGTTGGAAATCCTGCCGACGGACTGGCGTCCGAGGTTGACGCCGCAAGTCACGCAGACCTGTTCCTGCGAGAGACCCCGCTTCTCGGCGGTTCCGCCGCGCTTGTGCGCCTTGCGGGGCATCTGGAAAGTCCTTGAGTTCCTGTGGTTTCCCTTGAAGGACACCAGTTGGTAGGTCTCGTCGCATTCCACCACGCCGTCAAGTTTGATTCCCTCCATCATGTTCGTGAGGGCGTCCAGAATCTTGTGACGCCACGCAAAGGCGGTGGCGAGGTGGATGCCGCAGATTTTAGCCGTCTGGCGAAGGGGGAGTTTCCGCATCATGCAGTTGATGTAGAGGGTCCAGACGGCGAGGTCCTTCTTGCTCTGGTGCAGGATGGTGTTGTTCGTGGCGACGAAGGAGGTCTTGCAGTCCTTGCAGTTGTAGCGCTGGCGTCCGTTGCGGTGCCCGTTCTTGAAGATGTGGACGGAGCCGCACCGAGGGCAGACGAGAACGGTGCGCTTCTCCGCGAAGAAGGCGTCAAAGGACGCGGGGACCGACTTCGCCGCCTTGGACGCGGCGGGGGCGTTCAGCCATTCCAGAAAGGCGGCTTTCTGCTCGGCGTCGGCGTTGGAGAACAGTTGGCGGAGGATTTCAAACTGGGAGGATGTGATTGCCATACTCCCATTATACCAAGGGGGCGGACGGATTTCACCCCTCTTCTAGAACAGAGCCAATTGAAAATACTGGCGAAATAGAATGCGAATGAGATTTGGGGATGGTGGGCCGGGAACGGTGATGCGCCCATGCGTTCGCCCTGCATTGCGGCGGAGGGCGGCTTGTTGTAGAATCCCCCGCGTCATCAAGGACGGAGCGTCCTGCCAGCCGGGCCGCCCCGCGTCGTTCTTCAGCGTTCATTTGAATCCGGGGTCTTTTTTCCGTGTACAGCCGCCGCCAAGCCCGCGAATGGGCGGTTCAGCTCGTCTTCGAGTTCGCCGCCAATCCTGATCAGGCCAAATCGACAGAACAGCTTTTCCAGACATTCTGGGAGGGGGGATTGCGTCTGCGTCCGGAGGGCGAGGCCCCCGAGGCCCTGCCAGACGACGCCGCCCGCCGGTTCGCCGAAACTCTATTCCGCGCCTGGGTCGAACACAGGGACGAGGTGGACGAGGCGATTTCAAAGAGGCTCAGGAACTGGACTCTTGATCGCGTCGGATCCGAGGAGCGGGCCGTCATGCGGGTTGCGGCGACTGAACTTCTCTTTCTCTCGGGTGACGACCGCGCGCCAGATCCCGTGATAATCAACGAGGCCGTCGATCTAGCCAAGTATTTCGGCTCGAACGAATCGGGACGTTTCGTGAACGGCATTCTCGACGCAATCGCCCGCCGCCGCCGCGCGGCCAAGGCCCGGGAACTGGAAAAGTCCGAAATCTGGACTCCCGGACAATCGCCAACTGGACCATCGGCAAAATGAAAAAACTCGCTTCCATCGACGAGATGCCGGCCGATGAGGCCGAGGTCGTATCCGCCGCCCAGTCCGGCCTTGCCGCCCAGTCCTCGGCGGACGGGCGCGGCGGGCTTACGCCGCCCGTGCTCGGCCCGGTCCGGCGCGTGCGCAGCCGCCACCACCGCCACCATCGGTTCAGAATGGAGAAAATCGACGAGATCCGCCACCGCGAGGACGTCCGCGCGCTTTCGTTCATCCTGCCGCTCATCCTTCTGGTCGTCGGACTTGGGATTCTCGGCACGTGGTTTCGCTCGCCGGATCCGATGCTGCGCCCGGACAAGCTTCTGTCGGTCGCCTGGGTTCTGACGGCTCTTGGCGGCGGATGGTTCGTCTTTTCCTCGATCTTCGGCGCGTGGCGCAGATACAAGGAGGCAAGGAAGCGCAGGGAAGAGGAGCGCGAGGACGCCGAGTCGGACTCCGAATTCCGCCGCCGCTCGCATCATCGCCACCACCATCACTACCACCATCACCACCACAGCGACGGCTCCGGTGACGCCGGCTGAAGACCCCGGACGAAAACACCGTGCCGAACAGCAGGGAAAACGCAGCGCTCGATCCGGCAACCGCTCTTTTTCTGCGGTTGCCGGCGCCGCCGCTTCCGCCGCGCAAGCTTCGCGCGATTCTCCCCTCGCTGCTGTCCGCCGAACTGCCGTTCCCGGCCGGCGACTGCGTGGCGCGCTTCGGGCGGCGTCGCCCGGACGGAACCGTGGAGGCCCACGTTGTCCGCCGTTCGGATCTCTCGGCCCTGCTATCCCGCCTGGCAGGCGCGGGACAGTCTCCTAGCATGGTCCTTCCGCCAGGACCAGCTCTTTGGCGCTGGGCCCTTTCAATGCAGCCCCTTCCTCCGGACACTCCGCGCGCCGTCGTTTTCGCCCCCGGTCAGGAGGCGGACGGAGCGGCAAGCGGCGCTTGGTGCGTCGTTGCCGCCGGTCACGGGGAGCTGGCGGACTCCATATCCGCGTTTCGACCGGACCCGTCGCATGCTGGCGACGGCCCGACGCGGCGCCTGCGCCTGGCGTTCAGGGGGCTTCCGCACGGACTGCGCGTCCTTGCCGTCGGCGGCGGGGCCCACGCCGTCGCCGCCGAGCTGAAGGCGGCGGGCGTGTCCGTGGCGGTGCCGGATTCTCCGGAAACGGCGCTCGCGCGCGCGCTGGCCGCTCCGGGGCTGGACGATCTCGACTTCCGCGTCGGCGAGTTCGCCGACCCGGCGTCCGCCCGCTCGGCCTCGCTTCCGCTGCTATTCACCTCGCTTGCATTCCTTGTGGCGGCGGCGGCATGGGCGGCGGCGGCGGATTCCTCGGCCCGCCGCGCCGAGGCGGAGCGCCGCGCCGCTGTCGCGGAGCGCGCCGCCTCCTTCGAGAGACTTGCCGGGCGCCGGCTCGCTACTCGCGGCGCGGCTGCCCTTGCCGAAGCGCGCGAGGAGGCGGCCGCAAGGCGCGACGCGGCGGTGGCCGCGCCGGACTGCGCCGGACTGCTGCCGGCCGCGCTGGACGCCGCGCGGGCGAGCGGCGTGGCGCTTTCCCGCGTTTCCATCGAAGACGCCGCGCTGTCGGCCGCCGGCACGGCTCCGGACGAGACGGCCGCGGCCGCGTTCGTCGCCGAGGCCGTTTCCCGCGGACTTCGGACATCGCTTTCCGAGGCGCCGCGTCCGGACGGGCACGGGCGTCTCGCGTTTTTCGTCCACCCCGGCGGGGCCGGATCGGGTCGTTCGGGGGCAGAGTCCGGCGGGAGGGCGGCGCCGTGAAGGGATCGCGTGAGATGCGCGCTGCGACGCTCGCCGCCGTCGTCTGCGCCGGCGCGCTGGCGCTGTGCGCCTTTGCGCGCGCACGGACGGCCGACTCGCGCCGCTCCGTCGCGGAAGCCGGGCGCATCCGCGCCGAAATTCAGCACGGCGCGCTTGCCGACGAACTCGCCGCCGAGGAGCGCTACCGCGCCGCGGAAGGCGCGCTGATCGCGGCCGCGGCTGCGCGTCCGGCAGGCGCCCCGCCGCCGCGCGGAGCCTCGCGCGCCGTGCGCGGCTCCGCGCTCCGGCTGGCGGAGCGAGTGGAGAGCATTTCCGCCGATTCCGCCGAAGAGCTCGTCGCCGCGCTGGAAGAGGCGCGCGGAGGCGCGGCGGCGAAGTTCTCGTCAATTTCAATCGACGCCCTGCCCGGCGGCCGCTTCCGCGCCGCCGCCGCAGTCCGGACCTTCTTCCTTCCATGACGGCGGCGCGCCGGACGGCGCGCCCGAACAAGGGACTCAAAGACAATGATCGACAACAAACAGCTCAATTTTCTTCGCACCCTGTGCGAAACCCAGACCCCGAGCGGTCGCGAAATCGAGGGCCAGCGGCTCGTGGCGAAATACGTGGAGGGCTACGCCGATGAAATCCGGCTCGACCGCCTTGGCAACCTCCACGCCGTCAAGAATCCGGGCGCGCCGACTCGCGTCATGATCGACGCGCACTGCGACGAAAACGGATTCATGGTGCAGCACATCGACGAGCGGGGCTTCCTCTACTTCTCGCTCGTCGGGGGCGTCAACAAGCAGCTTCTTCCGGGCGAGCGCGTCCTTCTCATGGGCCCGGCCGGCCCGGTGAACGGCGTAATCGGGCGCAAGGCCATCCACCTCATGGAGCCCAAGGAGCGCGAAGCCGGCGTGGGAAAGATCGACGACCTGTGGATCGACATCGGCGCAGGGAGCAAGGCGGAGGCCATCGAAGCGGCCCCCATAGGCACATTTGGCACCGCCGACGCCCCGTTCCGCCGGCTGTGCGGCACTCGCGCCAGCGCGCGGGCCTTCGACGACCGCTGCGGCGTGTTCGTCGTGATGGAGGCGCTGCGCCGCCTGAAGGGCCGCCCGCTCGCCGTTGCCGCCCACTTCGTGAGCGCGACGCAGGAGGAGCTGGGTCTGCTCGGCTCCAAGGTCGCCGCCTTCGGCATTGACCCGCACATGGGAATCAGCGTGGACGTCACGTTCGCCACGGACGACCCAAAGGGCACCCCGAAAACCGTGGCCGACATCCGCCTCGGCGGCGGACCTGTTCTTGGAGTCGGCCCCAACTACGATCCCGCGTTCTGCGAAATCGTGCGCTCCGTCGCCTCGGACTCGGGCATACCGCTGCAGACGCAGCCGCGCAGCCGCGGCAACGGCACCGACGGCTTCGTGATGCGGCACACGCGCGCCGGAGTTCCCGTCGTCCAGGTGAGCATCCCCCTGCGCTACATGCACTCGTCGGTGGAGACGATCGACCTTGAGGACCTCGACCGCAGCGCGCAGCTGCTTGCCGACGTCCTTTCCTCGCTGCCCGCCGACCCGCAGGTCGGCTTCCGGCTGTAGCGCGCCATGCTGCTGTCCGTAGTCGTTCCCACGAAAAACGAGGCCGCGAACATAGCCGCGTGCCTCGCGGGGTTCGACTCCGCGCGCGCCGACGGCTGGTGCGAGACGCTCGTGGTGGACAACTTCTCCTCCGACGGCACGGCCGACATCGCCCGCGCCGCCGGGGCGCGCGTGTTCGACCAGGGGCCGGAGCGCAGCGCGCAGCGCAACCGCGGCTGGCGCGAGGCGCGCGGCAGGTTCGTCGCCTTTCTCGACGCGGACATGAGAATGCCGGAGGCCACGCTTGCGGAAATCCGCGCACTGATTTCCGCGCCCGACGCGCCCGACGCGCTGTTCGTGCGCGAAAAGCGCGTCGGGCGCTCGTGGTGGATCCGCGTCAGAAATTTCGAGCGCTCGTTCTACGACGGCACCTGCATTGACGCGCTTCGCGTCTTTTCCCGCCCGCTTCTGGAAAAAACCGGCGGATACGATCCGCTGATCACCGGATTCGAGGACTGGGATCTTGACATCCAGTGCGCCGCCGCCGGCGCCAGGACGGCGATCACGGACGGCGCGCTGCTGCACGACGAGGGCGCGTTCACCTGGCGGCGCCATCTCCGCAAAAAGAGCTACTACGCCGGTTTCACGGAGCGCTATGTCGCCAAGTGGGGAGCGGCCCACCCGGCACTGCGCCGACAACTCGGCCTGCGCTACCGTTTTTTTGGCGTTTTCGTCGAAAACGGCAAGTGGCGGCGCGTCCTGCGCCACCCGCTGCTGTTCGCCTGCGTCCTCTTCGACCGCGCGCTCGTCGGCGCGTCGTATCTGCTCTCCCGCCGCGTCTGATCTCCGTCTGCTCCGCACCTGTCTCCCGACCTCGCCTCCCCCTCGCCTTTTCAACTTTCCTCGCCTTCGCCCTCCCCCATGACCGTTTCAGCAATCCTAGAGGCCGTGATGCTCGTCTGCTTCGGCGCGAGCTGGCCGTTTTCCATCGCAAAGACGCTTCGCACGAAAGTCGTTCGAGGCAAAAGCCCGGTGTTCTTGTCGCTGATAATGATCGGCTACGTCGCCGGCATCGGCAAGATGATCGCGCTGTGGCGCGAAAGGGGGGCCGAGGCCGCGGCAGCCGGCGCGCCCGTGCCGGGGCTGCACTGGCTGTTCTGGTTCTATCTGGCGCTGCTGTGCCTTGTGTCGCTTGACGCCGCGCTGTATCTGAAATACCGCAAAAACCAGAAGTAGCGCCGGTCGCCGCGAAAAGAAGGCGGCGGGACGTCGGCCAGACCGACGCCCCGCCGCGCGGGATCTGACAGGCAATTCGCCGCCGCTGACTAGCGGATCTGGCGCGCCTTGGCCATCGAGCGGGCCTCGACGGACTGGATTTCGGCGAAGCCCTGCGACGAAACCGGGTTGAGCCCCTTCTGCGCATCCTCCATCGAGGCGTTCTCCTCGAAGTAGAGCGACGCCTTCACGCCGGAAAGCGACTGGAACAGGATGTTGCCCTTGTAAAGCCCGACCTTCACGGTGCCGGTGGCGAGTTCCGCGAACGTGTCCACCGCCGCCCACGCCGCCTGCGACGAAAGGTCGAAATACCGCCCGTCGTAGATCTGGTTGGCGAGGAAGCGCGAAAGGTGCTCGAAGAGGTCCGTCGCGCGGCGGTCCAGGATGGCCTGATAGACGTAGCGCAACGTCCTGCCGAGCAGCTCCATGCCAGGAGCCTCGTAAACGCCGCGGCTCTTGGTTCCGATGATGCGATTTTCGAGCGCGTGCGAAAGGCCGAGGCCGTTGCGCCCGCCGATCGCGTTGGCCTCGACGACAAGGTCGAACGGCGCGAGCTTCCTCCCGTTCACTGCGACCGGGCGGCCCTTCTCGAAGCGGATCGAGACGCTCTCGATCTTGTCCGGCGCCTTCATCGGCCAGCATCCCATCGTCGTCTCGACGATCGTCATCGGCGTCTGCATGCTCTCCAGATCCTCCGCCTCGTGCGAGAGGCCGGCGATGTTGCAGTCCGTCGAATAGCGCTTCTTGCCGCCGGGGAAGGCGACAATTCCATGCTTGGCCAGATACTCGCACATCTGCGTGCGGCCGGGGAACTCCTTCAGGAGCGCCGCGTCGCGCCACGGGGCGTAAACCTCCATCTCGGGCGCGAACTGGTTGGTGTAGCGCTCGAAGCGCATCTGGTCGTTGCCGCGGCCGGTCGCGCCGTGCACGAGCGTGTCGATGCCGTGCTTTTTCATCGCCTTCACGATCTCGCGCGTCGTGACGGCGCGGCCGATGCCGGTGCTGTTCCAGTAGCCGCCGTCATACGTGGCCTGGGCCTTGATCGCCTGGAAGCACGCCTCCGCCATGGGCTTGCGGACATCGACGATCACCGTCTTCACGCCGCAAGGCGCCATCTTCTTCTGGACGTCGTGGATGTCCTTTTCGTCCGGCTGACCGAGATCCGCCGTAAAGCAAAGCACGTCGGCGCCAGCCTCGCGCAGACGAGTGGCGATCGTCTTCGAGTCAAGACCGCCGGAAACGCAAATGCCGATCTTGCGGCCTTTCATGTCCTTGATTGAGAGAGCCATTGTTCTACCTCGCTTAAAAGTTTGTCATTCAACTTGTTGACCGCGCCCGCGCGCCGCGACAACCGCGTCGCCCCGCAGAACGCGGGGCGCGAGAATACCACCCTCCCCTCACCGGCGCAACCACCGCAAGGCCCGGGCGGCTTACGCCCGTTAAAAGGTTGAAAGGTTGAAAAGTTGAAAAGTTGAAAGGCCAGTCCCGCAAGTCCCGCCAGTCCTGCAAGTCGCGCCCCAGAATAATGCTCGGTTGCGCGGAAGCGGGCTGAGTGGTATCCTCAGCGGCACCGCCGCGTTCGACGATTCCCGCCGATTCCGCGAGAGCGGTAAAACTTCGGGACATCCCACAATGAAAAAACTTCTCGTCCTCGCCGGAGCCGTGGCGCTCCTCGCGATGCCAGTCGCCCAGGCCCGTGAAGCGGGCGGTCTTTCCGGCGGTCTTGTCGGCTGCTGCTTCGGCATCCGCTCCGCAGCGGCATGGAACGAAGGCAAGAACCTCGAAATGCGCGAATGGCTGCGCATCATTCCGATCGTCGGCATCGTCGGCGCCGTCTGGAACTGCATTGACGGCTGGAACGGCATCACCACGGCCGATCTGCGCAAGGTCGCCGGCGAGCAATACTATTGATCGCCACCGCAGTGCCACTCATGGCATTCGCCTTCAAGCCGGTGCGGCCGCTTGCGGCCGCGCTCGGCTTTTTTGTTTTCTCCGCACCCGCGGTTGCGGCCGAAGCCCAGCCTTCCGCGCCGGCCGAGTTGAGAGTGCCCGCGACGGAGGTTCTCGCGGCCGTGTCGGAGAGATACGCCGCCGCCTCGACAGTGTCGTGCACGGTGCGCCGCACTGTGTCGGGGTCCGTTCCCGGTGGCGGAGCCGGCGCCGCGCCCGAAACGGCGGAGATGGTGACGAAGATCGTGTGGGCGCGCGGTTTTCGCCTGAACGCGCTTCGCATAGCGCCCTCCCGCCGTCGGACGGTCATAGACGGCGAATCGGTCTGGACCGCCGAAAACGACAGCGACGAGCCTGTTCGCTTCGCGGTCGTTGACCAGCTTCCATCACAGGCGGCCAACCTCCGCGCCGTCCCCGGATCTCCGGAGGAGTCGCTTTTCCCTCTCGACCCGGCGTCCGGACGGGACGTCGTGCCGGCGACCGCTCCATTCGCGCGCCAGGTTTCCTTTTCAATCGCCGCCCCCGATGCCGAAGAATCAGACAACGGATCGGGAAATGCAGTCGCCGACGGCTCCGCCGCGGCGGCCCGGGTCGTGGTCTCGTTTGATTCCGACGGCTGCGTGGCTCGCCTTGAGGCCTTCGAGGGAGAGGACTCCGCAAGTCCAGTCTGGACCACGGAGTTTTCCGCGCCATTCGAACCACATCCCGGACTGCGCCTCTTCCGCCGCATCGAAACGACGACATCCGTCGGCGGCGCGAACGTGTCGGTCGTTTCGACGTTCGACCGCATTCGCGTGAACGAGCAGCCGCAGAAGGGCGTCTTCGACCACGCCAAGTATTTCCGGGCCAAGCGCTGAGGAGTCCATGTCACGCCCTTTCCGCGCCTTCGCAATTGCGTATCTGCTCGGCGGTCTCCTTGTCGGAGTCTCCCGCGGCGGGGGCGGCGACGCGGGCGGGCCGTCGGCCGCGGAAGCGCGGCCCGCCACGGCGTCGGCAAGGGCCGCAAGGGCGGCGCGCCGCGCCGCCTTTGTGGCGGAACTTGTCGATGAGGGGGCTATGCGCGACGCGGAGTTCGAGATCGGGCGCTTCATGCGCGACTTCCCGGACTATTCCGGGCTTTGCCCCAAAGTCCCCGACGAAGGGAATTCGGAGGAGTCGCCGCCGGAGCTGGCGGAGTCCGCCGACGCTCCGGGATCGGCGCTCGCCAGAGCAGTTGTCTGGTTCTACCGAGGCTGCATCGCCCCGGCGCTCGGAGCGCGATGCGTCCTGGAGCCGAGCTGCTCGAGATATTTCGTTCTTGCCTCGCGCAGGCATGGTCTGCTCGGAGTCCCGATGACTGCCGACAGATTCGTGCGCGAACCCGCAGTTTCCGCGCCGGACCGTCCCTGGGTGCGAGGGACCGGCGGACTGTGGAGGCATCCCGACCCGGTCGAAGACCACGACTGGTGGTTTGGCAAAATCTGGAGTTTCCCGTGAAAAAACTTTTGCCGACATTGGCCGCCGCCTTCACGGCGCTGGCGGCGTCCGCGTCGCCCGCCAGCGCCGAGTCTGCCGACTTGCCCGCCGAGGCCGCCGCCTCTTCCGCCGCCGCCGTTGCCGAGGATTTTTCCGCGTCCGGCGATTTCTCCGCCGCCGCTCTGGAATACAGACGCGCCGAAGCCGACTGCGATCCGCGGGATTGCGAAACGCGCGGGGCGCTGCTCGTCGCCGCCGCCGAATCCTACCGGGCGTGCGGTGAATGGGACAGGATGGGGCGCGCCCTTTCGCGAATCGAAGGTGACGGGGACGTGCGCGAATGCGTGGAAGAGGAACTGTGCTTCCTGCGGATGCGACGCGCCGAGGGGCGGCGCGAGTGGGCCGACGCGGCCGAGTGGGGCGAGACTCTTGCCGAGGCGCTTGCGCCCGACTCGCCGGAACGAGCCGCAGCGGCGCGGCTC
>DJYI01000113.1:11831-17062 GCA_002448475.1 Verrucomicrobia bacterium UBA6982
GAGCCGCAGCGGCGCGGCTCGCCGCCGCCGACTGGCTGATGGCGCTGGAGCCGGGCGAGGCAAGGCGCGTCGCGGACGGCGACGCCGCCGCCACGTCCATCGTGGACGGGTGGGAGGCCCTTCCGCGCAAGTCGCCGCGCGTCGGCGGTCTGCTCGGCATGGTGCCGGGACTCGGCTACGCCTATTCGGGAGAGTGGGGAAACGCCGTGCGCTCGCTTCTCCTAAACGGCCTTTTTGGCTGGGCGATGTATGAAACCGCCGAGCGCGACCAGTGGGCGCTCTTCGGAGTGTCCACGTTCTTCGAGCTCACCTGGTACACCGGCAGCATATACGGCGGCGTGGACGCCGCCCACCGCCGCAACCGCGAAAGACTGGAAGGCGCGGCGGACGAACTGCGGGGACGGGACGCGCCGGCTGTGCGCCGCGTTCCTGGCATCGACCTGTTTCGCGTGCGGCTGGAGTTCTAGCGTCCCGGACTCAAACTCCACGGCACCATTCTTCCCGCCGCGCCGTCAAAGCGGCTGGAAGGCCACGACAATGCGGGCGACGACGTCTCCCCTGCGCCGTATCAGGCGCGAGCGCGCCGCCGACTTGCCGCCTGCGGCAACCGCCTTGGACACGTCGGAAGGGGCCTTCAGCTCGATGGTGCGCTCGCCGCCGCGCGAAAGCAGTTCATCGTCGAAGACAAGACTTCCCTCGCCGAGGGTGGACGGATCGGAGCCGGCGAGGATCGCGCCCAGCGTGTCGAACGGAGCCGCCGCCATCTTTCCGGCGGACTTCGTCGGGGCCGCGCCCTCGAAAAGGTCGCCAAGCACCCCTCCGGCCGTCTTCGCTAGCGCCGAAAGAACCTTCGCCACGGCGTCAGGCGCCAGCGGCACGGAAACGGAAAACGTGACGGCGCTCGGCAGCTGAAGGCTTTCCTTGAAGAGCGCGGCGTCGATCCAGTCGGAGTCGGAATACTCGCGCACGGATCCCTCGACCTCCACTTTGCGCGCCACGACGCGCTGCTGATACGTGTAGCGCGGCCAGTGCAGGACCGAGGTGAGGGTGTGAGTCGTCGTCCTGCGGAGCGCGGCGGCGGTTCCCTTGTCAGCGAATTCAATGCGCACGAGGTGCGCCTCGATCAGTTTCGTCTTCTCTGCCATCTCATTCGAGCCCCAGCGATTCGGCGACGGTATGAACGCCCGCCGGCTGCGCGGCGAGCCAAAGGGCGGTGCGCAGCGCGCCGCGCGAAAGGCAGGAGCGCGAGGTGGCGCGGTGCGAAAGAGTCAGGACCTCGCCGTCCGCCGCGAACACGATGTCGTGGTCGCCAACGACGTCGCCGCCGCGCAGGGCGTGAACCGCGATTTCGCCGCGCGGACGCTCGCCGCACACGCCTTCGCGACCTCCCCGGATGGCCGCCGCCGCGGCTTCCGGCGACAGGCCGCGTCCGTCGGCTACGGCGCGGGCGAGCGCGAGGGCCGTTCCGGAGGGGGCGTCCTTTTTGTGGCGGTGGTGCATTTCGACCACCTCGGCGTCGAAGTCCTCGCCAAGCACGGCGGCCGCCCGACGCGCCAGCGCCGCCAGAACGTTAACTCCGGCGGAAAGGTTGGCGGCCACGAGAACCGGGGCCCTTTCGCCGACGGCAAGCGCGGCGGCGCGTTCTTCGTCCGTGAGGGCGGTCGTGCCGACAAGAAACGCCCTGCCGAAGGAGGCGCAGAGCGCGGCGTGTTCCGGAACGGCTGTGTGGAAGGTGAAATCGACGGCCACGTCGCAATCGCGCACGGCGGCGCCGGCGTCGGTCGTGACGACTACGCCGAGCGGGGACGGAAGACCGGCGAGCGTCCCGGCATCGACGCCCGCGGCGGGACTGCCCGCGACTTCGACGGCGGCGACAAGCCGCAGGTCGGGAAAGTCCGCCAGATTCTGGACCATCGAGCGGCCCATGCGTCCGGCCGCGCCGAAAATCGCCAGTTTCACAGCCATGTCGCTAGTTCTCCGAGCTGTTTTCGAGATTGTTACGAGTTCTGAATTCCGGATTCCGGGGAATGTCCGTCACTTCAGCAGACCGAGCGAACGAACGGTGGCCTCCAGTCTGGCCCGGTTTTCGGGCATGAGCGGGCATAGCGGAAGGCGGTAGCTCTCCTGCGCCGTGCCGAGCATAGACATCACGGCCTTCACCGGCACCGGGTTCACCTCGATGAAAAGGTCGAAGAACAGGGGCAGCAGCCGGTCGTGAATCTTGCGGGCGGCGGCGAAGTCGTTGGCGAGGGCGGCGTTCACCATCTTCACCACTTCCGCCGGAACGACGTTCGAGGCGACCGAGACCACGCCCTTCGCGCCGACGGCCATCATCGGGAGCGTCAGCGCGTCGTCGCCGGAAAGGATGTCGAGCGCGTCCCCCATCGCGGCGCGGAGCTGGTTCACGCGGTTGGCGTCGCCGGCCGCCTCCTTGATGCCCTTTACCATCGGGTGGGCGCTGAGGCGCTTGGCGACGGCGACGGGAATGTCCCGAGAAGTGCGGCCCGGGGCATTGTAAAGCAGCACCGGCAGCCCCACGTCGGCCACTTCCGCGAAATGGCGATACACGCCTTCGGGGGAGGGCTTGTTGTAGTAGGGCGCGATTTGGAGCGTGGCGTCCGCGCCGTCCTCCTTTGCGTGGCGAGTCAGCTCCACCGCCTCGCGCGTGGAGTTGGCGCCGGATCCGGCCACGACCTGCATTCTTCCGGCCGCGTATTCGACGGTCTTGCGGATGACCTCCTCGTGCTCGGCGTAGTCGAGGGTGGGTGATTCGCCGGTGGTGCCGACCGGGCATACGCCGGCGACGCCGGCTGCGGCCTGCGCGTCAACGAGGTCGCGCAGAGCGCCGTAATCGACCGCGCCTGAGCGGTCGAACGGAGTGACGAGAGCGGTGTAGGTTCCCTTGAACATGGCAGAATGCGGCGCGGAGCCGATTTTGAGCGGCGCGCCGCAGACGACCGGAACGGCCGCCGGGCGCGCGCGAAGAACGGGTCGGGATACTACCAGACGCCATGCGCCCCTTCAAGCGTTTTTTGGCGCATGAAGGACCTTAGCGAGCAGCGGTCTCATCCGCGCCGCCGCGGCGGCGCGATGCGAGAATGTGCACTTGACCTCGCGGGGAAGCTCGGCGAAAGTCCTGTCGCGCCCGTCAGGCAGAAACAGCGGATCGTAGCCGAACCCGTCCGTGCCGCGCCCCTCGTGCAGCAGAACGCCGGGGCAGAGTCCGATCGCAACGAACTCCCGCCCGTCCGGCGAGACGAGGGCGAGAGCGCACGAAAAGTGGCAGGTGCGCGGGGCCTTCGGCCCAAGCGCGGCCAGATTGCGCAGAAGCAGCGAGTTGTTGGCCGCGTCGTCGCCGTGGCGCCCGGCGTAGCGCGCGGAAAGGACGCCTGGGGCACCTCCGAGGGCGTCAACGCACAGGCCGGAGTCGTCCGCCAGCGCCCACTCGCCGGTAAAGTCTCGCAGCGCGCGCGCCTTCAGCAGGGCGTTGCCGGCAAACGTGTCCGCGTCTTCCTCAGGCTCCGGAGCGCCGGGAAACGAGGCGGCTGAGACCAGAGTCCCCTCCGGCAGACCGCAGAGGACCCGCAGCTCGGCGAGCTTGTGCTCGTTGCGCGATGCGAGAACCAGTTTCATCCTTCGGCGAACTTGACGACGATGTTGTTGCGCTTGCCGGCGCGCAGAACGGCGACCGAGCCGCCGATGGCGCGATCTGGCGTGAAGATGTCGGCGGCGCCCACGCGCGAGCCGTTGAGGTAGAGTCCGCCGCCGTCGGCGACGCGCCTTGCCTCGCTCTGGCTCTTGAAAAGACCGGCGGCCGCCGCGACGCGCACGACGCTCTGCCCGAACGCCTCGGAGGTCCGGAGCGTGGCGGACGGCGCGTCCTCGAAGACGGACAGCAGCTCCTCCGCCCCCATGCCGTCGAGCGGGCCGCCGCCGAACAGCGCGGCCGTTGCGCGGAGCGCCTGGGCAAGGCCGTCTTCGCCGTGGACGCGGCGCACGACGTCTTCGGCCAGGACCCGCTGCGCCTCGCGCTTCTCCGGAGCGGAGCGTACTGTTTCCTCCAGCTGTTCGATTTCGGCAACCGGAAGGAACGTGAACGCCCTGAGGTAGCGTCCCACGACGGCGTCCTCGCTGCGCAGGAAGAACTGGTAGAACTTGTAGCAGCTCGTCTTTTTCGAGTCGAGGTAGATCGCGTTGCCCTCGCTCTTGCCGAACTTGCGTCCGGCGCCGTCCTTTAGCAGGGGAATCGTGACGCCGTAGCACTGGGCCGAGCGCCTGTAGTGGATCAGATCCGTGCCGGCGGTGATGTTGCCCCACTGGTCCGAACCGCCGACTTCGACACGGCAGCCGAACTCGTCGTAGAGGTGCAGGAAGTCGTAGCCCTGCATGGTCTGATAGCAGAATTCGGTGAACGACATTCCGCCGGGCGATTCGAGGCGGGCGCGGACGCTTTCCTTGTTCAGCATCGTGCCCATGCGGAAATGGCGCCCCACGTCGCGCAGATAGTCGATGAAGGAGAACTTGCCGAGCCAGTCGAGGTTGTTGACGAGCTGCGCCGCGCCGGCGCCGAAGTCGATGAAGCGCTCCAGCTGACTCCGGATGCATTCGGCGTTGTGCGCGATCGTCTCGCGCGTCTGGAGCTGGCGCTCGGAAGTCTTTCCGGAAGGGTCGCCGATCATGCCCGTGGCGCCGCCGACGAGCGCCAGCACCTTGTGCCCGGCCCTCTGGTAGTGGCAGAGGTTCATGATCGCGACCAGGTTTCCGGCCTGGAGGCTGTCGGCGGACGGATCAAAGCCGCCATAGACTGTCTGCGGGGTGCGCAGCAGGTCGTAAACCCCGGGGTCAGTCCAATTGTCGAACAATCCGCGTGCCTTGAGTGTGTCGATGACGTGTTCCATCGTGCGATCCTAATTTGCTCCCTGTCGGTGTCTGAACCATGCCTCCGGGCCGCGCCGCAGCGGGTGCCGGACGGCGCGGCAGTCTAGCGGAAACCCCTCCCCGGCGCAACTTGACCCCGAATCAGGGGTGTGACCAAACTTTGTCAGAACGCAAAGTACGCAATCGCGCGGGCCGATGTGTCCTGGGCCTCGCCCAGTTGAAAGGTTGAAAAGTTGAAAGGTTGAAAAGTCTTTTGCGACTAAACAACCTTCAACCCTTCAAACTCCCTTGGTTGCTATCGCTCAACACGGAGGAAACGGAGAGACGGAGACACGGAGAAATGAGTTTTGGAC
>DJYI01000133.1 GCA_002448475.1 Verrucomicrobia bacterium UBA6982
AGATGGCGGCGAACACGCCGGACGAAATCTGGTGGAAGGCGCTCGACATGCTGCGCCGCCACTGCCCGCTCTGCCTGATGAGCGAGGAGAACATGGCGCGGTCGATGAAGCCAGTCGGCCTCACGGACGAGGAATGCCGCGACCTCCTCGTCTGGGGATGCTTCGAGTATCTGCCGAGAGGCAAGGGCAACTGCACAAGCGCGACAAACGTGTATCTGCCTCAGCCGGTCGTCGAGCTGCTGTCCGGGGCCGCAAATGGCGAGTTCGCCGCCGCGACGTTCGACGATTTCAAGCGCGAATACTTCCGCATCCTCCACGCCAACACCGACCGCACGGTGGAACTCCTGCGGGAGACCGAGCGCCACCTTGCCGAAGTCAACCCGGCGCTCGTCCTCTCGCTTGCCGTCCCCTCCGCGCTGGAGAAGGGCGTGGACGCCTTCTCGCTTGGCTACAAGTACAACTTCACCGCCATCGGCGAATGCGGGTTCGCGACGGCCGTCGATTCGCTTCTCGCGGTGAAGGAGTTCGTCTTCGACCGCAAGGAGCTTTCGCTTGCCGAACTTGGCCGCATCCTCGCCGCCAACTGGGAGGGGCATGAGGCGCTGCGCCTCCGCATGAAGCGCTCGCGCCTCAAGTGGGGATGCGGCAACCCGGAGGCCGATGCCCTCGCGAAGGAAGTCATCGAGGGCTTCACCTCGCGCTTCGTCGGCAAGCCCAACTCGCGCGGCGGCGTCTTCGTATGCTACGGCCTCAACTCGCGGGGATTCATCCGGGGCGGCGAAATCACGGGCGCGACGTCCGACGGCCGCAAGGCTGGCGACTTCTTCTCGAAGAACATGGCGCCAAGCGTCGGGGCCGAGACGGAGGGGATCACCGGCTCGATCCGCAGCTACGGTGCCATAGCGCCGGAGAACTTCCCATGTGGCAGCATCTTCGATGTGATGATCCACCCCTCGGCCGTCGAGGGCGAAAAGGGGCTGCGCGCCTTTCGCGTCCTCGTCGAGCGCTTCTTCGCGGGCGGCGGCGTGGCGCTCAACGTCAACATCGTCTCGTCCGAGACGCTGCGCGACGCCCAGGCGCACCCCGAGAAATACGAGAACCTCCAGGTCCGCGTCGCGGGCTGGAACGTCCGCTGGAACGACATCCCGCGCAAGGAGCAGGATGAATACATCGCCCGCATCGAGGCCGTGGGAGCATAGCATGATGATAATACCCTTTTTTCCTTGGACTGGCACTCTCAGCCGGAATGGGTTGCGGAAATTCCGCCGCACCGAACCCTTCAACGGTTCAACACTTCAGCTCTTCAACGGTTCAGCCCTACGGTGTCTGCGCGCATCTGCCGCGTCATGACGCGGACTTCCGCGAAAGGGAATGCGCCGCCACCGACTGGCGCATCCGCGACATCGCGTTCGAGCGGTGCAGATTTTCTTCGCTCCGGCCCGCGATCTTCCGGGGCGACGCGGAACGCCATCCAGAAAACGTCGTCTTTCGCGACTGCTCGCGCGTCCATCTCGACCGCCTCGCCATCCGCCACCACCCGGGCTACGGCGGCGGACGCCCGGATGCATTTATGGAAATCGAAGGCGTGGCCGACGTCCGCCTCGAACAGCGTTAGTTCCGTCCGCCCCGCATGTCGCGTCAACTTGCCGACCGTATGCTGCAAAAGCGGCCTGGACGTTGTCGCGAAGTTGCCCGCGGTGCTTGTAGCGCGTCAGGCCCAGCAAGATGCCGGACACCACCGTCGAGAGCAGTTCTTCCAATGTCTGAGCATTCGGACTGGTGTAGCGCACCGGACATGTCACTTCTAGGACTTGCGGGACCGGCGAGACCGGCGGGACGTGGGGGAGGACTGGCGCGACTGGCGGGACGGGCGCCAGGCTCGCTGGTCCCGCTGGTCCCGCCTGTCCTTCCGGCCCTGACTTTTCAACCTTTCGATCGTGTTTTCTGATTGACATCGACCGTGTTTCTGGTAGTGTTCCGCATCGCGTTCCTCCCACTCCTTTCGGCATGAGTTGGTAGCTTTTTGCCGCGAGAGAACCTGCGCAGTAAGCGCAGTTGGCGCGGCTCGCGCCGCGCCAACTGCTTCAATTAGGTTCAACTTTTCAACCTTTCAACCTTTCAACTTTTCAACCTTTAAACTGGCGCAAGCACATGAAACTTCTCCTCGACACCGACATCGGCAACGACATCGACGATTCGCTCGCGCTCTCCTACCTGCTGCGCGAGCCGCAGTGCGAACTTCTCGGCATCACGACGGTCTGCGGCGAACCGGAAAGGCGCTGCGAAATGGCCTCCGCCATCTGCCGGCACCACGGTCGCGGAGACATCCCGATCCGTCCGGGATGCCCCGTGCCGCTTTCCATTCCCCAGCGCCAGCCGACGTGCCCTCAGGCCGCGAAACTCGGCGACTGGCCGCGCGACCGCTACGTCGCCGACAACTCGGCCATTGACTTCATGCGCCGCACGATCCGCGCGAATCCCGGCGAAGTGGCGCTGCTCGCCATCGGGCCTCTCACGAACGTCGCGACGCTCTTCTCGCTCGATCCGGAAATTCCGACTCTTCTGAAGGGGCTTTATCTCATGTGCGGTCGCTTCTTCGACTCCATGGGCGGCGAATGGAACGCCATCCTCGACCCGTGGGCGACCGCCATCGTCTATGGCAACACGGCGCATCCGCGCCCGCCGGTTCATGTGAGCTACGGCCTCGATGTCACGGAGCGCGTGCGGCTGCCGCGCGACGAGGCTCGCCGGCGCTTCGCCTCGCTTTCCGGCATCGGCCCCGTGCGCGACTTCGCGGAAGTGTGGTTCGAGCGCTCGGACTTCGTGACCTTCCACGACCCGCTCGCCGCCGTCGGAATCTTCCACCCGGAGGTCTGCGCCTACGAGGATGACTTCGTGCGGGTTCCGCTGGCGGAACCCACGGCTGGCTGGACCGTGCGCGCGTGGCCGCCTGCCGGAGAGCCGCGTCCACACCGCCTGGCCCGTTCGGTCGATCCCGACGCCTTCTTCCGCATCTGGTTCGGCGCGCTTGCGTGACGGCCGGAACATCGGGCCGGTTTGAACGCGGCGGCGCCCTCTATGCCCGGACCCGGAAGGGATTGCGGACGGTCATGGAGCCGTAGGAGCGGCCGTCGGAGAGGTCCTCCGACCAGAGGGTCTCGCAGCCGGCGCTTTCGGCGGCGGCGACGATGAGCGCGTCCCAGTAGGAGAGCTGGTGCTCGCCCTGGAGTTCGATCGCGCGGAACACGAGCTCTCCCGTGAGCGGGACGACGCGGAGGTCCGCGAATCCCCGCAGATGTTTTGCGGCGACCTCTGGTTTCATGGGAGCGGCGCCTTTTCGGATAAGCGTGACGAACGATTCTCCGAGGACTTGCGCGGAAATCACGGCCTTCTTGCGCGAGGCCGCCTCGACAATTGTCTGCCGGGCCGATTCGCGTTTGCGGGCCTCCTCCGGGCCATCAGCCTCCGCCAAGGCGTAGACGACGACGTTTGAGTCGAAGAATTCCCGCGTGGCCCTGTGGGGATCAGCGCCTTTCATGGAGTTCGTCCCGTGTCCAGGTGTTTTTCCCCAGCTTGAATGGATGGGTGTCGGCGTAGGCGAACAAGTCGTGCACGACTTGCGCGCGCCGCCGCGCCCGTCTGGATTCCACAAGGTCGGCGAGGAATTCACGGATCATGGCGGATACGGAGGTGTCTTCGTCGATCGCGATCTTCCGCGCTTCCCGAAGGATGTCGCCGTCAACGGCAAGGGTGAGGTTCATGGGGTGGGTGTCCTTTCCGTGAACAAGTGAAGCACTTATTCCGTGCAAAGTCAAGCGCTTTGCGCCAGCCCTGTATCAGTCGGCGAACTGCTCAGGCCGGCGATGCCGGAAAAGGAGATCGCTGCGCCTGCGGAATTGGGCGAAGACGATTGGTCGGCCATTGTAGGGTTCGGGGGGGGCCAGAAATGTTCTGCGCGCGCTCCGCCACTTTCGCGACAAGGTGGAGGCGGACGCGCCGCGAGCAGCTCGTCAGGATCGACATCGCGAACGAAACCGGAAGCGGCATATTCGCCGGCGATCAGCCGAACCACGAGGCCCGGAGACATCGAGGTGACGTTGGATTCAACGGGGGTGGCATCCGCCGTTTCGGAGTGCATAAACCCGGATTGGCGAGGAAACCCATGTCATTCATAATGGGACTTGCACTTTGCAATGAAGAGCGTCCGCGCGTCCGTGCCGTCGGTTTTTCGTTCGCCGGAAAGTTTGTAGACGAGCCGATCCGCGTCATTGATGCGACGACTCCAATAGCCATCCATTCCGCGCAATGGCTCGGGCTTTCCAATGCCCGTGTTCCCATTGCGCTCGATGTCCTTGATGAGTTGGTTGATGCGCTTGAGGGTCTTCTTGTCTTCCAACTGCCAGCCCGTATATTCATACCAAGCGCGTGGAGCGAAAATGATGTCCATTTCCGGAAGCCCTGTCAGACGTCGATGAGTTCGTGGCGGACTCCTTCACCGCGTTCAAGAGCGGCGATTGATTCGCGAAGTTCGCGCTGGTTGGTTTCCGACCAGAAGGGATCGGGGTTTGCGGTGACGACTTCGAAGGGAAGCCGACGGCGGATCACCGACTGGCGCAGGAAGAGGCGGACGGCGCTGGAAAGATCCATCCCGGCGCTGGTGAAGAGTTCGTCGGCCTCTTTGCGGAGGTCGGCGTCGAGGCGGACTTGCAGGGTGCAGGTGGGCATTTTGAATTCCTTTGTCGTTTGAACGCGCCAAAGGATAGTTCATTTTCATTTGAATTGCAATACAAATCAATGGCGGGAAAATCGGGACGCACGGGAAACGAATTGGGACGCACGGAAAAGCGCCGTGGGGTATGGTTGGCGTCGTGGGGCGGCGAGGCCGGCCGGGAAAAGGTCCCGGGCGGCCGCAGTCATCCGCGCGCCACGATTCTTCGACGACAATGAACATCCCCCTTCCCGACACCCGCGCGGGCGTTCGATCCGAGGTTCTCGGCCTCGGCTTCGAGAAGCTCGACCGTGACGTTTTCGACCCGACCAAGGCCTACCCGTTCCTGCCCGGGACGGGCGTTTCGTGGATCCGCCTTCAGAGCGGCTGGCAGCGCACGGAGCGCGAGAAGGGTGTTTACGACTTCGCGTGGCTGGACGCCATCGTCGATTCGCTCCTGGCGCTCGGCCTGCGGCCGTGGATGTGCCTGTGCTACGGCAACGCGCTCTACGGCAGCGGCGCGGAGAAGGTCTTCGGCGCGGTGGGCGTCCCGCCCGTCTTCACCGAGGAGCAGCGCCGCGCCTGGTCCGCCTACGTGACGGCGTCGGTCGCGCACTTCCGCGGCCGCGTGGACGTCTGGGAGGTGTGGAACGAGCCGGACAACCTTTCCTGCTGGAAGCATGGCGTGAGCGGAGCCGAATACGGGCGCTTCGTGATCGACACCGCCGCGGCCGCGCGCGCCGCGGATCCGGACGCGAAGGTCGTCGGCGGCTCGATGTGCCAGTGGCCGGACACCCCGTGGCTGCACGAGCTCATCGACACCGGCGCCCTCGACGACCTCTGGGGCTTCTCCTACCACTGGTACACCGACGACGAGCGCTTCTCCATGGAGAAGGCGCGGATGATCGGCGCCATGGTCCGGCCCCGCAACCCCTCCATCAGGATCATCCAGGGCGAAAGCGGCTCGCAGTCGCGGTCCGACGGCAACGGCGCCCTGCGGCTCCAGGACTGGACGCCGCGCAAGCAGGCCCGGCAGCTTGTGCGCCGCGCCGTGGCGGACCTTCTCGCCGGCGTGGAGTTCTCGTCGTATTTCTCGTGTCTGGACATGATCGAGGCGCTCAACGGCAAGGTCGGCGACGTCGCCTCCTACCTCGACTACGGCTACTTCGGGGTGCTGGGGGCGGAATTCGGCCCCGACGGCCGCGCGACCGGAGCCTACTCGCCCAAGCCTTCCTACCGCGCGCTGGGCGCGCTCTCCTCGATCCTGCGCGGGACTCCGCGTCTCGTCGAAGCGCCCGTTTACTTCCGGCCCGAGCCCGCTCCGCACCTCGGCTGGGGGATGCGCGAGCCGGCCGAGCACGAGCTGCTCTTCGGCGCGTTCGAGCTCTGCGGCGGCGCCCGCGCCGTCGCCTTCTGGATGCCGACGCCGCTGCACACCGTGGAATACGTCGGCACGACGAGCCTCGTCTGGCGCGGCGTCGGCGCCGCGCCGCTTCTGGCCGATCCGCTCGAAGGCGTCGTGGCCCCGCTTCCCGAATCGTGCGTGACGCGCCTCGCGCCCGGAGTCTTCAAGCTCGACCGCATTCCGCTGCGCGACACCCCGCTTTTCCTGCTCGACGGCGTCCCCTGGCGGGAATGAACGCCGCCTCCGGCCGTCCCGCGCGGGGGCGGTTGATTTGCGACGGCCGTCCGGGTAGAATCCATGGCGTTGGCGGTTCTCGTTTTTTTTTCGGATGGGCGAACGGAGGAGGCAAATGGACGGCGCAAGTTCCACGATGGACGACGTGCAATGGTGCGTTCTGGCCGGAGTCCCGCGTCAGCTGCGCTTCCCGTTTCCCGTGAAGGCGATCGGGCACATGGTCGTGAGCAAGGCCGTGTTCCACCTCGCCCCCATGGTCAACGGCACGGAGTTCTGCATACGTCTAGCCTCCTCGGACGCCTTCGCCGAGGACCGCATTGGCGACCGGCTCTACCGGACGCCCTTTCCGCATGTCGTGGTGAAGCGTCCCGGCGTCAGGCAGGAGCGACGGCATCTCGGATGGCGCGAGGCGTTTTTCGTGATCTATCCGCAGGAGGCGGAGGGTGCGCTGATCCAGGCGGGCGTTCACGGCGGGCCGGGCGTCCCCGACATCTGGCCGATCGGCGGCGACGAGGCCGTCATGCAGGCGATCGCCGACCTGCGGGCCCTTTTCCCGTGCAAGGGCGAACCCGGGGTCGCGGACGAGCTTGACGCCCGGTGCTGGGCGCTCGTGACGCGGCTTCTCGCGCTTCGCGACAATCCGGCGCCCTCGGCGGACCCGCGGGCCGTCCGGGAAAGCGAGCCCTCCGGCGACGAACGCATCCGCGCGTTTTCGGCGTCGCTCGTCGGGCGGTGCCTGCACACGGTGAATTTTGGCGGCGAGGCGCGCAGGCTCGGCTTTTCCCGCAGCGCGTTCTACCGCCGCTTCACGGCGATCATCGGCGAGCCGCCGGAGCGGCACCTGGCGAACCTGCGGCTGGAGTCCGCGGCGGACCTTCTGGTCTGCAGCCCGCTTTCCATCAAGCAGATCGCCTTCAAGACGCGCTTCAAGACCGTCCCGCATTTCTCCAACGCCTTCCGGCATCGCTTCGGCGTCGCGCCGAGCGTCTGGCGGCGGACCGGAGGCGCTGGACTCCCGCGCAACTGATTGGGACGCACGCGAAAGTCGCATGTGGCATCATTGACGCCGACATGCAACGCAACGCCTCACCAACTCCGCGACTTGGCATTGGAATGGAATGCCTTGACCGGGCGCTGTGGGACCACAGGCCCGCCATGCCGGCGCTCGCGGCCCTCGGCGTCCGTCGCGTCCGGCTTCAGAGCGGATGGGCCCGAACGGAGCGCAGTCGCGGCTCCTACGACTTCGCGTGGCTCGACGGAATCGTAGGCGATCTGGCCGCCATCGGCGTGGAGCCCTGGATTTCCCTTTCCTACGGCAATCCGCTCTACGGCGCGACTCCGGAAACGGCCGCCGACTACACCGGGCAGGGCGTGTTTCCGCTCCAGAACGAGGAAACGGCTGCCGCCTGGAAGGCATACGTCGAGGCCGTCGTCCGGCGCTACCGGGACCGGGTCCGCGTCTGGGAAATCTGGAACGAGCCGGACGTCTCCATCTTCCTGAAGGTCCCCGCCGGCGGAAGCTGGGCGCGCGAATACGCGGGCCTCGTGCGCTTCACCGCGCCGATCATCCGGACGGCCGCGCCCGAGGCCCGCGTCGCGGTCTGCACGGCGGCCGGCCCCGGCATGGGCGGTCCGCGCGCGGCGGCGCTGTTCGCCGAGGGGATCGGCGACTGCGCCGACATCTACTGCTTCCACGCCTACGAGGCCGTGCCGGAGCAGTTCTCGCCGGCCATGCGCTCCGCGTTCTACGCGGCCGTCCGCAGGTTCGCGCCGAAGATCGAGTTCTGGCGCGGGGAGGCCGGCATCTCCAGCGTCTCGGCGGGGAAGGGGGCGCTCATGTGGCTGCCGCTCTCCGAGGAGATGCAGGCGCGCTGGATGAGCCGCCATCTGGTGCGCGACCTCGCCGATCCCGACCTGGCCTTCACCTCGTGGTTCCATCTCGCCTCGTTCCGCCACTTCTCGGGCTTGTGCACCTACCACTACGGCGTCGTGCGCGACGGGGACTTCTCGCCCAAGCCCGCGTTCCACGTGCTACGGCGCATCGCCGTGATCTTCGACGACGGGCGCTGCGCCCCGGACGCCCTGGCGGGCATGGCGCTTCACGCCTCGCGCCTGCCGGACGGCGCGCAGCAGTCCCCCTCGTGCCAGGCCATCGTCGCCGGCGCGGCGGTCCACTCCTTCCGCCGCGACTCCTTCCCCCTTTTCGCCGTCACGTCGCGCTGGCCCGCGCACGAGGACATGCCGCCCGTCCGCGTGGACGCCACGCTCTTCGACGCCGCGGCCGCCGCCCCGGAGCGCGCCGCCTGGCGCGATCCCGTGCTTCTGGACTTGCTCGACGGCTCCGTCGCGCCGCTGGAGCCCTTCGACGGCGGCTTCCGCGTTTCGTTCGATCTCGCGAACCACATCCGCGTCGTCACCGAGCGCGCCGCGCTGGAGGGAGTTCCCGGCCTGGCGCTCACGGCGGCGGCGGCGGAACGCCCCGTGGACGCCCCCCTTTCCCAATCGACCCACGAATGAACGGAAAACACGCCCGCGGACAACGCAGAGCTCCGCGTCCTGCCATGACATGAACCGCCTTCCCGCCATCCTTCTTCTCCCGTGTCTTTTGCCGTGCGTTGCGCCGACTCACGCAGGCGCGTCATCCGTGCCGCTCGACCCCGCCGCCGGCGCGGTGCGCTTCGAGACGGTGCCGGACACCGCCGACGCGCGAAAGGCGATTCGCGCCGAATGGACAGGCGGGGCGCTCGAATTCGATCTGCGCGACGCGTTCGCCGCCGGCGCCGGACAGGTGCGCCTCCGCGCCTCCGTGCCCGATCCGGAGCGCTTCGCCGGTCGAAGCGTCTCGTTTTCTGCGACGCTCGTTGCCGCACCCCCTGGGAACGCAGGCACCTTGCCTGCGGCGTCGCGGGCTGGAAGCCCGCGCTCCCAGGACCCCACTCCCGCCACGTTCCGGCTCATGCCCTGCGGCGTCGCCGCCGGCCGCCCGTGGCGCGCCACGTGGGATGGCATCACCGCCGTCTTGAAGGTTCCGCCCGTGCCCATGCCGTTCGAGATGTCGGCTCCCGTTCCGCCCGATTCCACCGAAGTCTCCCTCGATCTCGTCTTCCTTTCCCCCGGCGACGGCAAAATCGAACTGCGCGACTTCCGCTGCGGCGACTTCTCCATCCTCTCCGAAGACCCCGACCCCACGGCGCCGCCGGCGGAGACCTCCGCCCCGAATCCGCTGCGGGGCAGCGCGGCCTTCTGGTTCGACGTCCCGGATTCCCCCAAGGCGCAGCAGACGCTTTTCATGCTGGTGCCCGAAGGCGCGGCACCCGCCCCGGGCGATGCGGCGCCCTCCCTCGGCCTGGACGGACGCCGCCTCGCCTGGAACCGGAGGGACCTCCTCGGCGAAGGCTCCGGCCGGACGCCCGAGATTCCCGGCGCCGGACGCCACCACTGCATCTTCTCCTGGGACGAACGCGGCTGCGCCGTCTTCCTCGACGGCAGGCCGTTCCCCTCCCGGGCCAACGACATCGATAACCAGTCGCCCGTCCGCGCCGTCCTGGGCCGCCGCCAGCCGCTCGCCTTCCGCGAAGACGCCGCGGACCGCCCCTTCCGCGCCGTCCCCGGCAACGGCGTTTCCGGCCTCCGCCTCTTCTCCGGCCCGATGGACCGGACGCGCGCGAAGGAAGCCCACCAGGCCCTCGGCGGGACGCCGCTCCCCGACTACAACGGCTGGGCCGCCCCATGGCGCGCCCCGTCCGCCCCGCCTCCTCCGAACCCGGCCCTGCTGCCGCCCGGCAAGGGGATGGACATGCGGCTTCTCGAAGACGTCAGCCCCGCCGCGCTGGCGCGCTCCGGCGACGCCTCGCGCTTCCGCTCCACCGGCACGTGGAGCGTCGGCTCCCTGGACGGCCTCGACTACCTCGATGCCGGCGACGGCCTCCACGACCGGTTCGCCATCCGCTTCCAGGTCGATCCCTCCATCGGCCTCCTCTGCTTTGAGATCACCTATCCCGACGACCGGGCGCGGTCGATCGATCTCATCGCCTCCAACTCGCAGAAGCGCTGGGACGACTATGCCTTCAACGCCGGCATCGAGACCGGCCTGGAGCATCCCGTCTCCGGCGGCAACGCCGTGAAGCGCTTCCTCTACTGGCCGAAGCGGTGCACGGGAAGCACTCCGGGCGACCTGGTGCTCGTCGCCATGACCAACGGCGAAGGCGAGGGAGCCGCCATTTCCCGCATCCGCCTCTTCGAGGTCGTCGGCGCCGCGCTTCCCGCCGCCCCGCAGCGCCCCGCCGCCCCGGTGGCGGGCCGCGTCCGGCGTTTCGCCCTCCGCTTCGAGGATATCGCGATCGCGTCCTGCTTCGGGTGCGGCTTCGGCCCGGACAGGAACCCGACGCTCGGCATCGACCGCATCGCCTCCTACATGAAGTTCATCGGCGCCGACGCCCTCGTCACGCCCGGCGCCTTCTACGCCGGCCTCATCGGCGACGGCTCGGCCGGCTACAACCCGCGCCGCTATCCGCCGCACTACCTGCGCGAGGCCTGCCGCCGCTTCGGGCGCGACGGCCTCTCGCTCTACGCTTCCATCAACCAGCAGCGCTTCGCCGACATCCCGGCCCGTCTCACGCTCCGCTCGCTCACCGACGGCTCCCTGCACGACTCGCCCATCGCGCTGCTCGCCGACGGCTACCCCAACTGGGGCAAGTGGCACTTTTCCCCGACCTACTACAACATCTCACATCCCGCCGTACAGGACGCCCTGACGGGCGAAATCGACGCCCTCCTCGACGAATGCGCCTCGGAACCCGCCTTCAAGGGCATCTGCCTCGACCTCTTCAACTCGATCAACGTCGGCTGGTGGGGCTCGGCGGAGGCCGGCTACAACGACTACTCCATCGAGGCGTTCGAGAAGGCGACGGGCCTGCGCGTGGCGCCGGAAACCGACCGCGCCGATCCCGCACGCGGCCGCGCCTACCACGACTGGCTCCGCGCCAACGCCTGGGACACGTGGCTGGACTGGCGCTGCGACGTCGTCGCCGACCTCTACTCCCGCATCGCCGAACGCATTCGCGCGCGCCGCCCGGACCTCGAGTTCTGGGTCTCCGCCTCGCCCCCGTGGCGCCCCGACCTGGCGAACCGCCCCGATCTGCGCGAACCGGACATCATCGAGAAGACCCTTCGCGAGGCCGGGATCGACGCCCGAAAGCTCGCCGCCATCCCCAACCTGGCGTTCGGCGAACTCTCCATGCCCTGCTGGTACCGCGACGAACTCCGCAAGACGCCCAACTGCCCGCCCGGCGCCCGCGAATACGTGCGCGACCTCCCCGAGACGCCGGGCATGCACGCCGCCGCGCGCAAGGCCCGCTATCCATTGGCCATCCTCCACGACAGCTACTACGAGACCGACATCGGAGGCCCCGTCGTGCGCAACCAATGGGGCCGCAAGGGCGACGGCCGCCTGGAGGGCGACTGGCTCGACGAGCCCGACTGGCGCGTCACCGCCTTCAACGCCTCCGGCCGCGAGGCCCTGCGGCCCTACGCCGCGGTGCTCGCCCACGGCGACCTCCTGGCCTTCGCGCGCGGCGGCTTCCTGCTCGGCACCGCCGGCACCGAGGACGTCCTCGCGCCGTTCGTCGCGAACTTCCGCGCCCTGCCGGCCGTCCCCTTCCGCGATGTCGCACTCCCCGCCGGCTCCCCGCCGGCCGTCCGCCTTCGTGCGGCCGTCGTCGATGGCGCCCGCTGGCTCTACGCCCTCAACACGGGGAGCGAGCCTTGCGAAGTCGTCCTGCCCCGGCCGCTCGTCGACGCCCTCACCGGAAAACCGGTTCCGAAGCGCCTCTCCCTGGATTCCTACGAACTCAGGGCCCTGCGCGCGCCGTGATCCCGCATCTCCATTGCCACGAAACACAACCAAGTCAAACACCATCCAATAGAGGAGCAATTCATGAAGGCCATACCGAGATTCATCGCCTCCCTACTCGCTCTTGCCGCCCTGGCACCATGCGCGCTGCGCGCCGAGCGCATCGATCCCGCAACCGATTTGCTCAAGGGCGAACTTCCGACCACGCAGATCTCCGTCAGCGGCGGCGCCACGTCCGGGCGATATGGTGGCGACGTCAACAACGTGTGGGCCCTCCTCAATGACAATGATGCGCAATACACCATGTTCTACATGAGCAGCATCGAGGACCCCGGCTGTTACGTGGATTTCACCATCGGACTCAACCAGGCTTTCACTCCTTCGCAATGCTTCAACACCTACGCCATTCGCGTGGCGAAGTTCAATTCGTCCACGACCGTCGAACGGTCGCCGAAGAAGTGGCAGGTGTGGGGAAAGACCGACGAGGAGGGCGCGGAGTGGGTTCTTCTGGACACCGAAACGGACCAGACGGACTGGCAGTTCGCCGACAACGGCGGCCTTGAGGAGGGAACCGTTGGCGCGGCGGCGTCCCCCGGCGAAACGCGATACTACCACTTTGAAAACGGCGGCGTCCGATACAAGTATCTGCGCTTCCGCTTCCTCGAAAACAATGGCCACGCCACCTACATGGCCTTGTCCCAGATCATCCTCTACACTGCCGCCACGCCGGCCTCCAGCGCGACGGCCGAGACGTTCGCGGGATGCGCCGACCTCGTGCCGGCCGCGACCTCCGCGACCGCTTCGCGCTACACTTCTACCACGCACCCGATCGCCTCAGATTTCGGGAGCGGCAATGCCTCGGCCGCGTTCTCCGATTCCCTCTCGCGCGTCCTTTTCAAGCTCGACAACAGCACGGGCGCCTCTTCCGCCAATCTCATCTACGAGTTCGGGGCCGATGACAGGAAGATCGTGAACGGCTATATGGTGCGCTTCACCGATCACCAATACACGGCCGCCGGTCGCGCCCCGTTCGCCTGGATATTTTCCGGCAGCGACGACGGCGCCGCCTGGACGACGCTGGACGCGCGCACGGACCAGCTCGACTGGACCAACGGCGAGGCGCGCTACTACCGCTTCGATAACCACGACGCCTACGCCTTCTACAAGATCGAATTCACGTCCAACAACGGCGGCAACCTGTATTACGAACTGGGCCCCCTCGATTACTACTACCTCGCGGAGGACGGCGTGTTCTTCTCCGGACTTGACACGTCGGTCTCCGACGGGACGCTCGCGGTTTCCGGCTCGCTCACGTCCGACTCGCTCGCGGCCGATCTCACGCTGCGCGGCGCGACGAACGGGATTCCGTTCTCGATCGACCTTGGCGCTCTTTCGCCGGGAGAGGCCTTCTCCGCTTCTCTTCCCATCGACACCGGCGTGGCCTATGGCGTCCTGACCGGCGTCTCCGCCAATGGCGCCTACACGAACGAAGTCGCCTTCGGGCCGCTTGCCGCCGGATCGGGCGCCGCGCTCTTCGTCTCGCCGGATGGCGACGACGCGGCGACCGGCCTCTCTCAGGACGCTCCCAAGCGCCACATCGCCGCCGCCGTGGCCGCGCTCGGCGCGGCGGGCGGAACCGTCTGCGTCCTTCCTGGAACCTACGCGGAGACGAACGATCTCTCGGCCGTTGAACTCGCCGCGCCCGTCTCCGTGATCGGCGTCACCGGCGATCCCGCCGACGTCGTCGTCACGCAGGTGGCGTCGTGCGGCTATGCGCGCATTTTCAAGCTCGACAACGCCTCCGCGCTTGTCCGCTCGCTCACCATGAGCGGCGGCCACGTCCAGAACGAACCCAAGGACGGATACACGGCAGCCGAGGCGAACGCCTCCGCCAGCGCATCCGTCGGGACCGGCGTTTCCGGCGGCAACCTCTGGATTGCCGCCAATGGCGGCGTGGTGGAGAACTGCGTCATTGAGGACGGAACCGTGCGGCGCTATGGCCAGGCCGGCGGCAACGCATACATGCAGGGCGGCCGCCTGTCGCGCTGCGTCCTCACGGGCGGCGATCTCGTGGGCACCCATGGCATCAGCCACGCATGGTGCGGCACGAGCCTGCTGGCCGACGGAGGCCTCGTCGAGAGCTGCCTCTTCACCGGCACCACCGATGCGCACGTGGCTCCGGTATGCGTCGGCGGCTCGGCGACGCTCCTCAACTGCACCGTCGCCGGCAACAGCGCGACGGAGTGCGGCGGCGTCCTCGTCAAGGGCAACAATTCGCGCATCGTGAACACGGTGATCTACGGCAACACCGCCACGGCGGCGGACGGAAACGCCGTCTACCGCGCCAGCACGGCGGGCGGCTCCGTTCCGTCGGACGCCGCGGCCGCGTTCGCGAACTGCGCGAGCGACGGCGACGCGGCGATCAACGCGACGTGCCTTCTCGTCGGCGCGTCCGCGTTCGCCGACGCCGCGAACGGCGACTACGCGCCGACCTCGAGCGAATCGGCTCTCGTCAACGCGGGCGCCGACTACGCGGCGGCGGGCGGCGTCTCGCCGCTCGACATTGCCGGCGCCCCGCGCCTCTGGGGTTCCCGTCCCGACATCGGCGCCTGGGAGTTCCAATACGAAATCCAGCACGGCACGGTCATGTTCTTCCGCTAGCGTCGGGGGGGGCGGCCTCCGGTCGCGCCGCATTCGCGGGCTGGAAGTCCCCTGGGAGCGCGGTCATCCTGCCTGCGGTGTTCGCGGGCTGAGCCCGCGCTCCCAGGCGTGGCGCGGCGAGACGCCGCACCTTCCATGGAGGCAGGAGCGCCCCGCCCTCTAAGTAGGTCGGGTCGCCGGAAATCGGGACAAGGTATTCCCCGGGAGCGGTTTGAACGGGCTTTACGACTCGGCCCGTGTAGTCGCGAAAGGAGATTTCCGCAGTGGTGCCGCCCGCGCCGGGAGGTGCGGCATCCTGCCGCGCCTCGTCCAAAGACGCCGCCCATCCGCGCGAGGCGGCGTAGCGGCGCATTCCGGCGAGCGTCATCTGCGGAATGTGCGCGTCCGGATCGGTGTTGAGGTAGAGGATCGTGGCGGACATCGCGTTTCTGTCCGGTCGAACCAGCTCCCGCCGCTACGCCTCATACGGTCTGGCGGCGCAATCGACGAGCTTGCGGGACTCGCGGTCGAAGGAGAGGCCGATGAGCCAGATTGGCTTGCCCGAGGCGCGATACGGATCGGCGTAGCCCTTTTCGCGGATTTGCGTGAACGCCTCGTCCACCGGCTCGCCGACCTTGAGTTCGAAGACGTAGATTCCCTTCTTGTGCTTCGCCACGATGTCGGCGCGGCCGTCGGCCTGCCGGTCTTCGGCCACCACTTCCACGCCCTGCGACGCGAGAAGAGTGTAGAGGACGCGCTCGAAGGAAAACTCCTGGATGCTCTCCTCCGTCGGGCCGTATGGAAGGTGCGCGTAGAGCGACTTCAGCCCGACGAAGAACTTCGGCCAGTTGGCGTGGAGCAGCGCCTTGCCCAGATTGGCCGCCCACACATCGGTCTTGTCCGCCGCGACGCCGGCGATGAGCGTGGCAAGATCGCGACGGACCTCTTCATCAGGTACTCCGAGAGTGTAATCATCGGCATCGGCGTCGTAGCCCTTGATTGTGAGATAGCCAGCCTGAAACAGAAGCGCCGTCGCTGTCAGGTTGCGAAGATCCGCAACGTCGAACGCCGCACCTGGAACCTCCTCCATCTTCTCGTAATCGATGGATAGCAGATCTTCGCGACGGAGGTAATTCATCAGCATCGAGGGCCGCCCCGTCGTCGCCCATGTTGCCGTGAAGTGCGGCTCCATGTTCTTGAGGGTGTATGCGACGGATATCGGGTTGTAAACGGTCGTTTCGACGTTCCTCGCAAAGCGGAATCCGTTGTACCAGCGCTTCATCTCCGCGCGGTAGTCCTCGTAGGAAAGTCCCATCTTCGCTGCGTGGACGCGCATGTGAGGCTCGAAGTATTCCCCGAGTTCCTCCTCCGTGTAGCCGAACATCGTGGCGTAGGAGTCGAGCAGCGACACGTCCTTGATGTTGCTCAGGGCGGAGAAGACGGAAAGCTTGGTGAACTTGGAGACTCCGGTCATGAAGAGGAAGCGGATGTCGCCGGTGCGCGACTTCATCTGCGCGTAGAGCGACGACATCCTGTCGCGAATCTTTTCGGCCTTTTCGACATCCGCCAGCGCGTGACCGACCGGCGCGTCGTATTCGTCGATCAGAATCACCACGCCCTCGCCGAACTCGTCAGGACGCTCCCTTGCATCCCGGCGCGACTTCTCGGCAAGAAAATCGATGGCCTTGCCGAAATTCTGCCAGCATGAAAGGTTCGTGTCGCATGCAAACCCGGCATCTTGAAGCTGCCCAATCACATACGACTCGAAGTCGGCCGCAAACTCCTCGACACTAATCGTCGTGAGTTCATTGAACCGGAAATAGATCACGGGGTGCTTGAGCCACTTCCAGTCGGTCTTTTCGATGGCGAGCCCCTTGAACAGCTCCCGCCGGCCATTGAAGAGATTTTTCAGTAGCGAGACAGTGAGCGACTTGCCGAAGCGCCGCGGACGCGAGACGAACACGATGTTCGAATTCCTGTCGGAGACAAGCTTGTGGACAAACGCCGTCTTATCGACGTAAATCGCATCGTTTTTGCGAAGTTCCGCAAAGTCGTCGCTTACGTCATTGATTTTAGGCAGTGTCTGTTCCGTGTCTTGCATGGCGGAAATCATACCACAATGAGCGGCGGACGCCAAGCATGCCAAGTTGCAGGCTTATCCCCCATTTTTTTTACGCGCATCCACCGCGCACGGCGGACGCGCGCGGGTTTTCCCCCTTTTTTTGCCCTGTGGCGCTATAACGCAAGCATCATCTGCCCGAGACAGGCCTCCGCAGCCGACTTCTTCCGCGGCCGGCCGGAAATAAATTTGTGCGTGGTCTCCCTTAGCAACACCCTGATTGCCGCGAGCAATGATTCCGCTTTGCTCGTCAAGGTCACAGCATTGTCCCGAGCTATCTTCACGAAGCGATGATAGCGTCCGCATCCGGGGATGTGGAATTGCACGAAATGGTAGGCCAGGTAGCACAGGGCGAAGAGGTTCTCCAGCCGCTTGAATGTCCTGACACGGGCGTCCTCCAGTCCGAAATCCTGCTTCAAGCGCAGATATGACGTCTCGACCTG
>DJYI01000097.1 GCA_002448475.1 Verrucomicrobia bacterium UBA6982
GCTGGAAGCCCGCGCTCCCAGGGAAACGCGGCGGTGTGGACACGGGGCGGTTTTTGTGGGATAATCCGCCGCACCGGGGCTTTGTGCACCAGGACAAACAACCAAGTCAGCGTTCCGTGAACGATATTGCTTCCGATCCCGCCGCCTTCTTTTCAAAAACTGTTTTCGTGCCTGACTTAAAGGCCGTTGACAAACTCGGCGTCCTGTCCGCTCTGGCCGACGCCGCAGCTGCCGCCGGGATGTTTCCGCCGGAAAAACGCGATGAAGTCCTGCGCGCGCTTGTCGAGCGGGAAAAGACGATGTCCACCGGAATGCAATACGGCGTGGCGATACCCCACGCGCGCACGGATGTCGTTGACGGTCTCGCCACGCTTGTGGCCGTGTCGCACGACGGAATTCCATTTGACGCGTTGGACGGCGAGCCGTCCACGATTTTCATCGCGACGCTTTCCCCGCCGCAGGACGCCAACTCCCACATCCGTTTCCTCGCGGCCATGACGCGCGAACTCTCAAGCCGCCGCGTCCGCGAGAATGTTCTTGCCGCCCGCGACAAGAACGAGCTCATTGCCGCCTTCTCCCGTCCAGAAAACTGATCCGCGTCCCGCCATTGAACGCGGCGCCGACCAGCATTCCTCCCCGACCGCATAACAAGAAAAAAAAGCAATTCCCCGGATCCATGAAAGCACATGCCGCCCTTTTCACGTTTTCCGCGTTTTTCCTGATTGCAGGCCAGGCCGCCGCCTCGCGCCCGCAGGCCGCTGTCCGAATTTCGTCATTCACGAAGTTCGAAGAGGCAGTCGGCGCCGTCTGCTCCGCCGCGGGCCAGCCAGCTGCCGGCATCTTCGGCATGGCGGCAGTTCGCGCGCCGCTGGCGCAGATCGGTCAGTTTGACGTTTCCGCGCCATGGCGCGTCGCCGCATGGACCGGCAAATGCGAAGTCATGAATCCGGAGACCGGCAAGCCCATGCCGATTCCCGGGGTGACAGGACTCGCCATTTCCCTGCCGGTGTCCGGAGCGGACCTCTCCAGGCTGCAAATCCAGCCTGAAATGCTGGAAGAGCAGGGCGTTCGCCTGATTGCGCGCGAAAAGGACCTTCTCGCAGTCGTCGATGTCGCGAAAATTCTTCAGGAGAACGTCGGCGCGACGGTCACCGGCCGTCAGGAGGTCGATGCCATGATCGCCGGCGCGGACGAGGTTTTCTCCGCTCCGGCCGCGCATCCGAACGCGCTGGTCGAGTTCTGGCAGGACGCCCAGATCGCTTCCGCCGATCCATCCGCGCTCTCCTCCGCCATGTTCGACAACCTGCCGGACGATCCCGCGTTTGCCGGTCTGCGCAAGGCGGCCGAGGCCGCGTGCGCGATTTCGGCGGCCAGGGCCGCCGAAACGGAAAGCATCAACGGATTCGTCGATTTCGATCCGGCGTCCGGCTTCACCTTTGTCACGACCACGCGTTTCAAGGAAGGCTCGGAGAGCGCAGCCATCGTAGCCGGGGCCGATGCGCTGACGAAGGAGTCTTTCGCCGGAATTCCAGCTTCGGCAAAGTTCTTCGTCTCATGCGCGCCGGTGCCAGGCTGCGGCCCCAAGGCCGCGAAGCTCGTCCGCGAAGTCGTCGCCCCGGCGGTGGATTCGATTCTCGATGGAATCGAAAAGGAGAAGATTGACGCCGACGATGCCGACGAAAAGGCGAAGTTCGCGGCGGTGCGCACGGCGGCCCCGGCCTTTGTGGCGGCGCTCGCCGCTCTCTGCGAGGCGGAGTCCGGCAGGGAAACCGCGTTCTTCGCCGTTGATCCGTCTGGTCGCGCCGCGCTCCGCGCGCGCGCGGAGACAACTTCCGCCGCGCCGGTTTCCGCCGCGTTCGCAGCCACGCGCGCCCTTGGCGAAGCTCTTCGCGCCGCGTGCGACGACGACAAGGACGACGATGACAACAACGGCAAGGACGACAACAACGACGACGACGGCGACGACAACGGCGACGACAACGGCGACGCCTGTTCGTTTGCCGTTTCGCCGGCGGACGACACATCGCGCCTCGAAGTCACCATGACGTCGGCCGACCTTCCGGGGCCTGTCGTCGGCGGCGCGAAAATCGCGGACGACGGCCGGACGCTCGAACTTGCCTTTGGTCACCCCGCCGCCGATTTCTCCGGTGTTCAGCCGATCGCGCACGAGCCGATTTTCGCGCTCGCCTCGAAGTTCGACGCCGGCACTCGTCCCGTCGCAGCCGGAGCCATCTCCATTTCGGGAATTGTCTCTGATGTCCTAAACCACGCCGCCGCACTGGACATCGACGACGACACCGCGGCAAAACTCCGCGCGCTTCTCGATGGCGTTCCCGCCGACTCGCGCGCCCTGTTCGCATTTGGCGCGCGCGAACGGGAAGTCTCGCAGGCGTTTGCGCTCCCGCTCTCCGCAGTCAAGCTGGCCGCAAACGCCTTCGCCGTCCAAAACGACATCTTCGCGGGCGATCAGGAACTCGATTTCGCCGATGACGAACTGCTCGACATTGACGACGATGCGGACGATGCGGACGACGCGGACGATGCGGACGACGCGGACGATGCGGACGACTAAATGCCGCACCGCACGGGTTTTACTCTTGTAGAAGTTCTTGTCGCCGTGGCGATTCTCGCCACGGTGAGCGCTACGGTTGCGATCGTGCTTGGCACGGGCGTGGAGTCGTGGCGCACAGCCTCGCGTTTGGCGGAAACCGGGCACGACGGCGAAGCGGTTCTCGAACAGGTCATGCTCGCCATGCGCTCGGCCTGCTACGCGACGGACGGCGAACTGTCGGACGATTACGGATTCCAGCTTGAAAACGACGGGGAGGGGGTGAAAGCCCATGACACGGTGAGCTGGACGAAAATCGGCAACGCCCTCGTCGGCGAAGATGTTCCCTGGGCCGGTTCCCCGCACAGGGTGCGCCTCTATGTGGATGACGACGGACCCGACGGTCCCGGTCTCTACGCCGCCGCATGGCAGCTCGTAGGGCAGCCGGAGGACTTCGATCCGGACGAGGACCCGGTTCCGGTGCTGCTCTCCGACATAGCGACCGGGCTCGACGTCATGATGCTGGATCCCGGAAAGGCAATCACGCCCGGCGAGCCGTATGAATGGACTGACGAATGGGACAACAGCAATCGCATTCCGTATCGCGTAATGGTCACGCTCGCCCTGCAGCCAAACGAAAAGGGCGGAGAGGATCAGGCGCTGGTGCGAACCACGGATATTCCACTGGCCGATCTTTCCTGGGTTCCGACCGATCTGAACGGAGACAAGCGCGAAGGCGATGAGGCCGAGAGGACAGGCGGGGCAGGCGGGGCAGGCGAGACAGGCGGGACAGGCGGCCCGCGGCGGCGCGCGGGCCCTACCGGGACAGGCGGGGCAGGCGAGACAGGCGGGACAGGCGGCCCGCGGCGGCGCGCGGGCCCTACCGGGACAGGTGGTGGGGCAGGCGAGACAGGCGGGATAGGCGGCCCGCGGCGGCGCGCGGGCCCTACCGAGACAGGCGGGCTAAGGATCTCCGGCGGAGGATTTCGCGGCGGGGAGTAGCGCGCGGACAATCAGCGCGATTGAGAAAACCACTGCTCCAGGACGCCTCTGGCCACGGGCAACGCCTCGGCCGAGCCGAAGCCGGCGTTTTCGACCACCACGGCCACGGCTATTTCCGGTTCGCCACCCTCGCGCGCGGCCCAGCAGATGAACCATGCGTGATCCTTTCCGTGCGGGTTCTGCGCCGTGCCTGTCTTTGCCCCGATGTCGAGGCCGGCAATTGAAATCGCCCTGGCCGTGCCGGAGCGCGTGACGGCCCGCATGGCGTCCCTAACTCGCGCCGCAACGGCCGGCGAGAATGGCCGTGAGGCCTCCTCCGGGGGCGTTTTGCCGTCGAGAACGATCCTCGGACGCATCATCGCGCCGTCGCTGTTCGCGATTGCGGCGGCGAGCGCGCACAGGTGCATTGGCGTGAGCAGGAGCCGCCCCTGTCCGATCGAAAGCTGCGCCAGCTCGCGCTTTTCGGCGCGGCCAAGCACGGGGACGCGGCCGGCGGCCGTTGCGATGCGCCGGTCTCCGTTTTCGTAGAGCGTGAAGCGCCCGCGCAGTCCGAGCGCGTCGGCCATGGCGTTGAAGGCAGCGGTTCCGCACGCCACGCCGGCGTGCGCGAAATAAACGTTTGACGACTTCGCCAGCGCCTTGTCAAGCCCGATCACGCCGAATCCGGGCCAGCGCGCACCCCGCTTTTCCCAGGAATACCATTCATGGTCGCGGATCGGACGCTTCCACGACGAAAGGCGGAACCCCTCGCCCGGGCAGTCGATCAGAAGCGAGCGTCCGCTTGCGACAAGCATGGCCGCAATGGCCGTCTTGAACGTGGAGCCGGCGGGATAAAGCCCCTGAAGCGCACGGTTGAGAAGGGGCGAGTCGGGATCCGAATTCAGGCGGCTGCTCCATGCGTTCGGATCCCATGACGGCGACGAGCAGCACAGCAGGACGTCGCCTGTCCGCGGGTCGAGGGCGACTGCGGCGCCACGCCGTCCGCGCAGAAGAGTCGAGGCGCGCAACTGCAGCGCCGCGTCAACCGTGAGCGTCACATTCGTGCCGACATGGCGCTGGGTCTGGAGCGCCAGGCGTCCGGCCTCGCGGAAATCCTCCGCGGTGCGCAGTTCGCGGTAGCCGGAGAGGACGGAATCGGCCGCCCCCTCCACGCCTGTGAGACCCTGTCTCGGATGACGAAAGCCGACAACGTGCGCGGTCGCCTCCGCATACGGATAGACGCGAAGTCCGGAGCCGTCCGGGGCGGTTTCCGCGAGAACGCGGCCTCGGCGGTCCAGGACGCTGCCGCGCACGAGTCGGTGCGCCGCGTTGTCCGGCCTCGGGTTGTAGCGCTCCATGAACGGAACGAACCTGTCGCTGGCGAACCCGAATATCTGCCACAGTGCCTGATGGGCGAGTATGGCGAGGAGCCCCGCGCAGAATAACGCCGGGAAGAGAAAGGCGCGCGCGCGCCGCCCGGCGCGCCATGGCGCGAACCGAAGCGCCAGATGCAACGCCAGGAGCGGACAGGCGAAGAGAAAAAAACCGCGAAAAAGCGCCAGAAGCGACGCCGTGCGAGCCGGCGTCAGAGTCTGGGCGACGGAGTCCGGCAACGTCACGGCGGCGCGGCGCCCTCCCCGCTAGAGCGTTCCGAAGAGACGATCCCCGGCGTCCCCGAGGCCGGGCACGATGTAGTGGTGGTCGTTGAGGCGGTCGTCAACCGCCGCGGTGTAGATTGGCACGTCGGGATGCTCGCGCTCGACGCGGGCTATGCCCTCGGGGCATGAGATGACATTGAGGAACACGATGCGCGAGAAGCCGTTCTTCTTGAGCGTTGCGATCGCGTCGCAGGCGCTGCCGCCCGTGGCGAGCATCGGATCGACGAGGACGACAAAGCTGTCGGGCCAGGCCTTCGGGAGATTGAGGTAGTATGGGATCGGTTCGGCCGTTTCCTCGTTGCGCTTCATGCCGATCACTCCGGCCGTGGCGTAAGGCAGGATTTCGAGCATCGGCGCGAGCATTCCCATGCCGGCGCGCAGGATCGGGGCCACGACGATGTGACCGACGACCTTTTCGCCACTGGCCTCTCCCATGGGGGTCTTCACGCGGACTGCAGCCGTGGGCAGGTCGCGCAGGGCGTCGAAGGCGAGGAAACGGGTTATCTCGTGGACGAGCTCCCGGAAGAGCTTGCAGTCGGTCTTGGTGTCGCGCAGGATCGCGATCCTGTGCTGGAGGAGGGGGTGCTGGACTATGGTGTGCATGGCGCGGGCGATCATACCACAACCCTCCGCAAATGTCCGTTTGACCGTTTGACCGTTTG
>DJYI01000073.1 GCA_002448475.1 Verrucomicrobia bacterium UBA6982
CGTTCCCATTCCGAACACGGAAGTGAAGGGCCCCAGTGGCGAGGGTACTGCGGCAATCGGCCGTGGGAGAGTAGCGCGCCGCCAGGGTTTTTTCTTAGGACCGCCCGGATCCCCAGGATCCGGGCGGTCCTTTTTTTGTCGACCAAATCGACCAAGCCGACCAAATCGACCAAGCCGACCAAATCGACCAAGCCGATCATTCGATTGGCCTGGTCGGTCGTCGAATTGGTCGGTCGTCGAAGGAATTGATTGTCAACCAAATCGACCAAATCGACCAAATCGACCAAGCCGACCAAATCGACCAAGCCGATCGTGCGATTGGCTTGGTCGGTCGTCGAGTTGGTCGGTCGTCGAAGGAATTGATTTTCGACCAAATCGACCAAGTCGACCAAATCGACCAAGCCGATCATGCGATTGGCTTGGTCGGTCGTCGAATTGGTCGGTCGTCGATGGAGCGATTTTCGACCAAATCGACCAAGCCGATCGTGGGGCTGGGCGCGCCATGGAGCGACGCTTCCTTGATTATCTTTCCACCATTTCCGGGGAATGTGGTATCCTTCGCCCCATGACACCGCACCCGATGGGCGTCATCAGGAACTGGCAGGACCTGAACGCCTTTGAAATTGTCCGCCATCCTTGGTTCGTATCGGCGTTTCTCGCCGGAGGCCTTGCCCAGCTTGCCAAGTTCCTTCGCCTTTGGCGCAGAACCGGTCGAGTCGATTTTTCACATCTCTCCTCGGCCGGCGGGATGCCCAGCGCGCACGCCTCGCTTGTCACGGCGCTTTCCGCGGCCGTCGGTCTTACGAATGGCTTTGATTCGCCGGAGGCGATGATCGCCGTGGGTTTCGCCACGATCACTATCGCCGACGCCGTTTCCATCCGTCGCGCCGCCGGCGAGCAGGCCGCCCTGGTCAACCGCATTGTGGAGCGCCTTAACAAGACCGCCCCGTTTGAGGCCGAAAAACTCGAGGAGAGTCTCGGACACAGACGTCGCGAGGCTTTGGCCGGAGTTCTTTTCGGTTTTCTCGTCGCGGTGTTCGTCTGCGGCGTCTGGGACTTCTGGAAATAGAGGTCCGGGCGAAAGCAGCTGAGTTTTTTCAGACTTGAGGTTTCAATGAAAAAGGTCGTCCATGTTCTGGTTCTCGCCATGGTTCTGCTTGGCGTTCCCGCAATTTGCGCGTGGCTTGGCGCCTCCCCGGAAATATGGGAGGGCGTCAGGAGTTTTCCGCCCCGCACCGAGGACTGGGGTTTTCGCCCGGAAAAGCTCTGGAATGTTCGCTGCCCGTTTTCCTGGCCGTGGTTCTTCGGGATGGTCGCGTTCACAATAGCCTGCACTTACGCGCTGGTCCGACGCGCGTTCGGCCGCGCCGGTGATCGCGCTGAGGCCGCCGAGGCCGGTTCAAATGGCGGCGGCGGCGCCGCCGCGTCCGGATTCTCGTGGCACGCGGCGCCATTTCCCCGCTGGGGGTGGCTTGGACTGGCGGAACTTGCCGTCGCCTGGGTCTTCGCCTGGGCCAAGTTCGACTTCTGCCGCGAGATTCAGCCGCACATCTCGTATATGCCGCTCTGGATCGGCTACATCCTCGTCGTGAACGCCCTTTGCGTCAAGCGCGGAGGGACTTCTCCCATGCTTGCCCACCCGCTGCCGTATCTTCTGACGTTTCCGGCAAGTTCCCTGTTCTGGTGGTTCTTCGAGTATCTCAATCGCTATGTCTGGAACTGGTATTATCTTGGCGTGTCGCAAATGTCGGCCGGGGAATACGCCTTTTACGCGACGATATGCTTTTCGTCCGTTCTTCCGGCCGTGACGGCCACGGCGGCGCTGCTCCACACTTTCCGTCCGTTCCGCGACGCGCGGTTTTCCGGAATGGCCCGGACGAATGTCCGCTGCGCGCAGGCGGCGGTGTTTTTCCTGTCCGTCTCGGCGCTCGGCCTCTGCGGCATCGTTTTCTTCCCACAGTATGCGTTTCCGCTTCTGTGGCTCTCCCCGCTGATGGCGTTTTTGCTCATTCAGGTGGCGCTTGGCGAGCCGTGCGTTCTCGACCGCCTCCGCACCGGCAACTGGGCGCTAGTGTTCCGCTTCGCGGCCGCCGCGCTCGTCTGCGGGCTGGCGTGGGAGACGTGGAACTACTTCGCGGTGGCCAAGTGGGTGTATTCGGTTCCGTGGGTGTATCGCTTCCGCGTCTGGGAGATGCCGCTGATAGGCTTTGCCGGCTACCTGCCCTTCGGAGTTGAATGCGCGGCCGTGACGGCCTGGATCAAGCCGGAACTGGTTGATTCCTGAGGCGCGAGCGCCTCCGGTGCGAGCGCCGCCCTTCAGTGGCTCGCGCGGTAGGTCTGCGCCGAAAGCCGACGATCCACGCACGACGGAACGCACGAGGCGAGGTGCGTGACGCAAACAAGCGCCACGCGCCTGTCGGCGGCCGCCACCGCGTCGATGTGCGCGAGAAAGGCGTCGCGGTTTTTCGGGTCCAGATTCTGGCAGGGTTCGTCAAGCACCAGAAGCGGCGGCGACTTCACCAGCGCGCGCGCCAGCAGCGCGAGGCGCTGCCCTCCCCAGGAAAGAGACCCGAACGGCGCGTCGGCCGAGTCGCCAAGTCCGACGCGCCCAAGCTCCTCTCTCGCGCGCCGCCTCTGCGCCGCCGTGAACCGGCCGATGCACAGCGGTCCGTCGCGAAATCCGGACAGGACTGTTTCAAGCACCGTGGCCGTGCGGTCCATGCAGGCGTGCAGCTCGGGGGAGACCCAGCCGATGCGCCGCTTCACGTCCCAGATGGATTCGCCTGTGCCGCGCCGCCGCCCGAAGAGCGTGACGTCGCTGGCGTATGCCTGCGGGTGGTCGCCAACGAGAAACGCCAGAAGCGTCGTCTTTCCGCATCCGTTTGGTCCCGAGACGAGCCAGCGCTCGCCGCGTCGCACAGTCCAGTCGAGGTGCTCGAACACGACATGCTCGCCGTATGCGACGGACACGTCGCGCATTTCGACGATCTTCGGAGACGAGGTGTCGGGCGGCGGACCGGAGACGAGCCAGCGCGTAGGTCGCGCCTTGCGCCCGTCGGTCTCTCGTTCGAGCTCCCGCCCGCGCCGTCGGCAGGCTGCGGCCGCCCGGCTGGATGCGGCTCCGGCGGCGGACTCGATTCGCTGCGCCGCGGCTCCGCGCGATCCGAGTTCCAGAACGTGCGTAAGGCCGGGGGGAAGGTCTTCGCGGCGCAGGGCGGTCACGATCAGGCCGACGCGACCGGACGCGGCCTCGTCGGCGACTGCGGCGCGCAGGAGGTCGCGGCTTTCGGCGTCGAGCCCGACGAACGGGGCGTCCAGCAGTATTAGCTTTGGCGAGCTGAGCAGCGCCCGCGCGAGCATGGCGCGCCTGGTTTCGCCGTTGGATAGCGCGGCGAGGCGGCGCTCCAGAAGGTGATCCACGCGCAGAGCGCGCGTGACGCGGCGGTGCAGCGCCGCAAAGCGCGCAGCCGACGCCTTGGAGCGCACGAAGCGCTCGCACGGGAGCCGCTCCTCGACCGAGTCCTGCGACAGCCACTGTCCAAGCGTGGGAGTGGCTTCGTCCTCGGAGGCGTTCCAGCGCATTTGCACGTAAACCCCCATGGCGGCGAGCGTCCGCGCCTGGCGCTCGGGGGAGACCACGGCCACCGCGCGCTCGGGATCCGACTCGCTCGGGCCGCGAAAGCGCAGCCGCACGTCGGCGTCCGGGTGGAAGCGCTCACCGCAGAGCAGCTGCAGCAGGACGCTCTTTCCGCAGCCGTTCGGGCCGCACACGCCCCAGTGCTCGCCGCGGCGCATGACGAAGTCCAGCCCACCGGGGAAAACCGGACGGCCGCCGCCTAGGTCGAGTCCGCCCTGCGGGACGCGAACGGAGCATACAACTGGTGCCGTCTTTTGCGCAGTCTGCCGCGCCGCCGCCGTCGCCTTTGCGAAATTGGCTTTTTCCGTTCGCGAATTCATGGTCAGCAAAGGGCCTTCACCAGACCAAGATCGAAAATTACGCGCGGCGAAACCGCCGCCGAGGACGCCGACGTAAGGCGCTCGTGCGTTTCCATGAGCGACATGCGCGCCCTGCGGATTTGCTGCGAGTTCCAGCGTTTGGCCTGCTCCAGCACCGGAATCTTCTGGAAGGACGGCTTGGAGAAAACGTCGGACTTCCCAAGGGCGGCCACAGCGGAAAGGTCCTCCGGGCCGAGGCTTCGCGACCACGAGCGCCCGTCGGCTTCAAGCAGGTTCTTTTCGCGCGCCCCGACAGCGAGTTCCAGTTCGCAGAGTCGCTGTTCAAGCATGATGACCATGCCGACGACGTCGGATTCGCGCTTGCCGGAAAGCAGGTTTTCCACGAGACGCCGACATCCGGCAAGATCGCGCCGCCCGAAGGCGTGCTGAAGCTCCCACACGACACCGCCCTGCGCCAGAGTGCAGATTTCCCCGATGTCGGCGGGGGTCGGCTCCTTGCCGCCCGTGTAGGCGAAGAGTTTTTCCAGTTCCTGCACCACTGCCGAGCCGGACGTTCCAACGCGGTCGAGAAACGCCGCCGACGTCTCCGGCGACATCGTCCATCCGTTTTCGCGAAGCTTTCGCGCAAGCAGCTTTTTGGCCGCGTCGGTTGTTCCGCCGGCGCACGACACGACCGCGGCCCGCGGCGGATTCGCCTTTGCGAGACGGTCGATGGCCTTGAACAGACGCGTCGCCTTGCCGATTGAGGCGCTCGTGACCAGAAGCGTCGTTCCCGGAGGGGGTCCGGGATTTTCAAGCCAGTCTATGAACTCGTCCAGCGCCGCCTTGACGGCAGGGGAGTCCGACGTGCGGTCCTTCGACTGCGGGGCCTGGGAGAACGAAAGGTCGCGCAGCCAGACCACGGGATCCGTGGCGAAGAATCCGGGCTGCTCGGCTGCCGCGCGCGCGGCCCGGAGCGCGGCGACGGCGTCGTCCACCCTGTCCGCAAGAGCCGGCACCTTCTGGACCTTGAATTCGTTGCCGCGCCAGTCCGGCGCCACGCGATCAAGCAGCGCCTCGGCCTCCTCCTCCACGAGAAAGGCGTCCGCGCCGAAGACGAGCGCCACCTGCGGTGCGTTTTCCACGAGAACTCCTCCCCGCGTCTTAGACCGGCACGGCCGGGAAGAGAGTGCCGACGTCTTCGCCCGCCACGACGCGCCTGAGGGCGTCGGCGCGCCGCCCGTCGGCGATGACGACGTTGCAGCCGGCCTGCATGCAGGCGGCGGCGGCGCGCAGCTTGCTGTCCATGCCGCCTTTCGAGACGGACCCCGCCTCCGGCGGGCGCACGAGGGCGAGCAGCTTCCGGTCGACGGCCGGGGCCCACGGAACGCGGGCGGAGCGGCCGCCCGGAACGGGGCGGCGCAGTCCGTCAACGGTCGAGAGCATCACGAGCAGGTCCGAGCGCGTCTGCCGCGCCACGAGCGAGGCGAGGTGGTCGTTGTCGCCCAGCGACATGTATGCCTTCACCTCCTCGTCGGCCACGGCGTCGTTTTCATTCACCACGGGCACTACGCCGGCTCGCAGCAGGTGGTCTATCGTGCGCCGCAGGTTCGCCACGGAGAGTTTGCGCTCGAAGTCGTCGTGCGTCAGCAGCAGCTGCCCCATGCGCACCTTTTCGCGCATGAACAGGTCGTGGTATAGCGACATGAGGCGCACCTGCCCAACGGCCGCGCACGCCTGGAGGTCCGGCACGGCGGACGGGCGGCGCGTCAGACCGAGAGCCTCCATTCCGGACGCGATCGCCCCGGAGGACACGACGACAACCTCCGCCCCGCCGCGGTGCAGCGCGCATATCTGCCTGACGAGAGATTCGATCCGTCGGCGATCAGGGCGGCCCGCCGCGTCCACGAGAACCTTGCTGCCGATCTTGACGGTGATGCGGCGCGACTCCGGAATCGTCTGGCGGAATTTCGCGCCTTCGCTTGTTGTTGCTTTCATTGCTTTTCAGCCGGCCGTTGCGCGGTTGACTCCGCTCCGATCTTCACGCGCAGACGGCGCTCCAGTTCCTGGTCGCGCCTTGCGCCGCGCGTAAGGGCGTTGCGGTAGTAGGAAATCGACGAAATCCGGTTCGCCTCCGGGTCCATGAGGAAGTAGGCCCAGGCCAGATCTGTCCATGCGTCGGCCCAGGCGGGATTTTCCGAGACAAGCAGATGCAGTTGCAGTATCGCTTCGGGGAAGCGGCCCTGCGAAATCGCCGTCGCCGCCCGGAGCGAGCGCACTGCGGGGTCCGAATTCGCGCTTTCCGGCAGAGCGGAGAGCTCCGCCGCCGCGCGCTGGGCGTTGCGGCACTCCATCAGGGCGCGGGCGAGCAGAACGCGCGCCGCAACCGCGTTCGGTCCCTCCGGTTCCACTTCAAGAACGTCTTCGAGCAGTATCACGGCTTCCGACGCCTGTCCGGACTTGATCATCGCCGCAAGCGCCCGCAGCTTCGGCGCGACGTCCTCCCGCGTCGCCGCCGCCGGTGTCTGCGCGGGCGTGGGTGCGGGCGGTTCAGGCGCGGGAGTGGGCGTTGGCGCCTGTGTCTGCGCGGGCGTCAGCACAGGCGCGGGCGGTTCAGGCGCAGGAGCGGGCTCGTGCGCCGATGCGGGCGCCGGTGCAGGTTGGGGCTCTGGCGCTGGCGTGACGCGCTCGGAGGCCTCCTTGTCTTTGCTTTCCTCGCTTTCCTCGGTTTCCGCATCCTCGTTTTCCTCGTCGGCGTGCGGAACATAGAACGGGTTGGGGATCGTGGCTTCAAGGCGGGCGAGTTTTTCCGGATCCTCAGGAGGCGTTTCCGATGGCGCTGAGGACGGGTCGGCGGAGGGCTCTTCAGCTGGCTTCGTGGAGACAAGCTGCGGAGTGGGGTAGCGGTCGCCGCCGCCGGCGCCAGGGGCGACGTCCGCCGAAGGCGCTTCTTTCACGGGGGGAATCTCGCCGGCGGCGAGTGTTCTGGCGGCGGCGCCGCCGGAAAGGACCTCGTCCGGATCCGGCACGGCGATCGTTCCGTTGCGGATTCCTTCGGAAAGTTCCGCCAGTCGGGCGCGAACCGTCGCGGCGAGCGCTCCAACCTCTTCGGTCCGGTAGTCCGGAAACTCAGAGGCGAGGCGGTTGCAGTCGCGCACGGCGAACATCAGCGCGTCGTATTCGTCCAGGACGCGCCCCTCGGCGTGGGCGGCTTCGGCCGATGCGGCCTGCGCTCCGGCCTTGTCGAAGAGGTCGCGCTTCGCGGAGCCGAAAAGCGACCACGCCCCGACATCGCCGGGCGCGGAAACCAGAAGGGCGGCGGCCGCCGCCGCCATCAGGCGCGTTGTTGCTTGCATGGCGGCAAGGATAAACCATTGCCCTCATTATTGCCAGCATGGCGAGCGCTCGCCATGACCTGCGAAAGTTGCGCCGTTAAGTGGCGCATGGTCATGCGGCTATTCGGCGGCGGCCAGGTTTCCGCCACTGAAGAAGATCGGCGACTCCGAGACAGTCAGAGTGCAGTTTCCGTCATCGTCGGCGTCATCTGGCAGGACGGGATTGCCGAAGATGTCGAAGAAGCGGATGCCGGGAAGCGACGACGAGGCGTCGTCGCCACATCCTGCCCCCGCCTCCGGTAGGGGCCGACAGCCGGGCGGCCCGTCGAGCGTTGCCGCATCCGTGAAACGCAATTTCATGCGCTGCGGTTCGCCGATCTTCCAGACGACGCCGGCCTTGGTGCCGTCGGGGCGCGTCCACTGCGGAAAGAAAAGCCGCCGCTCTTCGTCGCGCCACGGACCGGGCGCCTGCACGGACCCAGCGGGGCGCATCGCGATGAAGGTCGAACAGGCGCCATGCGCCGGCTTGGGCGAGAAGTCCCTGTGCGTGAGGCCGAAGTGGTGCTCGCTGTAGTGCGGGTCGATCTCGCGGCCGCGGAATTCATACCAGAAATACTGCTCCACGCCCTCGGCAAAGGCCATTGCCATGGCGCGCACGAGAAACCTCGCCTGTCCGCCCTCTCCGGCCGATCCGGCGGCGCCGCTTTTTTTCGACCCGGAAACGATCACGATTCCGCCGCCAGCGAGGCGCGTGACGCTTGCGGAGGCGACGTCGCGGCCTTCAGAGTCCTTAGCGACGAGCAGCGGGACGAACTCGTCGCCTTCACGGAGAAGCGCCGGAGTCTGGTAGCGCGTGGCGAACTCGCCGGCGGGGTCGCCCTTGAAGCCGGCCGCCACGGCGGCGGCGGTCGGGAATGCCCTGTTCGCCTCGCGCGGCAGCGTCGGATCGGTCCAGTTCGCGGCCTCGGCGATGCGAAGTTCCCTGCGCATCGGCGCAGTCGCCTCGCCGGTTTTGTCTTCGATGCGAACGAACACCCCGGGCGACGGCTCCCTGACGCCGAACCACAGCGGCATGCCTCCGACATCCACGAGGACTCCTCCGCGCCGCACGAACGCAAGAACCTCCGGGAACGTGTCTATCGGAAACGTCTCGTCGAACGGGTATATCACGACATCGACGTCGCCCGCGGCCAACCGCTCGCGCAGACGCGCCCCGGAACACGCCTCGCACGTGGAGCCGGGCGGCAGCGCCTCCTGCAGGAGCTCGGCGTGAATTTCCGCGCCGGCTTCCGTTGCGGCGTAGGCAGCCCGCCATGAAGTCTGTTCCGGGCGCGCGACGCGGAGCCCGGCCTGAACGACGCCGACGTCTCCAAGCCGCGCGTCGTGCGTCGGCCAGCCAAGTTCGGTGATGACGACGGGTTTTTCCGCGTCGCCGAATTCCGCCATGAGCGCGCGGAGCGCCTCAAGCTGCGCGTCGAGCGAACCTTCCGGCTGGCGCGGATGGCAGTATGGATGGACGCACAAGGCGTCGAAGGACGAAGCCGCGCCGTTTTCATACGCTTTGCGGATGAAGTCGAGCGGAACGCCGGCCGTGCCGCCGAAAAGGACGCGGACGCGCGGGTTGGCGGCCTTCGCCTCGGTGCATGCGACCTTGAGGACTTTGGCGTAGAGCGCGGGGTTCGGCTCGTGCTTCCAGAAATGGCGGAGGTTCTCCTCGTTCCAGATTTCGATGTCGGGGAAGCGCTCGCCATAGCGCGAGACGACGCCGGAGACGAAGTTCGACCAGGCGTCGAGATGCTCCCACACGGGCTCGGCCCACTTCGGGATGTCGAAGAGGATGGGCAGGACCGTGAGGCCCGCCGCCTCGGCGTCGGCGATGACGGCGTCGTAGTGAGCGAAGTCGAGCGGCGCGCCGGGCGTCTTCTGGACGCGCCACCACTCTAGATCAAACCGGACGCGCCGTATGCCAGCCGCGGCGATGCGGCGGCACTCGTCGGCGCGCTCGGCCGGGTCTTTCACGCGGTGCAGGTGGGCGCAGACGCCGTAGGGACCCGCCGTTTGCACGGCGGGCGCACACGGGGCGATTGGTGGGGGCTGGCCAGGAGGTGCGGCCTCCGGCCGCGCCGCATTTGCGGGCTGGAAGTCCCCTGGGAGCGCGGGCATCTTGCCCGCGGCGCTGGGGGGTGCGGCCTCCGGCCG
>DJYI01000044.1 GCA_002448475.1 Verrucomicrobia bacterium UBA6982
CGCCGTCGGGAACGAGCCGCGCGCGAGCCGCGGCCGTGGCGTCGCGCGACGGCTCCTCAAGGGATGAGGGGATGTCGCTTACGCAAAATGCGGGCGTCCCGGAACCAAGCGCATCCACCTGCGCGACCAGTCCCGGACCGGTGCCTATCACGGCGTCGGCGCGGCGCATCACGAACCGCTCCACCGCGGCGTATGCGCGAACGACGGCTCCGCCGCCGTAGCTGGCCGCGTCGCTGTGCTTCTCGAAAACCGCTCTGGCGCGGAAGAGTCGGGCGAGCGCGAGGGCGAGCGCGCCGCAGTCCTCCACGCCGTGAAAAACGTCGTATCGGCGACGGACGGACATGCCGAGCGCCTCGACGGCCATGACGGCGTCGAATGCGAGCTTCAGCGGCGACGGGCCGATGGCGATGTCCCTGGCGAAAAACAGGTTTGGCGCGCGGACGATGCGAACGCCTGGGACTGGCCGGTCCTGCCCGATCGGAAGCGTGAGGAAATCGACGTCCATCCCGTTTTCAGACAGGGCCCTTACGTCGTAGCCGAGCCTGATGGGGGAGCCGCGCCACTGGAAATACGGCTGCGAGGCGATGAACAGCACCCGTGGGCGGCGGTTCGGCGTTTTCATCGGATTAGCAGTCCGTTTTCGGGGAAGAACGTGCGCGCGGCGGGAATCCAGCCGCGGGAGTCCGATGGGGCGGACGAGGACTCGTCGTCGGCGGATCCGGGAGGAAGTCCGCCCGAGCGGGCGAGGAGGGATAGGAACTGGCGGCTCACGAGAACCTTGCGCGGCGGCGGCGCCTTGCTGCGCCCGGCGTCCCATCCGACAGCCGCGCCGGCCAGGGCGCCAAGGAGCAGACACACGACGGCGGCGAGCCAAAGCGCCGCGGGCGAGAGGGGAATCGCGCGTTCGTCACGGGGCGATAGCGCGGCCTCAAGTTCGTCGAGGCGATGTTCGCGCTCGTCGAGGCGCTCCCGCTCCAGCGCCATGCGCTCGCGTTCAAGGGCGAGGCGCTCCAGCGCGAGATCCGGCGGTTCTTCTGATTTCTGCTCTTCGGACACGGAAGCGGAGTGAGTTCAGGCGGACGCGGCCCTTTCGGGGCGCGCCGCGCTAGCGGATTTCGACCTTCAGCTTGTTGCGAAGGACGGTCTTGATTTCCTCGTGGAAGCGGTTGACCTCGTCGTCCTTGAGGGTCCTGTCAGGAGCGCGGTAGAGCAGCCGATACGCAAGGGACGTCCTCCCCTCGCCAAGCTGCTTGCCGCGGAAGACGTCGAACAGCGTCACGCCCGCAAGTTCCTTCGGCCCGGCCTTGCGAATCGTCTTTTCGATCGTCTCGTGCGTGACGCCGGCAGGCGCGACGAGGGCTATGTCGCGCTCGGTGCCGGGCAGAGTCGGGACATCCTTCGCCTTGGCCACGCGGAAGGCGTTGGCCAGAATCGGAGCCCGGCGGATTTCAAACATCGCGACGGGCGAGGCTATGCGGTGCTTGCGCGCCGTGGACTGTTTCACGAGGCCAAAGACGCCGACAGGCCGTCCGGCCACGAACACTGTCGCGCAGAAGCCAGGCTCGAAGCCATCGGCGTCGCGCGCCTCCAGGCGCAGAGCCGGGGCGTGCAGCGCGTCGCAGAGCGCCTCCAGGGCGCCGCGGAGCCACGAGAGCGACTCGCGCGGCTCGACCTTGCGCATGCGGTCGGTGCCGTCGCGTCCAGCAAAGCCCATCACCGCCGCGCACACGCGGTCGTCCTCCGACGGCCTGCCGTCCGGACCGATGGCGAAAGTGCGCCCCATCTCGAACACGGCCGCCGTGGAGACTCCGCGCGACTGGTTGTAGGCGAGGTTCGAGAGAACCTGCGGTAGAAGCGAATTGCGAAGCTGGGAGTGGTCGGCGCTGACGGGGTTGGGGATAACGACCCGGTTGGCGGCCTGAGAGGCGAAAAAGGCGTCCAGAACGGCCGGCGAGGAGAACGAGTAGTTCATGACCTCCGAAAAGCCGAGGCCGGCCAGAACGTGGCGGCAAAGCGTGGCGGCGCGCGGGGTGGAGTCATCGACTCCCGGAACCACCGTGGAGGATGGAACCACGTCAGGCAGCGCGGAAAGCCCGTTCATGCGGGCGATTTCCTCGACAAGATCGCACTCCGCGGTGCAGTCCAGGCGCCATGACGGGACTTTGACCGCGACCGAATCGGCGTCCCGCTCCTCGATCTCGAATCCGAGACCAGCGAGAATCGCGATCTGGCGCTCCGCAGGGATGTCCATGCCGATCACGTCGGTCGCGCGCCTGAAGCGCAGCCGCAGGCGCGTGGGCTCCTTGGGGCGCGTGTCGGCGCAGACGACCCCGGAGGCGACGGTCGCGTTCGCGTATTTGCAGAGAAGATGGCATGCGCGGCGGCTGGCCCAGTCCGGAAGGAACGGATCCACTCCGCGCTCGTAGCGGTGCGCCGCTTCGGTGTGGAGCCCGAGCGTGGTCTCCGTGCGTTTTATTCCGGGGGCGGAGAACGCGGCCGCTTCGAGAAGGACCGAAGACGTGTCCGGCTCGATTTCCGAGCCTTCGCCTCCCATGACGCCCGCGACGGCCAGCGGCCCATTGGGATCGGCTATGAGGAGCATCGAGGGATCGAGGGCGCGATCCTCGCCGTCGAGCGTCCTGATGCGCTCCGCCTCGCGGGCGTTGCGCACGACGATCGAACCCCCGGAGACGCGGCGGTAGTCGAACGTGTGGAGCGGCTGCCCGCATTCGAGCATTACGTAGTTGGCCACATCGACGACGACGTCGATGGAGCGCATGCCGCACAGTTCAAGGCGCTTCCGCATGAAGTCGGGGGAGGGGAGGCGCTCCACGCGGGGGAGGACGCGGGCGGAGTAGTATGGGCAGCCGTCGGAGTTTTCGACCGACACGGAGCAGCGATCCGCCGCGGAGACGTCCGGGAGTTCAGGAAAATCCACTGCCGGCATCTTGAGCGGACGGCCGAGAATGGCGGAAAACTCGCGCGCGATGCCGAGAATGGAAAGGCAGTCGCCGCGGTTCCATGTGATCTCCACGTCGAAGACGGTCTCCGGCTTCTGGTCGGCGAATATTTCGGAAAGGGGGGTTCCGGGCTTCACCGAGGGATCGAGCTCCATGATCCCGGAGTGGTCGCCGGAGAGCTTCAACTCGCGCGGCGAACAGAGCATTCCGAAGCTGTCGATGCCGCGAAGCCTTCCTTTCTTGAGCGTTTCGCCGCCTTCTGGAACCTTCGCGCCGACGTGGGCCAGTGGCGTCACGAGACCGGCGCGGCAGTTTGGCGCGCCGCAGACCACCTGCAGGCGCTCGGCGCCGTCGAAAACGGTGCAGACGTGGAGGTGGTCCGAGTTGGGATGGGGCTCGCACGACTCGACAAGGGCGGCGCAAATGCCGGTGAAATCCACGCCGACGCGCTCGATGCCCTCGATTTCGATGCCGGCAAACGTGATGCGGTCCGCTAGTTCTTGTTCGGAAAGGTCCGAAATGTCGATGAACTCGGCGAGCCAGGAAACAGGAAGACGCATGGAAAACCTCGTAGCGTTGAAACGAGCGCACGATACCACTTTCCCCCTCCGGAGGCAACAATTGCGGCCACGAATCCGAAACGCGGGCACCCCCTTTCATTTTTCCGCGCGATGAGGTAGAATCCCGCCCGAATTTTTCAGTTTCAGGCTTTTCAACCCGATTTACAGGCCCACCATGTCAGCATTCGCCAATATCTGGAAGATCAAGGAGCTTCGCGTTCGTCTGGTCTTCACCCTCGCCCTCGTTGCACTTTGCCGCCTTATCGCCATTGTCCCGACTCCTGGCGTGAACGGCGCGGCCATGACCGCCATGATCAACCAGAACGCGGCTGCGGCGGGCGGACTTGTCGGAATGTTCGACCTCTTCACCGGCGGCGCCCTGTCGCGTTGCGCCGTCGGCACTCTGTCGATCTGGCCATACATCAACGCCAGCATCATCATCCAGCTCATGACGGCCATCATCCCGTCTCTGGAGAAGATGGCGCGCGAAGGCGAGCCAGGGCGGCAGAAGCTGACGCAGACGACCCGCTACCTGACGCTGGCGCTCTGCGCGGGGCAGTCGTTCGCCATCGCCCGCTGGCTCGAAGGCATGACCGCGGCCGGGGTCCCTGTCGTTCCCATGCGCGGGTTCGGCTTCGAGCTGCTTACGGTGCTTGCGATGACCTCCGCCACGATGCTCGTCATGTGGCTGGGCGAGCAGATCACGGAGCGGGGCGTCGGCAACGGGATGAGCGTCATCATCATGGTGAACATCTGCGCCCGCCTTCCGCACGCGCTCTGGGAGACGGCGCTGAAGTTCACGTCTTCAGGCGGTCAGCCCGCGGAGTTCAACATCTTCACTCTGGTGTTCCTGCTTCTGCTGGCGTTCGTCGTGTTCGCCGGAACGATCCTTCTTACGGACGGAGTCCGCAAGGTTCCGCTTCACACGGCGCGCGGCGCGGTTCACGGTCGCGTCTCCGGCGGGCAGAGCACGTATCTGCCTCTGCGCGTGAACTTCGGCGGCGTCATGCCCATCATCTTCGCCGGCCCGATCCTCACGGTCGTCGGGTGGGTGTTCGCCCATGTGGACGGGGAGAAGTTCCCGTTTCTCCAGTGGCTCCAGACTTTCGGCAACGACCTGCGCAACGGGTATCAGGACCCGACGCTTCCGTATCTGGTCGCCTACGCGCTGCTGATCCTCTTCTTCTCGTTCTTCTGGGTCGCCACGCAGTTCAACGCGGTCCGCATAGCGGACGACCTGAAGAGCACCAACGGCTATGTGCCGGGAATACGTCCTGGAATGCCCACGGCGGAGTTTCTCGACATGACGATGACGCGCGTGACGCTTATCGGCGCGTGCGGGCTCGTCCTCATCGCCATTCTGCCGTCGCTGCTGATGAAGGAGGGGCGCATTCCCTACGGCATCGCGTCGTTCTTCGGCGGCACGTCGCTGCTCATCATCGT
>DJYI01000040.1 GCA_002448475.1 Verrucomicrobia bacterium UBA6982
CCGTTGCATGGACAGTTTTTGGTCACACCCTTAACCGTTTAACCGTTTGACCGTTTAACCGTTTAACCGTTTAACGGTCCAACGGTCTAACGGAAATGCAAGGCGCGGGTGACGGCTGCGGCGACCTGTTCCGGGGTTATCTTTTCCATGCACCACGCGCGGCGGCATGGTTTGGTGACTCCATACATCGAGCATGGCGAGCACGGAACGCCGGCGCGAACCACAAAGCCGGCATCCGGCGGAGGACCCCACTTCGCCGGATCGCCGGGGCCGAAAAGCGCCACAACAGGTGTTCCTACGGCAGCCGCCAGGTGCGCCAGACCGGAGTCAGGCCCGACCATGACGCTTGCGCGGGCCAATACCGAAACAGTCCGCTCCAGAGGCAGTTTTCCGCACATGTCGATTGTCGGCGTTGCTCTTGACGTGTCGGGCTCATGGCGCGCCGATTGACTAAGAGCGTCGGAGTTCGCCGCGGTTATCGCGGCGGCGGCACCGAGCGCGTCCGATCGCGATCCGACAAAAACCGTGGCGAGGCCGTGTTCCTTGCGGAGGATTTCCGCGAGAGCGGTCCAATTTGAAGGGAACCATCTCTTGCTGGCGATGGACCCGCCGACATGGATCGCCGCGAAGCGAGGAGGAAGCCCGGGAGGCGGTTCGGGAAGTCTTTCAGCCGAAAGCAGACCGCGCAGTGGCGGCGGAGAAAGGTCGCGACCGGCGGCGGAGCTGAACACTCTGGCGAACTGGTCGGTTTCGCGTCCAGTCGAATCATACGGAACAGTTCGCGAATAAAGGCCGAGACGCGTCGGATTAACGGCAAAACCGACGCGAACCGGAACTCTGGCCAGCGCTCCCATCGCGGCCGAGCAGTGGTGGAACTGCTCTGTGTCGCAAAATACGGACCACCCGCCGCGGCGAAGCGCGCGCAGGACTGAAAACGGCGCGGCGTCGTAGCGCAGAACGCGGCGCACCATTCCGGAGGCGGCGAAGACTGGCGCGTTGCGCGATTCGCAGAGGACATCCACGGGAGACAGCGGGAAAGCCGCGCGGAGCGCCGCGAGACATGGCAGAAGCAGCGTGGCGTCCCCTATTCCGCCAGGGCGCGCCACGAGAACCGAAGCGCCGGACGGGAAGTCGGCCAGAGATCGCGCTTCCGGCTCGCGCTGCGCGCGCGAAAGCGCGAAACAGGCGACCGGACCGAGAATCGAGTCGGTTTTCTTCAGAACTGAGGCGGCAAACGCGCGCATGTTTTAGGTGGTGTCGTGTTGGCGACCGCGAGGTCCGCGCCAATGTGTCCCGCCAGTGGCGAATCGGCTGCCGGGGCGCAGCGGCGCTATGGCTCGGCGATGGCCTGAGGGACGTCGTCGCCGCGCTCTATGCGGGACAGAATGGCGAGCAGCAGAGTCGCCGTGCGGTGTAGGGACCCGGCGTCTATCTTGTCCATCGTGTCCTCGGCAGTGTGCCACCAGTCGTGGCGGCCGGGGGCGGATCCGTAGTCGAAATCGATCAGGTCGATGGCGGGAAAGCCGAGCAGAACGAAAGGAACGTGGTCGTCGACGATCACCGTGTTGGCGATGGACACCGGTGGAGAGGCGTCCTTTAGCGCCAGCGACGCCTTGATGGCCGCCGTGGCGAGCCATGGCGTGACGTTTCGCGGGATGTCGAGCGCGAGACGCCTGTCGCCAACCATGTCGGCGACAATGCACGCAACAAGCGGGTTTCCACCCTCCTCCCCGGCGTTTCGGCGCCCGACGAACTCGAAGGCCATTCGCCGCGAGCCGTGCAGGCCGTCATCCTCGCGATAACTGCCGACGGACTCCTCCCCGTCGAAAAAGGCGAAACGGACAGTGTATTTGAGGTCCGGCTTTGTTTCCGCGAGGTGTTCGGCCAGACCGAGAAGAACGGCCGTCGAGGAACCGCCGTCGTTCGCGCCCTTGAAGTCTGGTATTCCGGACTTTGTGTCGTAGTGCGAACCAAGCACAACGGTCTTGCGCGACCTTCCCCTGTATTCTGCCCAGACGTTGCAGAACGTGCGACGGCCGGTGTAGGTCGATTCAGTCCAGCAGTCTGCGACAGGCCTGTAGCCCATTTGACGCAGTTGCTGCGCGATCCACCTTGACGCCTTTGCCGCCCCCTCGGTGCCTGCGTCGCGCGGCGAAATCGACGTCAATTCGTCGTCGTATGCATACATCCTGACTCCGGCGTCTGGAGGAAGCTTCTCCCAGGCGGAGGATTCCGCCGAGCGCTTGCCGGAGCAACCTGCGCAAAGCAGGCATGACGCCGCAAGAGCCGCGACGCAGGCGCCGGAGGCGGCGCGCAAGGATTTCAGCATCGCGGCGGCGGCCGCCGCGCGAGCGCCGCGCTTCGTGCGGCCAGTCCCCGAGGCCGAACGCCCGGCGATGACGACCGAGGCGGTGTAAACGGGGGCGCTGTCCGATCCCTCCCGTGAAACATCGGTGTACTGCGGCATCTCGCCGAATTTTCGGCTGGCGAGAATCTGGAGTTCGGAGCGAGGATTTTCGCTGCCTGGCGGAGAGGCGCGCAGGGCTGATATCTCGTCGGCGAAAAGGCGGTCGAAAACGGCGGCGGCGGCATTGTAGCCGGCATCGGCGCAAACCGCGCCCAGGACTGCCTCCATGGCGTCGGCGAGGTTGTGGACGTTGAAGTCGCCGCCTTCGCGGACCTGGCCGCGTCCAAGCCGCAGCGCATGGCCGAGACCAAGCGCGTCAGCCTTGCGGGCGAGCGCCTCGCCGCTTGCCAAAGAGGCCCGCATGCGCGTCAGCTCGCCCTCGCGGGCGTCAGGGAAACGTTCGAAAAGACGCTCCGCCAGACGAAGGCCGACAACGGCGTCGCCGAGGAACTCAAGGCGCTGGTTGTCCGGGTCGTCGCGATGTTCGCAGGACCACGAAGGGTGCGTCAGGGCCGTCCGCAGCAGATTCGGATCGCGAAAGGAGTGGCCGAGAGCCTTAGCGACGGCGTCAGGTTCCGTTGTGGGCGCTTCGGTCATGTCTTCGGGTTGACGAGAGCCTCGACCGCGTCGCCGTCAACGGTTTCCTTTTCGAGAAGAAGCTTCACAAGAGCCTCGACTGCGTCGCGGTGGCTGCGCAGATGCTCCAGCGCCATTTCGTGCGCGTTGCGCAGAAGAACGTCCACTTCGGCGTCGATCTTGCGGGCCGTCTCCTCGCTGTAATCCTGGGTCCGGTTCACCTCGGCGCCGAGAAACACGAGTTCCTCGTTTTTTCCGTAGGCGCGCGGCCCAAGGGCGTCGGAAAGGCCCCAGTCGCAGACGTAGGAGTGCGCAAGCTGCGTGGCCTGCTTTATGTCCTGGCGCGCACCGGTTGAAACGTCGTCGAGAAAAGTCTCCTCGGCGGCGCGCCCGCCCATGGCCACGACAAGGTCGGCGAGAATCTGCGAGCGCGAGTAGTGAGTGCGGTCCTTCTTCGGGAGAAAGGCCGTGAGGCCAAGCGCCATGCCGCGGGGAATGATCGTGACCTTGTGGACTGGATCGGCGTGCTTTTCCAGCACGGCGCACACGGCGTGGCCGGCCTCGTGATAGGCGGTCAGACGCTTTTCCTCGTCGTCCATGGCATGACTGCGCCGCTCCTTGCCCCAAAGGACTTTGTCGCGGGCTGCCTCGAAGTCGTCCTCGTCCACGCCCGGCTTTTCGGCGCGGGCGGCGACAAGCGCGGCCTCGTTCACTATGTTCGCCAGATCCGCTCCGGAGCAGCCTGGAGTGCCGCGTGCGATCTTCGAAAGATCCGTGCCCGGCGCCAGCTTGACCTTCGCGGCGTGGACCTTGAGGATGGCTAGGCGCCCCTCCATTGTTGGAAGATCCACGACAAGCTGGCGGTCGAAGCGACCTGGGCGCAGCAGCGCCGGATCGAGAACGTCGGGGCGGTTCGTGGCGGCGATGACGACTATGCCGCTGTTTGAGCCGAAGCCGTCCATTTCGACAAGCAGCGCGTTGAGAGTTTGCTCGCGCTCGTCGTGCCCGCCGCCGATGCCGGCGCCGCGGCGGCGTCCCACCGCGTCGATTTCATCGATGAACACGAGGCACGGCGAATGCTTCTTCGCCTGCACGAACATGTCGCGGACGCGGCTGGCGCCGACGCCGACGAACATTTCAACGAAGTCGGAGCCGCTGATGGAGAAGAACGGAACTCCAGCCTCGCCCGCGATGGCCTTTGCGAGAAGCGTCTTTCCGGTGCCCGGGGGGCCCGACAGAAGTATTCCGCGGGGCATCTTGCCGCCGAGACGGCCGAACTTGCCTGGATTCTTGAGGTATTCGACCACCTCGACGACGTCCTCCTTCGCCTCGTCGCATCCGGCCACGTCCTTGAACGTGACGCGGCCCTTCTGATCGGGGTTGGCGATGATGGCGCGGCTTTTTCCGAAGCCGAGGCCGTCGCGACCGCGCATGCCGCGATAGAAGAAGAAATAGACGAGGCCGAAGAACAGAAGCGTCGGAAGAATCTGTGCGATGATGAACGCCAGGCGGGTGTCCTGGCGCTTCCATTCGTATGCCACGCCCCTCGCCACAAGAAGCGCCTCCATGGCGTCGGACTCGCGCGCGTTGACGCGGAATGGCGTGCCGTCTGGATATTTGGCGAGCAGAGCGGCAAGAGTCGGGGACTCTGACAAGGTCGCCTTGTCGGAAAGCGGTTCGCCTGACAGCGGCTCGTCCGCGGAGTCCGCACCGCTGCTCCGCGGCGGATCGCCAGGGGAGATTGCATTCCCGCTTGCAGCCCGCACGGTGAGCGCGCCCCGCCCGGAAGCGGCGACGGCCGTAGGGTGGCGGACTTTTCCGCTTATCTGGCTCAAAGTGTCGTTGCGGACGATCTGGACGCGAGGGACGCATCCAGCCTCGACGAGCGCGATGAAGTCCGGTGCGTATTCGATGTCGCGAACCTGTTCGCCGGACGAACCGTCGAACCAGTATCCCCAGATGAGCGCGGCAAGCAGCAGAATCGAAAAAAAGGCGCCCCAAAGGCTGTTTTTGCGCTGGGCGGAGTTTGAGGGCGGCGGAGAGGATTCGGACGAAGGCGCCGTCTCGGAGGGCGCGGCGCCAGTGGGCGGCGCCGCATTGCCGTTTTCGCTCTTCTGATCCTGTGTCGCGGGCTGGTCCTGCTGGGGCGGCTGGGATGTCGCGGGCTGGTCCTGCGGCTGATCCAGCGGCGGATCCTGCGGAGGCGGCGCGGCGCCATCGCCTGCGCCATCGCCGGACTGCGCAATGCCCGGGGCGGCGCCGGTCGCTTCCGGCGGAAGCGGCGGCGGCTCCTGCGGCAAGTCCGGGACAACGTCGCGCGGCGCGTCGGACGCTGGCGCGACGGGCTTCTGCTCGGTTGACTCGTCCACCGCTACACCCTCTGGGGCGGCGGGGCGGCCTCCGCGGCGGGTTCGGCCGGGACCTCTCCGCGCATCTGCGCGGCGAGCTTGTCCGCGAGGTCCCTGTGGTCTTCAAGGAACTGCGCCGCGGCCTGCGAACCCTGCCCGATCTGGTCGTTGCCGTAGCTAAGCCATGAACCGCGCTTCACGACCAGACCCTGCTTGATCGCGGCTTCAAGAAGCGATCCGGCCCACCAGATGCCGCGGTCGTAGAGAATGTCGAACTCGGCCTCTGTGAACGGCGGCGCGACCTTGTTCTTGACCACCTTCACGCGCGTCCTGTTGCCGATCATCGTGCCGGCGGCGTTCTTGATGGCACCGATGCGGGAGATATTGAGGCGGACCGAAGCGTAGAACTTCAGCGCGCGCCCGCCGGGGGTTGTTTCCGGATTGCCGAACATGACACCGATCTTTTCGCGAATCTGGTTCGTGAAGATGCAAAGCGTCTTCGTGGTGTCCAGCAGCGCGGTGAGCTTGCGCATGGCCTGGCTCATCAGGCGGGCCTGTATTCCGACGTGGCTGTCGCCCATCTGGCCTTCCAGTTCCGCCTTTGGCGTAAGGGCGGCCACGGAGTCCACCACGACGACGTCAAGCGCGCCGGAGCGAACGAGTGACTCGGCGATGTTGAGAGCCTCCTCGCCCGTCGTCGGCTGCGCGACGAGAAGGTTGTCGAGATCGACGCCGATGCGCCCTGCGTATTGCGGGTCGAGCGCGTGCTCCACGTCGATGAACGCGGCCATGCCGCCGGCCTTCTGCGCGTTCGCGATGACATGGAGCGCCAGCGTCGTCTTGCCGGAGGATTCCGGACCGTAGAGCTCGACGATGCGGCCGCGCGGCAGACCCCACACTCCGAGCGCCATATCGAGGCCGAAAGACCCGGTGGAGATGACCTGAACGCCCTTCTGGGTTTCGACCTCCCCAAGCTTCATGATGGCGCCTTCGCCGAACTCCTTGCGTATCTGGGCGATGACGGAATCGAGGGCTGAACTGCCGGGGTTTTCGGTTTTCCTTGCCATTTCCTGACCTTTTTTCTGATTGTGTTTACGAAGTTTCTCCGGCGGATTGCGCCGGGAGTCGGATTTGGGAAAATACTACCATCCCCGCCCCGGCGCGCGCAAGCGATTTCTCCGTGACGACATGCGACAGGCCATGGGGCTTGTGTTAGCATTTCGCGCCGGATCATGCGAAAAAATCAAAAGGCGGACGGTGCCGGGCTCCGGCAGTCCCCGCGCAAGGCGCCATCCTTCCTTGCGCGGAGGGTTTCGCGCGCCTTGGTGCTTTTGCGCCTGCGCGCCGCCGCCCGCCAGATCGCGGCGGGAAAGTCGGCGAATCGGAGCGCGCCCAGCGGCCGCCCTCTCCGTCTGCGCCTGCGCGCCGTCCTGGCGCGCGGCGTGGAAATCGCGCTGGGGCCGGCGTCCGCGCGCGGCTACGCGCTACTGCTTCGGGCGCGTATGGCCGCGCTCGACGGTTTCCGTGCGTGGCTCTCGCGCCTGGCGGCGGCGGCCTTTCGCCCCGACGTCACGGGGGCGCCGGACCCGCTTGCGCCGGATCCGGCGATTCATGCCGACGCATTCGCCGCCGCGGCGCGTCTCGCCGCAGAGCGCGGAAGTCCGGTGAATCTGCTGCTCGCGCCGGCGCCGGGCGCGGACTTCGAGGTGCGACTGCTGTCCGTGCGCTCGGAAGTGCAAGTCTCGGTCGGAAGGAGCGAGGCAACGCGCCAGACGCCGCGCTTTTCCACGGGCGCGGAGCCGTCCTCGATGCGCATCGGCGGAGACGGAGACGGCCTTCGGCTCGTGCTGCGATCCACTCCACGCGGCGTCGAAGTCCGCCGCTGGCCCGTAATCGGGCGCCGGCGCAAGGGCGGCGCTACCGCTCGTCGGGCGACCCGGTGAGATCGGCCGCCCCGGATGATTCATCGGAATCGGCGGAATCGGATGATTCGACGGAATCCGGAAATACCTGGAGTTCGCCGGACTCGACCGCCTCAGCGGATTCCGAAGACTCGTGGGCCTCAGACGCGGTCCGCATAGCCTCCTCGGCGGCGAACTCTGGCGGCGGCGGATAAAGGCCGACAAGAATGTGTCTGGCCACGGCGGCGGCGGTCTGGCCGCCATGGTCGCTGTCCTCGGCCACGACCGCGATCGCGCAGCGCGGATCATCGACCGGTGCGAATGCGATGATCCAGGCGTAGTTTCTCTCCTTGCGCGGCCCGTATTCGGCCGTGCCGGTCTTGGCCGCCCAGCGCAGCCATGGAATGCGCGCGCGGCGCGCCGTTCCGTGCGCCCCCTCGACGGCCTGGAGCATTCCCTCGCGCACAAGCGCGACGTGGAGCGGATGCCACGGCAGACGCGACTCGATGACGAGATTCGTCTCCGCAAGCCCAGACCCCGGATCGCGCACGAGGCGCAGTTTCGGGACTTCGCCGCCGCGGGCGAGCGCCATCGCGTAGCGCGCGGCCTGAAGCGGCGTCACGAGCATGAAGCCCTGTCCGATGGAGGCGTTGGCCGTGTCGCCGTCGCGCCACCGGTCGCCGATGCGGCGCTTCTTCCACTCGGCATCCGGGAGAACGCCCGCGGAAGAGTCGGGCATGGGCGCGCTCCCGAAACCGAGCGCCTCGTATGCGGAGCGGAGGCCGCGCGGGCCGTCCCAGCCGAGGCGCAGTCCCGTTTCAATGAAAAACGGATTGCAGGACGAGGCGAGGGCGCGCACCACGCCAATCGCGCCGTGCCCCCAGCGGCTGGAGCAGCGGATGCGGCGGGCGCCTAGGGAAAAGGCGCCGTCGCACACGAGCGACTCCCCGGCGTAAAGCGCTCCGGAGGAGAGCGCGGCGAGCGCGACGGCCGGCTTTACGATCGAGCCTGGAGGATAGAGACCAGAGGCGGCCCTGTGCAGAAGCGGGCGGTCGCGATCGGCGAGGAGCGCCTTCCACGTCTCGGGGCGCAGGCGCGGCGCGAAGGCGCGCAGGTCGTAGCGCGGAGCGCTGGCAAGGGCGAGAATGTCGCCGCTGCGCACGTCCAGGACGACCGCCGCGCCGCGGTTGGTGCCGAGCGCGTCCTCGGCGAGACGCTGGACGGAGGCGTCGAGCGTCAGGACGACATCGCGCCCCGGAACTGGACGCGCGGCGGGAATCGCCTCGCGCGCGTAGCCGACGGCGTCGATGCGCAGCAGCCGTGCGCCGCCGCGTCCGGACAGCACGCGGTCGAAGCGCTTTTCCACGCCGCCGCGACCGACAAGATCCGGCAGAAGAAAGTCAAAGGATCGCGCCCCGGTTTCGTCCGGCCCGCGCACGGGCTCGGAGGTGGTCTTGGCGTCCTCGGAGTCGTCGGGAGTGCCGCGCCCGACGTAGCCGATGACGTGGCACGCAAGGTCGCCGAAGGGGTAGGTGCGGTCCTGCTCGGCTTCGATCCCCACGCCTGCGAGCGGCTCCGGGCACTCGGAAAGCCGGGCCATCTCGCGATCGTCGAGATTGCGGAAGGCGACGAGCGGAATTGGGCGGCGGCGCTTGAGATGAGTCCAGATTTCGTCCGTTCCGATTTCGCGGGGGCGGCCGATCACGGCGGCAAGGTCGTCGATGCGCTTGTCGATGCGGGCCACGGTGTTGCTCCAGCGGCCCGGCGCGCGCAACTCGTCGAGATACAGCGCGGCGCAGTATCGCGGGGCGCTGTCGGCGAGGACGCGCCCCTCGCGGTCGAGAATGCGCCCGCGCGTGGCCGGAAGTCTGACGCGGCGCAGCGACGTGCGGTTCTGGGCGCTTTCGTATGTTTCGGAGTCACGGACCTGGACGTCGTGCAGGCGCAGCGCGAGAAAGCCCAGCGCCGCAAGCTCCACCAGCGCCAGTGCGCCCAGGCGCAGACGCGCGCCGACGGTCGGATCCGCCGCGCGGGCGGAAGATCCCCCCTTTCTGGCGGCGCTACCAGTCTTCCCGCGCATGGCCGCGCCTCTCCGCGCCGTCCTCATCGACATTGTCAGAAAGCCGGTCGAGCAGCCCCATCGCGGCGCGGACTGCGACCGCGGCGACCGCGCCGGCCGGGAGCGTCCCGAAAAGCCCCGCCGCGAGCGCGACCGGCGGGACTGGAGGAAGAGCGCAGCAGAGGCGGCGCGAGACGTAGCAGACAGTCGCGCAGACAAAGGAGACGGCTCCGCCGTAGAGCGCAGTCGTGGCGGCGCCGGCTACGAACTGCGAGCGCAGCCGCGCGTCCCACAGCCGCGCGGCTCCGGCCAGCAGAGCCGGAGAGACGCCTGGCGGCGCGCCGGAAAGAGCGTCTGAGACCGCGCCAAACCAGACGCCCGCCACGAGCCCCCACGGCGCCTCGCGGCATACTGTCCAGTAGGACGTGGCGGCGACGAGCCACGGGACGCGGAAAGTCGCCGCGGGGCGCGCGTTTGGCGGCAGAAACTGCTCGGCGGCGGCAAACGCGGCCGCGCCGATCGCCATCACAAGAACCGAACTCCACGCGCGGTCCTTCACGGCGCTCCTCCGTCGGAGTCGGGCACCAGGACGAAAACCCTGCGCAGGGCCGGGAAGTCAACGTGCGGCGCCACGCGCGCCCTCTGCCACAGCCGGGTTTCGTCCGGCTCCGCGGAAACAACAATCCCCACCTTGACGCCAGGCGGATACACGCCTCCCAGACCGCTCGTGAAGACGGGATCTCCGGGCGCGACATCGGCGCTCCTGCCAATCCAGTCGGCGGTGAATGGGGCGGCCACGCGCAGCGCCTCAAGGGCGCGGTCGCCGCGCGCAAAGCCGCCGCCGGAGAGGATCGCGCGCGCCGGAGCGCCGGAGCGGGAGCGGATTTCGACCGCGACGCGGCTCTCGCCGTCGCAAAGCGGGATGGCGCGCGAGGAAGTCGCGGTGGCGGAGACGACGCGCCCGACGAGCCCCTCCGGCGAAAGCACGGTCTGCCCAGGCTCAATGCCGTCGCGAGTGCCGCGCGAGAGAATCAGGCGCATGCGCCACGGATCCACGCCGCCGCCGGAAAGCACCTCGCAGGCGACAAGACGGCCGCCAGGGGCGGCGGCGGACTCGGCAAAGCCCAATTCCCGCCGCAGCCTGGCGTTCTCTGCGCGAAGGGCGTCAAGCGCCGCCGCGCCCGCGCGCAAACTCTCGACCTCGCGCTCCAGCTCGTCGCGGCGAGCCGCCGCGGCGGGACCGGCAAAAAGCCCGTCGCGCACGACGGCCGCCGCGCGGCGCGCCGCGGCGACGGCGCGGCCCCAGGGGGCGTTTGCCTCCTGCGCCGCCGCGTCGGCAGCGGGGAAAAGCGCGCGAGAGAGCGAAACCGCGGCGACGGCCGCTCCGGCCGCCGCCGCGACAAGAAGGATCCGCCGCCCGGAGTTCAAGAGGCGCTACCCCGGCACGGACGCGCGCGAGAGCCACTCCAGCTCGTCCAGCACGCGGCCCGCGCCCTCGGCCACGGCCGAGAGCGGATCGTCGGCCACGAACACCGGAAGCTGAGTCGCCTCAGAAATGCGGCGGTCGATGCCGGTGAGGAGAGCGCCGCCGCCGGCAAGGGTCATGCCGCGGTCAACGAGGTCCGCCGAAAGCTCGGCGGGGGCGTTGTTGAGGACTATGTCCACCGTGTCCACGATCTTCTGGACAACGTCGTTGAGCGCCTCCTCGCGGATTTCCTGCGAGGAAACCTCCAGCGTGACCGGACGCCCGCGCACCAGGTCGCGGCCCTTGACCTCAAGCGCAAGCTCCTGCTCGAGCTTGTAGGCCGAGCCGATCTTTATCTTGATGTCCTCCGCCGTGCGTTCGCCTATGAGCAGATTGTAGCGCGTGCGCATGTGGTTCATGATCGCGCTGTCCATCTCGTCGCCGCCGACGCGGACGGAGCGCGAATAGACGATGCCGGAGAGCGAGATGATCGCCACGTCGGTCGTGCCGCCCCCGATGTCGACGATCATGCTGCCGGCCGGCTCGGAGACAGGCAGCCCGACGCCAATCGCCGCCGCCATCGGCTCCTCGATCATGAACACCTGGCGCGCGCCGGCGTGCAGCGCCGCCTCCTTGACCGCGGTCTTCTCGACCTGCGAAATGTCGCCCGGCACCGCGATGACCGCGCGCGGCTTGCGCAGCTTGTGGCTGTGGGAGTTGACCTTCGAAATGCACTTCTCGAGCATTTTCTGCGTGATGTCCGGGTCGGCGATCACGCCCTGCTTCATGGGCCGGACGGCAATAATGTTGCCGGGCGTGCGCCCGAGCATTCGCTTGGCGTCCTCGCCGACGGCGAGGACGCGCTTGGTGCCCTCCTGAATCGCGACCACGGACGGCTCCCTTAGGACGATGCCACGTTCGCGCGCGTACACCAGGGTGTTGGCCGTGCCGAGGTCGATCCCGATGTCGTTGTTGAAAAAGGCTTTTATCTTGTTCCACATGGCGCGGGGGAGTATAGGCGGAGGCGTTTGCGCGGGCAAGCGATTTTTTCCGGTTGCATGCAAACGGGCTTCTTGCTATTCTCCCCGCCGATTTCACAAGAAAGCAAAAACTCACACCATGAGCCAAATTGACATCCAGGCCGCCGCCAAGCCGTTCCGGCTGCACGAAGGAGACACCGGTTCCAGCGACGTCCAGGTCGCAGTCCTCACCAAGCGCATCGAGCATCTCACCGAGCATCTCAAGACCAACGCGCACGACCATGCGTCGCGCCGCGGCCTCATAATGATGGTGAACCGCCGCCGCAAGCTTCTGGACTACCTCAAGCGCACTGCCGAGCCGCGCTATCTCGCGCTCGTCAAGGAGCTCGGCCTCCGCCGCTAGCAACCAGCCGCCGCCCCCGGCCGTTCGGGCGGTATCCAGTATCGCGCCGACCGGCCGGACTCGTTCCGGCCGGGGGCGCGTTTGCATTTTTCCCGAAAGACAACAAGAAAAGAAAGAGAAAACAAATGGAAAACACGATATCGGTTTCGTGTGAAGTCGGGGGGCAGACCCTCGTCATTGAGACAGGCCTTCTCGCGAAGCAGGCCGCCGGCGCCGTCACGGCGCGTCTTGGCGACAACATGGTGTTCTCGGCCGTCACCTGCACCGAGACGCCGCGCGAGGGCATCGACTACTTCCCACTGCAGTGCGAATATCGCGAGAAGTTCTACGCCTGCGGCCGCTTTCCCGGAGGGTTCTTCAAGCGCGAGTCGCGTCCCTCCGAAAAGGAGATCCTCACGGCCCGTCTCACGGACCGCCCGATCCGCCCGCTCTTTCCGGACGGCTACCACAACGACGTGCAGGTGAACAACACCCTGCTCAGCGCCGACGGCGAGCACGAGCCGGACTTCCTCTCCGTCATCGCCGCCTCCGCCGCGCTGCACGTCTCCGAGATTCCGTTCATGGGGCCGATCGGCGCCGTGCGCGTGGGCCGCGTGAACGGCCAGTTCATTCTCAACCCCACGCAGAAGCAGCGCCAGGAGGGCGACCTCGACCTGCTCTACTCCGGTACCGCCGACCGCTTCCTCATGATGGAGGGCGGCGCAAAGGAGATTCCCGAAAAGGATTTCGTCGCAGCCCTCAAGTTCGGCCAGGAGTGCGTCTCGAAGATCGTCGCGATCCAGAAGGAGCTCCGCGCCAAGCTCGGCAAGCCGGAGAAGCACGTGGTGGACGGCGACGCCTGCCGCAAGGACCTGCTCGACGCCGCGCGCGCCGAATTCGGCGAAAAGCTCGCCGAGGACCTCACGATTCCCGGCAAGCTCGCGCGCCAGGACGCGGTCAAGGCCACCCAGACCGCGATGAAGGAGGCGCTCGCCGCCAAGTTCGCCGACATGACGGACGAGGAGTTCCGCGCCATGGCCGACTGCCTCGAAATCGAGACCGTCCGCAAAAACGTGCTGGAGCGCGGCAAGCGCATCGACGGCCGCGGCTTCGACGACATCCGCCCGCTCGCGGCCCAGGTCGGCGTCATTCCGCGCGCCCACGGCTCCGCCATCTTCAGCCGCGGCGAGACGCAGAGCCTAGGCATCTGCACCGTCGCCCCGCTCAAGGACGCGCAGGAGATCGACGCCATCACCGGCGGCCAGACCGAGAAGAAGTTCTTCCTGCACTACAACTTCCCGCCCTACTGCACGGGCGAGGTGGGCCGCCTCGGCACCACCGGACGCCGCGAGATCGGCCACGGCAACCTCGCCGAGCGCGCGCTTCTGCCAGTCGTTCCGGAGGACTACGAATACGCGGTGCGCATGGTTTCCGAGATCATGGGCTCCAACGGCTCCTCTTCGATGGCGTCGATCTGCGTCGGCACCCTCGCGATGATGGACGCCGGCGTCCCGATCAAGAAGCCCGTCGCCGGCATTTCCTGCGGCCTCTTCACGACGCCGGACGAGAGCAAGGCGATTCTCGTCACCGACATTCTCGGCGCGGAGGACCACTGCGGCGACATGGACTTCAAGATCGGCGGCACCCGCGACGGCATCACCGGCTTCCAGGTCGATCTCAAGATCCGCGGCCTCACGTGGGATCTCGTGGAGCAGGCTGTCGAGCGCGACCGCGTGGCCCGCATGAAGATCCTCGACTTCATCGAGTCGATCCTGCCGGCCCCGCGCGCCGAGCTTTCGCCGAACGCGCCGCGCATCAAGGTCATCCAGATCAACCCGGAGAAGATCGGCGCTCTCATCGGCCCCGGCGGCAAGAACATCCGCGCCATCCAGGCTCTCACCGGCGCGCAGATCGACATCGCGGAGGATGACTCCGGCAAGGTCTCGATCTACGCCACGAGCAAGGACGCCATGGACATGGCCGAAAAGGAAATCAACAAGTCCTGCGCCGAGCCGGAGGAGGGAATGCTCTACGAGGGCACCGTCACCGGCGTCAAGGCGTTCGGCGCGTTCGTCGAGATCCTGCCCGGGATCGACGGCCTCTGCCACATCAGCGAACTCTCCGACAAGCGGGTTCCGTCCGTCGAGGCCGTGTGCAAGGAGGGCGACAAAATGTGGGTCAAGTGCATCGGCGTGGACGACCGCGGGCGCATCAAGCTCTCGCGCAAGGCTGCCATGGCCGAGCTGGCAGAGCGCGAGAAGGGGGAGTAGCCATGTATTTCACGGGTTTTGCCGACGAGGCGGCGCCGGACATTGCCGGCCAGATAGCCGTCACGAAGGAGCTCGGCTGGTCCAACATCGAGTCGCGCAACATCGACGGCGCGAACATCCACGACCTCTCCGACGAGGCGTTCGACAAGGTCGCGGCGGCGCTTGACGCCGCCGGCGTCCGCGTGAACTGCTTCGGCTCGGCCATCGCCAACTGGGGCAAGTCGGTCGAAAAGGAGGAGGACTTCGCCAAGGATCTCGAGCAGACGGACCGCGCCATCCGCAGGATGGTCCGCCTCGGCACCAAGCTCGTGCGCATCATGAGCTACGCCGTGCTGAAGGACCGTCCGCCGGAGGACCAGATGAAGAAGGTCCGGTTCGAGCGCATGCGCGAAATCGTCGACAGGTTTCTCTCGGCCGGGCTCCAGCCCGTCCACGAGAACTGCATGAACTACGGCGGCATGGGCTGGAGCTACACGCTCGAAATCCTGGACAACGTTCCGGGCCTCAAGCTCGTGTTCGACACCGGCAACCCCGTCTTCACGGCCGACCGCACCAAGGCGGAGCCGTGGCCCATGCAGGATCCATGGGAGTTCTACCGCGCCGTGGCCGACCACGTGGCCTACGTCCACGTGAAGGACGGCAGGATGGAGAACGGCAAGATGCACTACACGTATCCCGACGAGGGATCGCTCGAAATCCAGCGGATATTCGACGACCTCGCCGCCCGCGGATACGACGGCGGCATCTCCATCGAGCCGCACCTCGTGCATGTGTTCCACGACCCGCAGGGCAAGCCTGATCCCGTGCGCTGCCGCGAGGCTTACATCGAATACGGCCGCCGCGTCGAGCGGATGTGGGCCGAATCACTCCGCAAGGCCGGCCGCTGAGGCGGCCCGGCCATTGTGGCCAAAAGGCACCTGGCGAAAAGACACTGACTTACAAAAAGACATGAAACTTCCATCCATCACCGATCTTCAGGACAAGGTAGCAGTCGTCACCGGCGGCGGCGGAATCCTCTGCTCGACGCTTTCGCGCGCCATCGCGGCCGCCGGCGCCAAGGTGGCCGTAGTCGATCTTCACGCCGACAAGGCCGAAAAGGTCGCGGACGCCATCGTGGCCGATGGCGGCGTCGCGCGCGGCTACGCCTGCAACGTGCTCGAAAAGGACTCCCTCGACGCCGTCTGCGCGCGCATCGAGGCAGATCTCGGCCCCGTGGACATCCTCCTGAACGGCGCCGGGGGCAACAACCCCAAGGGCACGACCGGCAACGAGCGCCTCAGCCCGGCCGACCTTGAGGCCGCCGCGCCGGAGCTCAAGACGTTCTACGACCTCGACCCCTCCGGCATCAGGTTCGTCTTCGACCTCAACTTCCTCGGGACGCTCCTGCCCGTGCAGGCCTTCACCAAGTCCATGGTCAAGGCCGGGCGCGGCTCGATTCTCAACGTCTCCTCGATGAACGCGTTCCGCCCGCTGACGAAGATTCCCGCCTACTCGGCCGCCAAGGCCGCGGTCTCGAACTTCACGCAGTGGCTCGCCGTTCACTTCTCGCAGTGCGGCGTCCGCGTCAACGCGATCGCCCCGGGATTCTTCCTCACCGACCAGAACCGCTCGCTTCTCACGAACACGGACGGCTCGCTCACGGCGCGCGGAAAGAAGATCGTCTCGCTCACCCCGCAGGGGCGCTTCGGCGATCCGGAGGATCTCGTCGGTACGGTGCTCTGGCTTCTGTCCGACTCCGCCGCGTCGTTCGTCACGGGCGTGGTAGTCCCGGTGGACGGCGGCTTCAACGCCTTCTCCGGCGTCTAGGCCGGTTCCAGCACGGACGGGGCGGCGCAGGCCGACTCCTTTTCGAGCACCTCACAGACCAGTTAGCGAACAAGCCATGGTGGCGATCGTCATCCCCGCCCTCGACCCAGACGACCGTCTGCCGGGATACGTCGCGGCGCTCCGCGCGGCGACGGACGCGCCGATCCTGCTTGTGGACGATGGCAGCGGCCCGGCCGCCGCCCCCGTGTTCGACCGCGCCGCCGCCGCCGCCACAGGCGTGTCAGTGGTGCGGCACGATGTGAATCGCGGCAAGGGCCGCGCGCTCAAGACGGCTTTCGCGACGCTGCTCGAAGGCTCCGGCGCGTTCGCCGGATGCACTGGGTGCGTGACTGCCGACGCGGACGGACAGCACGAGGTCGCCGACGTGCTCGCCTGCGCCAGGGCCCTTGAGGAAAAGCCGGAGGCGCTTGTGCTGGGCTGCCGCAGGTTCGACGGCCCCGACGTGCCGTGGCGCAGCTCGTTTGGCAACAACTGGATGCGCTCGCTGTTCAGAATGGCGACCGGGCGCCGATTCCTCGACACGCAAACCGGACTGCGCGGCATCCCGGCCTCGTTCATGCGGGAGCTTATGGACGTGCCTGGCGAGCGCTTCGAGTTCGAGAGCAGGATGCTCGTCGTCCTTGGCGGGCGCGAACTCGTGCAGCTTCCCATCCGGACGGTTTACGAGGACGGCAACAAATGCTCCCATTTCCGCCCGCTCGTCGATTCCGCGAAAATCCTCAGGGTTCTCGGCCGCCCGCTTCTGCTCGGCGCGGCCGCGTTCACGGCGGCGTCGCTCGCGTCGTTCGGGGTGGACATCGGCTTGTTCTGCCTCCTGCGCGAGCGCGTCTTCCGCGAGGGCGCTCCCGCGCGCCTCTTTCTTTGCGTGGCCGTAGCCCGCTGCGTGTCCGTCGCTTTCAACTACGTCTGCAACCGCTTCGTGGTCTTCCGCCCGGCAACGGCGCGCGCGAGCGGCGGCGGGCGCTCCCTGCCGCGCTATCTCGCGCTGGCGGCGGTCCTGCTCTTCCTTTCTTGGCTCTTCACCAAGTGCGGCGCCGCGGCGTTTCCGGGCGTCTCCGTGCCGGTCGTGAAGGCGGTCGTCGATCTTGCGCTTTTCATCGCAAGCTACGTCGTCCAGCGCGCCTTCGTGTTCCGCCCATGACCCTCTCCGAAAAGTGAATTTTTAACACGGAGAAGCGGTAAAGCGGTAAAACGGTAAAGCGGAGCCGTGCCCCTTGTCACACCTTGTGCGACATGGAGTGCGACATTGGTGCGACATCGTGTCCCACCTCTAACCGCGTTTTCCAGCTTCCGAGAGGCTGGCACGCATCTTGCTTTCATTCCGGCAAACACATTTCAACGAAAGAAGGCACAAAAATGGCTAAGATACTCGGCATAGACCTCGGCACGACAAACAGCTGCATGGCGGTGATGGAAGGCGGCGAGCCCGTCGTCATCCCCAACGCCGAAGGCGCGCGGACCACTCCGTCGGTCGTCGCGTTCACCAAGACGGGCGAACGTCTCGTCGGACAGGCGGCCAAGCGCCAGGCGGTCACGAACCCTAAGAACACGGTTTTCTCGATCAAGCGCTTCATGGGCCGCCGCTACGACGAGGTGGCCGACGAAATCGCGAAGGTCCCCTACGAAGTCGTCCGCGCCGCCAACGGAGACGCGGCGGTGAAGATCGGCGACAAGATCTACTCGCCGCCCGAAATCTCCGCGATGATCCTCCAGAAGATGAAGACGGACGCGGAGGCGTATCTCGGCGAGAAGATCACCGAGGCCGTCATCACGGTGCCGGCCTACTTCAACGACTCGCAGCGCCAGGCCACCAAGGACGCCGGGCGCATCGCCGGCCTCGACGTGAAGCGCATCGTGAACGAGCCCACGGCGGCGTCGCTCGCCTACGGGCTCGACAAGAAGAAGGACGAGACGATCGCGGTTTACGACTTCGGCGGCGGCACGTTCGACATCTCGATCCTCGAGATCGCCGACGGCGTCTTCGAGGTGAAATCGACGAACGGCGACACCCACCTTGGCGGCGACGACATCGACGACATCGTGATCCAGTGGCTCGTCGAGGAGTTCAAGAAGGAGAACGGCATCGACCTCTCCGCCGACCCGATGGCCAAGCAGCGCCTGAAGGAGGCGGCCGAAAAGGCCAAGTGCGAGCTCTCCAGCGCGGCCTCGACTGAGATCAACCTGCCGTTCATCACGGCGGACGCCACCGGCCCCAAGCACCTCCAGACGACGCTCACCCGCGCCAAGCTCGAGCAGCTCACCGACGCCACGGTGCGCCGCGCCGTCGGCCCCTGCCGCAACTGCCTCTCCGACGCCAAGATCGACAAGCCGGACGAAATCATCCTCGTCGGCGGCTCGACCCGCATGCCCAAGGTCGTCGAAATGGCCCGCGAAATCTTCGGCAAGGAGCCGAACAAGGGCGTCAACCCCGACGAGGTCGTCGGCGTCGGCGCCGCGATTCAGGGCGGCATCCTGAAGGGCGACGTGAAGGACGTGCTCCTGCTGGACGTCACGCCGCTCACGCTCGGCATCGAGACCCTCGGCGGAGTGATGACCCCGCTCATCGAGCGCAACACCACGATCCCCGCCAAGAAGTCCGAGGTCTTCTCCACGGCGGCGGACAACCAGCCCGGCGTCGAAATCAAGGTCTTCCAGGGCGAGCGCAAGTTCGCCCGCGACAACAAGCTGCTCGGCAACTTCAACCTCGACGGCATCCCGCCGGCCCCGCGCGGCGTCCCGCAGATCGAAGTGACGTTCGACATCGACGCCAACGGCATCCTCAACGTCTCCGCCAAGGACAAGGGCACCGGCAAGGAGCAGCACATCACGATCAAGGCCTCCTCCGGACTCTCCGACGACGAGATCAAGCGCATGATGAAGGACGCCGAGATGCACGCCGACGAGGACGCCAAGCAGCGCGAGGCCGTTGACGAGCGCAACAAGGCCGAATCCCTTGTCTATCAGGTCGAAAAGGCGCTCAAGGACGCCGGCGACAAGCTCACGGCCGACCAGAAGAAGCCGGTCGAAGAGCAGGTGGCCAAGGTGAAGGAGGCGCTCAAGGGCGGCGACACGGCCGCGATCAAGAGCGCGTCCGAGGCCCTGATGGACGCGATGGGTAAGGCGTCCGAGGCCCTCTACGGCCAGGGCGGCGCCTCCGGCGGTGCCGGCCCGTTCCCGGGCGGCGGCGCCACGCCGCCGCCCCCGCCTCCGCAGGACGACGCCCCCAAGGGCGGCAAGAGCGGCGGCGACAACGTCGTGGACGCCGACTTCGAGGAGATAAAGAAGTAGGACCGCATCAATTTCCCAACAACCCAAACAACTCCAACAGGAGAAAACACACAAATGAAAATTCGTCCACTCGGCGCCCGCGTTCTCGTGGAGCCAGTCGAAGCCAAAGAAGAAGTCAAAGGTGGCATCTATATCCCCGACACCGCCAAGGAGAAGCCCCAGGAGGGCAAGGTTCTCGCTGTCGGCAAGAAGCGCGACGACGACGGCAAGGAAGTCCCCTTTGACGTTCAGGTCGGCGACACCGTCCTCATGCCCAAATACGGCGGCACTGAGGTGAAGATCGACGACAAGACCTACCAGATCGTCCGCGAGGAGGACCTCCTCGGCGTGATCGGCTAACGTCGATTCCGCCGGTCGCAAGTCGCAAGCCGCAAAACGCACGTTTTGGGACATGGGACCTGAGACCTGAGACTCGATACTTGAAACCAAACAAAGAAAGCAAGGCAAACAAATGGCTGCAAAGCAACTCAAATACGACACCGACGCGCGCCAGAGCGTTCTCGCGGGCGTCCAGAAACTCGCCAAGGCCGTCAAGTCCACGCTCGGCCCCGGCGGGCGCAACGTCGTCATCGACAAGAAATTCGGCGCTCCCCAGATCACCAAGGACGGCGTGACCGTCGCCAAGGAGATCGAGCTGCCCGACGCGTTCGAGAACATGGGCGCGCAGATGCTCCGCGAAGTCGCGTCCAAGACCAACGACACGGCCGGCGACGGCACCACCACCGCCGTGCTGCTCGGCGAGGCCATCTACAGCGAGGGCCTCAAGAACGTCACGGCCGGCGCGAACCCGACGATGCTCAAGCGCGGCGTTGACAAGGCCGTCGAGGCCGCTGTCGCCGAGCTGGCGAAGCTCGCCAAGAAGGTCAAGCCCGACGACGTCGCGAAGGTCGCCACGATCTCCGCCAACGGCGACACCGAAATCGGCGGCAAGATCGCCGAGGCGATGGAGAAGGTCGGCAAGGACGGCACGATCACGGTCGAGGAGTCCAAGACGATGGAGACCACGCTCGACGTCGTTGACGGCATGCAGTTCGACAAGGGCTACCTCTCGCCGTATTTCGTGACTTCTCCCGACACGATGGAGGCCGTTCTCGAAGGCGCCTACATCCTCATCCACGAGAAGAAGATCTCCTCCCTGCAGGACCTGCTCCCGGTGCTCCAGGCCGTCGCCAAGACCGGCAAGCCGCTCCTCATCGTCGCCGAGGACGTCGATGGCGAGGCTCTCGCCACGCTCGTCGTGAACAAGCTCCGCGGCACCCTGAACATCTGCGCCGTCAAGGCCCCCGGCTTCGGCGACCGCCGCAAGGCCATGCTCCAGGACATCGCGGTTCTCACCGGCGGCAAGGTGATCTCGGACGAGGTCGGCATGAAGCTCGAGAACGTCAAGCTCGAGGACCTCGGCCAGGCCGCCCGCGTCACGGTTGACAAGGACAACACCACGATCGTCGACGGCGCCGGCAAGAAGGCCGCGATCGCCGCCCGCGTCGCGGAAATCAAGGTCCAGATCGACAACACGACCTCCGACTACGACAAGGAGAAGCTCCAGGAGCGCCTTGCCAAGCTCGCCGGCGGCGTTGCGGTGATCCACGTGGGCGCCGCCACCGAGGTCGAGATGAAGGAGAAGAAGGACCGCATCGACGACGCCCTGCACGCCACCCGCGCGGCTGTCGAGGAAGGCGTGGTTCCCGGCGGCGGCGTCGCGCTTCTGCGCACCCGCAAGGCCATCAAGGACGCCATCGACAACGCCTCCGGCGACGAGAAGGTCGGCATGCAGATCGTTTACAACGTGGCGGAGGCCCCGCTGCGCCAGATCGTCGACAACGCCGGCCGCCAGGAGGCCGCGCTCGTCGTCGCGAAGGTCGAGGACGCCAAGGGCTCCCAGGGCTACGACGCCCGCAACGACGAGTATGTTGACATGCTCGCCGCCGGCATCGTGGATCCCGCGAAGGTCACGCGCCTCGCGCTCCAGAACGCCGCTTCGGTGGCCGGTCTGCTGCTCACGACCGAGTGCATGATCACCGACCTTCCCGAAAAGAAGGAGTGCGGCTGCGGTCATGGCGGCGCCGGCGCCGGTGGCATGGGCGGCGACATGATGTAGGCCGCCGTCCGACCCATGGCGGATCACGCAGATCCGCTTCGGTTCCGACAGGGACCCGTCCTTTGGGGCGGGTCCTTTTTTTTGCCTCGCCGCGTTGTCTTGCGTGGGGTGTGACCAAACTTTGACAGAACGCAAAGGCCGCAATCACGCGGGCCGATGTGTCCTGGGCCTCGCCCAGTTGAAAGGTTGAAAAGTTGAAAGGTTGAAAGGTTGAAAAGTCTTTTGCGACTAAACAACCTTCAACCCTTC
>DJYI01000007.1 GCA_002448475.1 Verrucomicrobia bacterium UBA6982
CCGTTGCATGGACAGTTTCTGGTCGCGCCCAATGTTGCCAATGTGAAAATGTTGCCAATTGCCAATGCCAGTTGCCAATTGTTATTAGCCACAAAGGGCACAAAGTTCACAAAGTCTTTGTGTTCTCTGTGGCTTCAAAATTGATTTTCCGCCCGTCCCGCAGGGCCTAGAAGTGGCGGCGGCGCGGCCCGAGGAGGCCCCCATGTCCCGCACCTCGCAGCGCAGCGGCGTCAGATGACACATCGGCCCGCACAATTGCGGCCTTTGCGTTCTGGCAAAGTTTGGTCACACCCCATCCCGAGAGGTGGCGTTCGCGCCCAGCGCCTTCGACACGGCGGCGCCGTATGCTTTCGCGAGGAAGACCATGCCGTAGTCGTTCGGATGGCACCCGTCGACGGTGCCCTCGGAGTCGTCGGCGAACATTCCGGTGCCGGGGAGGAAGACGAGGCCCTGCCATCCCTCGGCGACGAGCCGGTCGTAGAGCGCCTTGACAAACCTCTCCTTGGGATTTGGCTCGCCGTTGCGGACGTTGCACTGCCCCGCCATGACGATCGGGACGCCGGGACGTTTGGCGCGCAAATTGCGAATGAAGGGCTCGTAGTTCTCCTCGACGAAGCGGCCCGGCAAGTTGCCAACGCTCGTGCTTCCCATGTTCCAGAGGCAGTCGAGGACATAGCAGCTCGCGTCGATGCGCGCGAGGTGATCGGACATCTCCAGTTCCATCCATCCGCAGCCGGCAAATCCGAGGTTCACGACGGGGACGTCGAGATTGCGGCCGACGATGTTCACGAAGGCCATTCCCGGACGCGACGCGCACGCGCCCTGCGTGATGGACGTCCCGTAGAACACCACGGGCTTTTCGACGCCGCTCGCGCGCGGCGGCAACGGCTCGACGGTGGCTTCGGCGTCGATGCCGAGCAAGAACGAGCGAATGCCGTTGTAGAGAGGCAGATAGACGAGGCACGGGCCACCGTGGCTCCAGGGCAGGTCAAAGGCGAATTCGCCCTTCGCCTCGTCCGGCATCCGGAAGCACTTCTCGTGGAGCCAGCGCCCACTTCCGGCATCCCATCGGTAGATGTCGATGCCGCTCACGCCCGTCGATGGCATGTGGCCCATCGCGAAGCGCGACGCATTCCATGGCGTCCACTTGAAGCGGAGCGTTTTCGAATCCGTCCTGAACCGGAACTGCATCCCCGCCGTGTGGTGCTTCATGCCGCGGACGCCGGCGTTGACGCTTGTCGAAACGTTCGCCGGGAGCCGATCGAACCAGTGCTCCACGTCGTCGAAGACCCGTCCCTCGAGGGGAAGGTTCTTCCCGTCGATCCATTTGACTCCGTTTTCGTCCACGACGGCGTTTTCCGCCGCCATGTTGGGATCCCACGTAGCGATGCCGTCCTGCGGCGCGGAGGGGGATGCGGAGGGGGATGCAGCTGTGTTCATTTCAACAAAAAGTCTGAAAAGTGTTGCGAAAAATTGTGACGAATGCTTTGAGCCCGATGGGACTCTGCTTGGAAAAAAGCCTAGCAAAGAGACTTTTGCTTAGCAAGCGATTTTTTTGCGCGATTTCGGCTAAGTTGGGCTTGCGCCGGTTCAAAAGTTGAAAGGTTGAAAAGTTGAAAGGTCAGGGACAGAAGGACTGGCGGGACTGGCGGGATGAGCGGGACCGGCGCCGATCGCGCAAGTCGCGCCTGTCCCGCCGGTCCCGCCCGTCCTCTCGCCCGTCGCGCCGGTCCCGCATGTCCTAGAAGCGGCTACGGGGCGGCCGGAGGCCGCATCCCCATGTCTCGCGCCTCGCCGGAAACGGCGAGCCCTTTCTCTGCGAGAAAGGCGAGAAGCCAGTCCCATGCTCGTCCGGGCCGGCCTTGCCGAACGCACGGACTTCAAACGACGGATCGAGCGTCTTCAGAACGACGCCCGAATTGCAGACCGCGCCGCCGCAGGCGCGCTCCTGCCCGACGATCGTCGCAAGCCGCCCCTGTTCCGGCAATGATTTCAATACGACAAGCGCAAATCCATGAGCGTAAGGCGGCGGCGGAGCGAGGCGGCCGTGGTCGGGACGCCGGGACGGTAGCGCAGGGTTTTTGGAGCGTCCGGCAGGACGGTGACGAGATTGTCGGAGAAGACGCCTGTCGGGTCGTCGGCGACGGCGACCCACGCGAAAAACGACGGCGCCCTGGCCGCGATCGTCACGTCGAACGCGCCTTTTTCATCCGGTGCGGGCGCCACGGAGCGCACGGCGATGCCGCTTTGCGGGAGGTCGAGCGTCTTCCACGCCTCCAGCGCGAATGCCGTTTCATGTCTCCAGACGCGACCAAGCGCGTCGTGGCCCTCGGTTTCGACGGTCAGGAAACATTCGGTCGAGGCGAGGTCTGGCGCGACTTGGAGCGTTCCGGCGTGGCGGCCCGTGCGGTCTGGAAGCGCGTCGGCGATTTCGGCCGGAAGCGCAAGCGGCCGCACGCCGGCGCGGGGCAGCTGTTCCCGGAAGGTCCAGCGACCGGCCTGCGAGCCGTCGGAGAGGCGGCGGAGCGTGACGACGACCCTGGCATCGACCGCGAGCGGCAGATCCCACACGAGGCGCGCCACCAGCGCGGCACCGGGGCAGGGACGAAACGCGAAGGCGGCGAGCGGCGCGTAGAAGCGGCGCGCGGCGTAGTGCAGCGCCTTCCAGCGTCCGCCGTATTCGATCGACGACCACGACGAACACGGCCAGTCGTCGTCGAGCTGCCAGAAGACGGTCCCCATGCAGTGCGGACGCAGCGAGCGCCACCATTCGACGCCGGTGCGGATCGCCTCGGCCTGCTGCACCTGCGAGAGGTAGAGGGTCTCGTCGAAGCCCTTCGGCATGCGGTAGTAGTGCGCGAACATGCCGAGGATGTTCGAATTGCCGGCGGGGCATTTCTGGTGCTGGTCGAAGACCGGGCCGTAGAGGTTCAGGTCGCCGTCCTTCGCGGAGGCGAAGGCGCGCACGGTTTCCGGCGACGGGAACGACTGGAACCCGAACTCGGAGCAGAAGCGCGGGCGGTGCCTGTAGTAGGCGTCGAACGTCGCGCCGCCGAACCACACGGCCCAGTAGTGCGTGTCGCCGCGCCCGGACTCGCCGTCGTTGTAAACGAAGTCGCCGGGCCCGGCGCAGGGCGAACTCGGCCAGAAGAGACGCGTCGGGTCGCCCGCGCGCACGGCCTCGCCGACGGCGTCGTTCAGGCGGACGTAGCGGGAGAGCCGGCGCTGGCGCTCCGCGTCGTCGGGTCCGTCCCAGTGGACGGAGCCGATGCATTCGTTGTCGCCGCACCAGAGCGCGATGGAGGGATGGGTGCGCAGGCGCCGCGTCTGGTATTCCGCCTCCTCGCGGACGCGCCTCAGAAATTCCGGGTGCGACGGGTAGCGCATGCAGGCGAACATCATGTCGTGCCACAGCAGGATTCCGAGCCGGTCGCACTCGTCGTAGAAGAAGTCTCTCTCGAAGCGTCCGCCGCCCCACACGCGCAGCGTGTTCATGTTGGCCGCGACGGCGCTTTCAAGAAGGTGGCGGACGCGCACATCGGTCTCGTGTGCCGGACGCGCGTCGCACGGGATCCAGTCCGCGCCCTTCGCGAAAACGTCCACGCCATTCACGCGGATCGCGAAGCGGGCTCCAGCGCGGTCGGGCGTCGTGACGACCTCCAGGCTGCGCAGTCCGACGCGGCGCTCGGCGCGCTGTCCTTCGACTTCCGCCGAAAACTCGTAGAGCGGCTGTTCGCCGTAGCCGGCCGGCCACCAGAGGCGGGGCGACGCGACGGTGAACGACGCCCGCAGCTCGAACGGTCCCGGCGCGGCGGGGATGCGCCCGCGCACGACCTTCTCCTCGCCGTCGAAGCAAAGGCGCGCCTCCACGGGGGCGCCCGGCTTCGCGCCGGACACCGGCACGAGGCGCACCGCGGCCTCGACGCGGCATTTCCCGGTGCGGTGCGTCTGGTCGCACCAGGCCGCGTCGAGCAGCGCCGCGTCGGCGCCGACGAGCGAGACGCCGCCGTAGAGGCCGGAGACCGGGAGCGAAACGCCCCAGTCCCAGCCGGCAGAGCACTGGCACTTGCGCAGAAAGTTGAGGCCCATGACGGAGCCGTCGTTGAAAGCCTGGGGCGCCGCGTCGGGATGCTCCGCCAACGCGATGTCGCGCGCGGCGCGGCGGGGCGAGGCGATGCGCACCTCGATTTCGTTCGCGCCCTCGCGAAGCAGCTTTTTCACCTCGAAGCGCCAGCGGCGGAACTCGTCGTCCGCCGTTCCGGCGAGGCGGCCGTTCACGAAGACCTCGGCGGCGGTGTCGATCGATTCAAACGCCAGATAGACCGCGCGGCGGCGCAGCAGCGCGGCCGGCACCTCGAATGTGCGTGAAAAGACCCAATCCCTGTCCGCCACCCACTGCACCGCAAGTTCATTGCGCCGCCAGTAGGGGTCGGGGATCCGGCCCGCCGCCTGGAGGGCCGAATAGTTGTCGCCGGGAATGGCGCAGGGAATGGATTCGGATTCGCCGTCGGCGCGCAGGCGCCAAACGCCGTCACGGGAAAGCGTGGAATCGTTCATGGAATGCATGGAAAGGGCAGGATATCTTCACTCGGTCTTTTCGTAAACGAGCGGCGGATTGCAGGAAAAGGACTCTTTTGAGCCTGTCACGCCTCGCGGACGATCTTCGTGGCGCTCACGGCGCGCTTCTTCGTCGAGAAGGCGATGCCGATCAGGGTGATC
>DJYI01000077.1 GCA_002448475.1 Verrucomicrobia bacterium UBA6982
CGCGGTCCGCCGTGCCGAGGACGGCGCCGGAGGCGTCGGAGATGGTCATGCGCACCACCGCGCCCTCGGGCACGGCGACGCCGTTCGTGACAGCCGCGCTCACCGTCGCCGTGCCATTCGTCCAGGCGAAGCCCGGAGCGACGGCGGCGGAGAGAGAGAACGCCGGGGCGTCCGGGCCGGCCTCCTCCTTCGAGATCGTCCATGCCTGGTTCGGCGCGGGCGGGACGTATCCGTGGTTGGATCCCTGCACAAGATTCGCGGTGGCGGCGCAAGGCATGTTGTAGAAACTCAGGAGGACGCCGCGCGGCGGGCAGGTGTAGTCGCCCATCCCCAGACGAGTGATCTGGGCCACGCAGTCGCGCGGGACGCGCTTTGCGTGGAGCGCGGAGTCGAAGTAGAGCGCGCCGGGAACGCACGGGATGCCCCATGTACGCGACGGATACGGATTGGACGAGCCGTTGAACGGACAGCCGATGTCGCAGCCCCACGTGATGCTGGGCCGGATCTTCGTGATGCCGTCGACGAGTCCGCCCGCCCACATCGTCTGGAGTCCGCCCTGGCTGCCGCCTTCGGCGATCACGTCGCGGCCGTTCCATTCGGGGCGCGTCTTCAGATAGTCGAACGCGCGGACGACACGCAGCGCCATGTAGTAGAAGTAGGTGTCGGACGGGTTGTCGTAGTCCTGCGGCGCGAGGCCGTAGCCGTAGGTCGTGCCGTTGAACGTGCGGTTCGTCTTGTTGATGGAGTCGCTGAAGTCCTTGTAATACTTGTTGTCGCGGCCGACGAGGTCGTAGCCGTGGGCGTTGACGAGAAAGCGGATCTGGCCGGTGACGCTCCAGGTCGGGGGCGTCGGCGCATTCGTGGCACAGCCGTAGCCGTCGAAATTGGCCTGGACGGGAAGACCGCCCTCCGGCACGTTTCTGGGAACCATGAGCCAGCCGGTGACGGGGCGCGGCCCGTAGCACGGAATCTTGGCGGCGTAGATGGTGCATGAATTCGCCACGTTGGCCGGCGTGACGTCCACGAGCTCCACGCTCGCGTCGTCGAACGGGACCGACGCGAGCTTCGCCCTGGCCTCCGCCCAGAAGGCGTCGAAGTCTGCCGGCTCGACGGCCGAAAGCTGCATTTTCTCCGTCTCGGCGCCGGCGCCGCCGTCGAACACGACCGACGAAACGGATTTCGAGTGGATCGTCGAACCGTCCGCGTCCACGAGCGTCGCGCGGACTCTCTCGATGCCGGGGATGGCGAGGGAGGTGTCGATGGAGAAGCCCTGGGCGAGCGAAATCGCGTTCGTGCCGACGACGGTGATCCCGTCGTCGCCGGTGCGCGTCCAGATCACGTGGAGCGGCTCGGTGGCTTCGGGCGGAAGGCGCTCCACGCCGTCGAGGAAGAAGTCGAAGCGGATGTTTTCGCCGACAGCGTAGTCGATGGGATTCGCCTTGTCGGTGCGGGCCTTGAGCTTGAGGTCGGCGAGGTCGGTCGGCGTCGGCGGTTCCACGCCGTCCACGACGCAGCGGGCGAACGAGGCGTTGGCGACCGAGTCGTGCGTGGCCTTGATCCAGGCTTCGGAGCGCACGACCTTCGAGATGCGCACCTCGTCGATCCTACCCGGGAAGTTCGCCGCGCTGCTCGAATGGAGGTTGCCGAGGTGGAGTTCGGCGGTGCCGGCGAAGATTCCGCCCGTAAGCTCCTTGGACGCCGTTCCGGCGGATGCGCCGTTGAGGTAGCCCCGCACGTTGTTGGCCGCTGCCGTCGTGTCGACGGTGTAGACCTGGTGGTTCCACTGGCCGAGGGCGGGGTAGAGGGAAACGCCGGAGGAGACGTTGTCCGTCCCGTTTGTGGAAAGCTGCATCACGGTGCCGCTTCCGTTGTCGTAAAGATAGTAGGAGACTTGGCTGCCGTAGTAGTTCCGCTTGGAGAGAATGCCGGAATTTTGCGAGTGCGTGTCCTGCCGCGTCCAGACCTCAATCGTGAACTTCTGGAACCCGTCCAACTCCCGGTGGTCGTCCGTGTTGACGCAGCGGGAACTGCTCGCCGCGCCGAAGTCAACCGACCCGCCGACGATTCCCGCCGCGCCGTAGCCGATGCCGGTTCCGTCGGCCGACGTGACATCGCGCGAGTCGCCCGTAGAATCCGCGAGCGGGAGCGCGCCTTCGCCCATGTGCCAGACGCCGACGTAGCCCGAGTCCCAGACGCTTTCGACCTTGGGGACGGCGGGCTTGGCGCAGCCGTAGTGCGCGGTAATCGTGGCCGAGGCGGAGAGCGACGGCACCTTGACCCAGATCGTCGAGACGCCGTTCGTGTCCCAGGTGTCGATTTCGTGCGGGATCAGGTTGCCGGACGCGTCGGTGAAGGCGAGATCGAGGCCGCCCTCGCGCCTGAAGTCCGCGTAGGAGAAGCCCGGCATGTTGGACTCGGAGAGGCGCACGAGTACCGGGAAGTCCGCAAGCGTTTCGGCGCCCGTGTAGCCGGGGAACGAAATCTCGATCGTGTGCGCGTAGTCGGAGGCGGAGAACTCGTCGGTGGGCTTCAAGTCGGGGAAGAGGCCGTCCTTGACGTAGTCGATGAGCTGGGCGTTCGCGCCGTACGACGAAAAGCAGTCGAATCCGCTGCCGTCGGCGTAGTAGATCCACGGCGCCCACGGGACGTTGTTCGCCTCGCAGAACCGGGTGACCATCGCGAGGTAGTCCGTCACGTCGGAGTGCGTGGCGATTTTGTGCGAGGCGTTGAACTCGTTCATGACGAGTTTGTTGCCGGTGCCTTCCATGTAGAGACGGCACTGGTTCAGGTCCCAGTTCAGGGTGCTTCGGTAGGCGGCGGAAAACGGGACGTTGGTCGTGCTGCTGCCGCTGGACCACGACTCGCCCTGGTGGGTGAAGTAGCCCGGGTTGTAGCTGTGGACGACGACCGCGACGTTGTTGTCGTTCGCCGGCAGCGACACCCACGTGAACTTCGGTGGGTTCGCCGCCTGCGTGAGGACCCACGGCTGGCTGGAGTCGCCAGGGTCGAGGAGAATGAGGCGCGTGGGGTTGGTCTTGCGGATTTCCGCGATCGCCTTTTTCTGCATCGTGCAGACGGCGGCGTAGTTCTGCGAATTCGGCTCGTTCGCGAGTTCGAAGACCAGCTGGTTCGGGTAGTCCTTGTAGCGTTCGGCTACGGCCTTCCAGAGCGCGACGAACTGGTTGACGCTCGCTGTGTCCGTCGGGTCGATCTTGAACCAACCATGGAAGTCGAGGATGACGTAGAGCCCCGCGTTGATTGCGTTGTCGATGACGGTGTCGATCGTGGTTATCGGGTATTGCGCCTCGCGGTAAACAGTGTCGTTGTAAGACAACTGAGACACATATTTTGAGTAGAAGGCAACTTCGCCGGAGGTGGAGTCGTAGGAACCGAGACAGCGGAAGTCGACAGGAAGGCGCACGTGGTCGAAGCCCTTGGCGACGAGGCCGGTGTACACGTCCTGACGGGTCATCCACGTGCGGTTGCGGCCCTCGTAGTATCCGTCGAACCCCATGCCGCGCAGAAACGGAAGGCGCGGGACTGTCGTGACGGCGGCGTGCGTCGCGGCGGCGGCCGGAAGGGCGGCGCAAAGCGACGTGGCGAGGCAAATCAGGGACAGGGCGAGAGGGGGGCGGGTTGTTTTCATGTGTCGAGAATCTTCATCCTAAATGTCGCAGTTGAA
>DJYI01000092.1 GCA_002448475.1 Verrucomicrobia bacterium UBA6982
CGGCGGACCGCCGCGCCCGGCGCCCGCTGGCTCTGGGGCGCCGTCGGGCAGCCCGCGGGAGCGCAATCCGGCGTCCAGGCCGCCCAGCCACCTGGCCCACGCCCTGTCTCGCCGAAGCCTGGAGCGCGGATCCGACGACTCGTCGTCCTCTATCCTCCTCAGGGTCCTGGCGAAGTCCGCGACGGCCTCGCCCTCCGCCCCGCGATCCGGTTCCGCGGCGGAGGACAGGGCGGCGATCCTTTCGGCGAAGGCGTCGGCCTCGCGCTGGAGCATGGCCGCGCGCCTGTGGCAGCGCCGCATGGCAAGACGGGCCCTTATGAGGCGAAGGACGGTCATGCCCAGCCGCATTCCTCCGTAGCATCCGTATCCCAGGAGCAGAAGGACGAAGACAAGTTCCGTGGTGTAGCGCCTGTCGGTCGCGCCACAGGAGATGGGGCGCGCGATGTCCCGGGCCTCGTAGCCAAGGCTACGAAGGAAGCGGCCGGCGGTTTCCAGAGCGTCGCGGATCGATTCGACGGAGGACTGGACCTCGCGTCCGCCTTGCGGACAGGCGCCGCGCAAGGCGGGGGAGGCGCGGCCGGAGGAACGGAGCCTCTCTGAGCCGTAGTGCCAGTCATCGCCACCGGAGGAACGGAGCCTCTCGGAGCCGTAATGCCAGACATCGCCGCCGTCGGCGGCTGTCGGACGACCGGAGCGCCGGGAGCCGGCGGCCTTCCGGCGGGGGCGCGGGAAATCACGGGAGGAGCGGTGCATGGGGAAAAGGGTAAATCACCGCAGAGTATTTGTCAACTACGGTGAAACGATTAACGGAAACCGTAATGTGCCCTTTGTTTGAAGATAATTTCGGGGATAAGGCTTTGGGAGCAGGTTGATTCGAACACATCCGTGTGGCATGATCCGCGGCGGTGACAAATCTTACCTTTTGTTTGTATCAGATAGACTTCTCGGTCAATCAGTTCGCCTTAGGCCATGAATTTTCCAAACGCCATCGCCTCCGGTCTAGCCAGAGTCGGTATTTCAATAGGAAAACCTGTTAAAGATGCCAAACGCGGGTTTACCGCGAAACAGGGTCTTTGGGGCGAGCGTAAGGCGGAAGAGTATCTGATGCGCGAAAAGAAGATGAAACTTCTTGGACGGAGAGTTAAAATTTCGCGCGATGAGATTGATCTTGTCATGGTCACAACCGACCGCAGAGTTCCGATGGTCGTATTTGTTGAAGTTAAAACAAGGTCGTCCAGATTGTTCGGCGGCGGGCGGGGTGCAGTTGACCGAAGAAAACGACATGCTCTTTGCCGCGCCGCCGTGCGCTATATGCAGCGGATGCCGGAAATGCCGTTTCGAATAGACATCGTGGAGGTGTACGGGTCATGGGATGTGCCGATTGAGCCTGAAATCAGACATTATGAACGAGCCGTCCCCATGGAACTGCGCTATGCCGTCGTAGGACTGCGTCACAGGCATTAATCCGCCAATACGCACGGCCGGCACTGCAGCGAGCGGGCGAGCGCCCCCACGCAAAAATGCTCTGACGCCAAACTGGCGCACGACAAGGCAAAAATTCGGCGGCGGACCGAAGTCCGCCGCCGAATCGCCAGTTTAGTGTCGGGGGCGTCTGCCGGGCCGACAACTATGCGCAGGGGCGAATGCTAGTTGCCGCCCTGCTGGCCGGCCTCCAGTCCGATAATGGAACTGTCGCTGCCCTTGACTTCACGCCCGGCGGGATCGACAAGACGGGCGGACACGAAGATCAGCAGGTTGCGCTTCTCGCTTTGCTCATACTTGTAGCGGAAGAGACGGCCGAGAATCGGAATGTCACCGAGAATCGGAATCTTGTCCTCCTCGCCGAAGCGCTCCTCCTTGATCATGCCGCCCATGACCACCGTTGCGCCGTTGTAGATGTCAACAGAGGTGGCGAGCGAACGCACGGGGAAGAAGGGCTGCTCCATCGTGAGGTGGAAGTCGTCGGAGCCATTGGAGCCAGGATAGGTGTAGCCGTAGTCTTTCCAGGAAGGCTCGGACACGACCGAGGGTGTGAGGTCCAGCGAAATGCGAGTTCCATCGGGCGAAACACGCGGCGTCACGTTCAGAATGACGCCAACCTCGCGCGTCTGGAAGCTCTGCGGCTCGACGGAGGGGAGCACGTAGCCGACAACTCCGCCGTCACCTGCGTCGATGTCGGGATACTCGACCTCGAATTCAGTCGGGTAGATGTATTCGACGACGCTCTTGATAGTGGCCTGCGAACCGTTCTGCGCAACCACCTTCGGGGCGGAGAGCAGGTCTGAGCTGGACTTGTTGGCGAGCGCGTGGAGAACGACCGAAAGCTCGGGATTCGTCAGAATCGAGGAAACGCGGGCGATGCCGTCGGCAACGGGGTAGCCGTTGTTCACGAACTGAGACGAGTTCTCCGTGAGATAGTTGAAGCCACCCGTGACATTCTGCGCGCCCATGACGATGCGACGGCGCGAGCGGACCGGCAGATTCGCGTCCGACTTCTTCTCGGCGATCTCCCAGTCATCATCAAGGAACCACTCCAGGCCGAGCGAGTTGAGATCGGTCTGGCCGACTTCGACGAAGCGAACCTCGATTTCGACCTGGAACGGCGTCACGTTGAGCGCGCCGAGGACCTGTTCGAGGGTGGCGAGATTCGAGGCGGTGTTCTTGACGACAAGCTTGCCGATGCCGGGCATGTATTCGACGGTCGATTCGTCGGGCCATGCGACGCCAAGCTTGCTGAAGAAGGCCTTCCAGTCCGTGGTGGCCTTGACTTCGCCGGCGTTCAGGGCGAACGGGTCGCCGCTGTCGCCCGAGCCGCCGCCGGTGCCGCCGAGGGTGACCGTCCGTTCGACGATGTTCGGCAGCACGTTATACATCCGGTGGATCAAGTCTCCGTCGGCGCGGTTGCGCGGCATGATCATTACGATGTTGCCCTGGACACGATACTTGAGGCGCGCCATCTCCATGATCGTGTCGAGGTTGACGAGAAGCGAAGTGTAGCGCGACTTGATCGTGATGAGAGCCGTGCCGTCCGATGACGAGGATGGCGCCGCAACGGGCGTTGCCCACGGGTCGTCGGTCGCGGCGGCCTGTGTCTCGGAGGCTCCGGCGTCGCCGAGGTCGAGGACAAGGTTGACGCCGCGCTCTTCATTGGGTGTGTCCTCGGAATCATATTCGCGGGACGCCTCGCCGAGGAACGTGATCACGTCGGCAACATTGGCCTGCCGGAAGTCGATTTCGGGGATGATGATGCGGCTCATCTTTTCGCGGATGCGCATCTCCGGGCCGATGTCAACCTTCTGTGCGGACTCGCCATCGCCGCGACCGACCTTGACTCCGGTGTCGCCGGAGGTGTAGTCAACCGCGTATGTGCGGGCGCTCCAGTTGCCGGTTACGTCGCGGAGCATATCCTCGCGAGTTGTGCGGCGCTCGGCGTCCTTCCACTGATGCTCGCGCGTGGCAAGCTTGCGAAGAAGGGCGAGGGCGTCGTTGTTCCATGGATATTCGGCCAGAACGAGCTCGACCTCGCGGCGGCAGTCGGTGTATTCGCCCGTGGCGTAGTATTCGCGGGCGGCGCGGAGACGATCGCGCACATCCTTCTGACCGGCGATGTATTCCTCCTGGCGCTGGCGCTTGACGCGCGGCGGCGCGGGTGGCCTGGGCGGATTGGCCTCCAGCTCGGTGGCGCGATCCATGAGGGCCTTGGCCTTGGGGTGGCCGTATTTGAGAGCCTGTCCGGCAGCGGTCTTGACTTCGCCAACCCTCTCCTCGGTTATCGAGGCGGCATTTTCGACGAGCTCGTTGAGCTTGTCCTTGCCGATGCGGTAGTAGGTCTCGCCAAGCTGAAGGCGGGCCTCCTCAAGCATTCCATGCGTGGCGGACGTGTCAACGTGGTCGAAGAAGCGAATGGCCTCCTCGAACGATTCGCGGGCTCCGGGCCAGTTTCCGACAGAAAGCTGGGTGCGGCCGTTCTGCAGACTTTCCTTGGCGTGCTGGATAAAGAGGTCGCGGCGCGACTTTTCGAGAGTGGCGAGTTCGCTGGCGCTGCGGGAGAGCGGATCGTCAGACTCGACCGCCTCGGCCGGAACCTCGGCAACAACGTCGGGGGATGGAACCTCCTCGGCCGCCGCGGCAGGAACCTCGGCAACGACAACTGGGGCCGGGGCCTCCTCGACCTCGGGCGCAGCCAAGGCAACGGGGGCGGGGGCGGGAGCCTCCTCGACCTCGGGCGCCTTCACAACGACTGGAGCGGGAGACGCGGCGGCGGGCTCGTCCTGAGAAAGTATCTGGTCGAAGAGACCGGGCACATCGGAATCGCCCTCAGGGGCGACGAGAGCCTCGGCCGACGACTCGGCACTTTCCTCAGCCACGGACGTCTCCGGAAGAACCGGAGTGGCCTCGTCCACGACAAGCAGAGAGTCGGCGACGGCGTCGCCGTCCCCTGCGGTATGGACATCGGAGGCGATCTCCGCGATACCGGCGGAAGCGTCATCGGCATCGGCGGCGGGCGCTTCATTGCCGGAGGACACGGACACGGAGTCAAACGCCGCGTCGAGCGCGGAATCGTCGCCAAGGAGGCCGACAATGTCCGCCGCCGCGTCGATGTTGACGTCACCGCCAGCCTGAACGGCAGTAGAGTTGTCCAAGTCGTCATTGATGTCCAACTGACTGGCGTTCAGAATGACCTTGGGACGTTCAGCCAGAGCGAAGGCCGCGCAAAACACGGCTGCGGCTCCGATGCCAAGATTCTGCTTAGATTTCATTCTTTTGGGGCTCCCGATTTTGGGAATCTTTGTTTAAGAAGTCTTGTAAGGACGGATGCCGGACGCAGACTGCGCCCGAAATTCTACTTGGAGGGGATCTGAATTGTCTCCCCGGTGGATTCGCGACGAACGGCCGCAGCCGAATCGGCGCGGCGGACATCAAGAAGCGTGAACTTCTCGCCGTCGAAGTCGAAAGTCTCGTTGCGCTTGGCGACGTATTCCTTCGGCTCGCGGTCTTTCTCGCAAATGAACGCCACCTCGAATGCCGTGGAGACGGCTTCGGCTCGACCTTCGAGCAACTCGACCTCGTCCGGACCGCGCTTGAACTTGAGAACATAGAGGTCCGTCTCCTTGTCAGGAAGCCCCTTACGGCGGAGAATGCCCTTGCGGGTGGTGTAGGAGTCGAGAACAAAGCCGGTCTTGTCGAGCTCGTCGCCCTGCTTGACGGAGTGCGTGATGTTGCGGGGTCCGTTGATCTGGAACGTGAACTTGCCGTCCGGGAGGCGCATCTTGCCGCGCATGAGATACGGGAACGGAGTGGCGTCGATGCGAGCGACGCGGAGGAATCTGAAGCGCGGCGGATGGCTCTTCGGATCGCGCGGGTCGGTCCCGGCGTCGAACTCCTCCCTGTTCGTGAATCCGTCCTTGTCCAGATCGCCGTCGGCGTCGGCCGCGTCGAGTTGGTTGAGGCCGAACTTCTTCTCCCAGGCGTCGGGCATTCCGTCGCCATCGGTATCCCAGTCCTCGCCCACGACATCGGAGGGCTGCTCGGCGCCGCACGAGGGGCACACGTCAGCGGCGATTGTGATCGGCCGGCGGCAGGAAACGCACCAGACGCGCTCGGGAGCGACAAGAAACGCAACGTTGGTGCCGTTCATCCGGAACGGCTCCTCGGTGGCGTGAAGGGCTGCCCCGAACACGAACGGCGAAGCCTCGGCGAGCTTCTTCTGCCTGCCGGACTCGAGTTTGCGCAAGTCGGCGCGGAAGGAGTCGGACTCCGACTTGGCGTCGGACGGCCCCTTTACGAAAGCAAAGAAACCGGAGACTGCGAGCAGCACGACAGACGCGGCAAACAGGAGCTTGTCGTAGTTGTCGGCAAAAAATTTGTTTCTGGAGGCCATGGGCTAATCCTCCTCCCCTTCCTTTTCCTCATCCTCCTCGGCGGGCGGCGCCGGCGGCGCGGAATAAACGTCAACGAACATCCGGACGCGAACCGGCGGCTCGCGCAACTGGCCGGAGACAAGCCGCGAACTGCGCGGAGCCGGGCGCTCGCGAAGACCGGCCGCCGCTGCGGGCCTTGCGCCGGAGTCGCGGTCGGACGAAGCGCCTCCATCGCTCTCCTCGGACGGAAAAACGACGTCCTCGCCAGCCTTTTCGATTGAAAGACTGGAAACCGTTGCGTATGGCTTCATGGCCGATATCGCGTCAAGCGCGGCCAAGACGCCCTGCGTTCTTGCAAGAAACACAAACGCGAAGCGGCTGCGCGACACCTCCACCGCCGAATCAGGAGCGGGCGCGGGCGCAAGCGCGATGTCAACGGCCATGGCGGCGCCGCTCTGACCGGTGGACTCGGACGAGCCGGACGACTCCGACGAGCGCGAGCGGCGGGAACCGCGGCGACGGGAACCGCCGCCGCCTCCGCCGCCGGACGAAGCGGCCACGGACCCGAGCGCGGAGAAGTCGTCGGCGGCGGACGGCTCGGCGCCTCCCTCGAAGACCTCGCGTCCGACGCCTTCAATGCGAATTATCCCGGCACCATACAATTGGCGCACGAGAGCATCGACCAGCTTGAGCTGATGAACGAGCCGGGGCACGTCGGCCTCCTCGGCTGGAGTGCCATCCGAATACCGACCGAAGCCGAAGGAAAAGCCCTCCTGAACGACGCGAGAGCCGTCATCGGCCGTCGGCGCCGCCTTGGAAAGCTCGGAGAGCATCCGCTCGCGCATCCGGTTGAAGTCGCCAGGAGACATGTCCTCGGCGCCGCCCTGGAGATCGTCACTGGCGACGGCGAGGGCGAGTTCCCTTTCCCATTCCTCGCCCTTCTTGCGGTTTTCGCCGGCGACCTCGGCGTTTTCGCTGCTGGGATATGGGTTAGAGGACGCTAGGCGGCGGGCCTGGGCAAGCACCTTGTCGCGCTCCTCCCTGGCGGATCCGGCACCCGAAAACCCGATGCCGGCCCACACGGCCGCGCCAAGCACCAAGACGCCGGCGACGCTGCCGCCCGCGATGAGAAGAGTCTTGTCGTTCATTGCAGATCCTCCGACGCGGCGTCATCGCCGCCCTCGGCATCGCCGTCGGCCTTCTGCTCCGGCGGGGCCGGAATCCAGGAAGAGTCGGGACGACCGAGCGGGCGCGCCAGATCGACGCGAATGCGCAGTTCGAGAACGCGGTTGCCGTCAAGCGGCGGTTCGCCCACCACCTGTCCGCCGGAGAAAAGTTTTGTGCGCAGCAGGTTGGAAAGCATTTTCTCGCCGGCGGACCCCTTGCCGGGGAGCTTGTCGAGTTCGGACTTGAAGCCGCGAGCCACGATGTCCAGAGAGCCAAACGCGGAGCCGCCCTCGCCCTCGACCGAGCCGTTGTCGGAAGAAGAGTCGGCGCGAGCCACGGAGACCAGCCATGAGGAGCGCAGCAGCGCGTGGCGCACGGCGTCCAGAGTGAACTGCCAGGAAGAGCGCGAAAGGGCAAGAGCCGCCCACGCATCCGAGCGACTGATCGCGGCATCCGCCTCGCCGGCGGCGGCCTTGAGCACGTTCTGCTGGGACTGGAGACGACTCCGCAGCCGTTCGGCCTCGCGGGCCTGATCGGCGCGGGCCGCCGACATTGCTCCGGCATACACTCCGAAGAACGCGAGCGAAAGAATCAGGAAAACCGCGGAAAGGGCGAGGAACGGAAGCTTTGCGAGGAACTTGCGCCTGGCCACGATTTCCGGCGGAACGAGATTGATGCCTACGGGACTGCCCCCCGCCTCGCGCCACGCAACGCCGGTGGACGGAGCTAGGAGAAAGAGCGTCGTGTCGTCGGCGCCGACGGAAGGCGCCGCCCCCATCTTCGCGAACGGATTGAAGAAATCGACTTCGACGCCGAGCTTCTCGCGGAAGAACGTATCCAGATGGCGAGTCAGGGAGCCACCGCCTGTGAGCAGGACGCGAACAGGCGCCGAGCCGCCCTGCTGGCCGCGATAGAAGTTGATGGAGCGCGTAATCTCCGAGTGCAGGCGAGTGGCGACGTTTCTCAGGATTTTCGAGGCGCGGTCCGCGCGCTCGTCGCCCTCCACGCCAGTCGTGCCGCCAAGAGCGACAAAGCCGATCTCCTTCTTCAGGCTCTCCGCCTCCGCCGGCTCGACGCCAAGCCCGCGGGACAGCTCCGAAGTCATGGTGTTGCCCGCGATCGGAATCGTGCGCAGAAACACCTTCGAGCCTTCGAGGAACACAAGATTGGTCGAACGCGCCCCGATGTCAAGCAGAAGCGTGCAGCCGTCAAGCTCCGGATGGGAGCGGCGCACCGCGTTGCACAGCGCGAGAGGAACAGCATCCACCGCCGCGAGCGGAAGACCGACGGCGGCGGCCAGCCCGGCGGCGTCGGCGGCGGTCTCCGACTTGGCCGCAACGATCAGCGCGTCGATTTCGTCGGTAACCGGATCAACTCCCAGACGCGCGCTGTCCCACACGACCTGATCGAGCGGAAACGGAAGGTGCTCGGCCGCCTCGTTGCGGATCATGTCGTCCACAAGAGCCGGAGTCGCGCCGGGAATCTTCGCGAAGCGCAGAAACACCTGCTGACCGGAGAGCATGACGCACAACGGGGCCGGCTTGATGCCGGACGCCGCCATCATCTGCTTAACCGTGTCGGCGAGAGCCACGAGCGGCTCGTTGCGCGAGGCGCCCGCCTCAAGCGGGTCGCGCTCCGCGGCGGCGACGGCGACCAGTTCCGGGACGCCGCCCTTGACCGCGTATTCGGAGAGAAAAATCTTGCCGGCTCCGACGTCCAGCGCGAGAAAACGACCGTTCATCTGCTAGTTGCCGCTCCCGGAGCGGCTGATTTCGTAGGAGTCAGGATCGACGAGCGCGAACGGGGACTTCGCGCGATCAAGCAGGTAGCCTTCGTGCTGCTCGGTGAGGGGGCCGGCGATTACATTGTCGTTGTTCCACCATGTGGGGGCCTTTTCAAGCATGCCGGCCTCCTTGTGGTATGGCTCGCAGACCTCCTCGCCGTCAACGGTGAACTGGGCGGCGAACCCCATCGGAACGCCCCAGCGCAGAAGCGCCGCCGGAAGAAGGACCGCGCCGGCGCGGTGCTCCTTGCCCTGCGCCACGTCGGCGTAGTCAACCGTGGTGCGGAAGAAGTGGAACTGCTTTTCGCCCTTCGCCTTGTCCGCGTCCTTCTTGAAGAGCATCACGCTGTAGGTGATCTGCATCTCGTCGATCCACTCGGGCTTGGTGGCGAAGGCAACGTCGAACACGCCCCACACGCGCGCCTTGGACGCCCCGCCGCCGCCGGAAATTGACGGAGTCTTCTTGACCTCCCACTTCGTAAGATCCGTGGATTTGTTCGGAAGCACCAGCACGCCGCCCTGCAGAGGGGCCTGGGCGAAGGCGCCGGACGAGACCGCGAAGGTCAGCGCCGCGCAGAAAAAGCCGCGGAAAGAGCGGAAGAATCCAAAGTCCATTCGAAAAATCCTTTCTTGCCGTCGGCGCGAAATCCGGGAATCGGACGGGCGCGCCGAAGCGTCGCGGAGGATTGTAGACGAACGCTTTGAAGAATTCAACGGAAAAATTCAGGTGTTTTCCGCTTGCCCGAAACGGAGGGGTGCGGTATGCTCCGAGGCCGCCATGAAACACTCAATCTCCCTACTCTCAGCGGCGGCGGCCGCCGCCGTTTTCGCAGTTGGATGCGCCTCCGACTTTTCCGGCTCCTCATACGCGCAGAACTCCGCCCGCGCGCAGCATACCGTTTACTACGGCACGATCACGCACATCGAGGGGGCGGTGATCGAGGGCGATTCCGGCGTTGTCGGCGCGATCGCCGGCGGCGTCGTGGGCGGGCTTCTCGGCAACACGATCGGCGGCGGCCACGGGCGCGACCTGGCGGCCGGCGTCGGCGCCGTCGCCGGCGCCGCCACCGGCGCCGCGATCGAAAAGGGCGCCACGAAGCAGAACGCGCTCGCGATCGAGGTCCAGCTCGACGGCGACGGCCGCGTAATGTCCGTCACGCAAACCCAGGGCGGCGACAGCTTTGCCGTCGGGCAGCGCGTCCGCGTCCTCGTCGGGTCCGACGGAACCACGCGCGTCCGCCCCTTCTAGTGTCTCGCTGTCGGCGCCAAACGGCTGTCCGAACGCGAAACGCACACCGAAAACCACACTCAAATGAGCAACGGAAACCGCTCTTTCAACATCGCCATCTGCGGGTTGGGAGGCATGGGCAACTGGCATCGCGAGACGATCGCCAGGATCGAAAACCTCAATCTCGTCGGATCGTTCGACATCGATCCTGCGCGCCAGCGCTTCGCCGAAGAACACGGCGTGCGCCCGTACGGGTCGTGGAAGGAGCTTCTGGACGACCCCGCTGTGGACATCGTCACGCTCGCGGTTCCCAACGAGCTGCACCGTCCGCTGGCGATTGACGCGCTGCGCGCGGGAAAGAACGTGGTTTGCGAGAAGCCGGTCGCTCTCTCCTCCGCCGAGTTGCGGCAGATGGCCGACGTCGCCGACGCCATGGGCATGGTCTTCACGGTGCATCAGAACCGTCGCTGGGACGAAGACTTCCTCACGGCGAGGAAGGTCGTCGAATCCGGGGTTCTCGGCCCGGTCTTCCGCATCGAGTCGTGCGTCCTCGGATGCCGCGGCATCCCAGGCGACTGGAGGCAGCTGCCGGAGCGCGGCGGCGGCATGATCCTTGACTGGGGGGTCCACCTTCTGGACCAAATTCTGCAGATGTTCCCCTCCGACCCGCTCCGCACTGTCCGCGCGAGCGTGGATCATGTGACGAACGAGCTGGTCGATGACGGATTCTACGCGGACTTGGGCTTCGCGTCCGGGCTGGCCGTCCACGTCGAGGTCGGAACGAGCCACTTCATCTCGAAGCCGCGCTGGATGGTGTTCGGGCGCGACGGCTCGGCGCAGATCGAATGGGGCTGCAAGGGGCGGATCGTGCGCTGCACGGACCACTCCAAGAACGACGCCGTTCCGATCCGCACCGCCGCCGGCCTCACAAAGACCATGGCTCCGCGAACGGACGACACGATCAAGGAATTCCCGCTCCCCGAAGTTCACTCCGACGTGCGCGATTTCTATCGCAATGTCATGGACGCGATCGACGGCCGGGCCAAAATCATTGTGAAGATTCCCGAAGTCGCCCGCGTGATGCGCCTCATGGAGGCGGTGAAGAAGGCCGCCGAAAGCGGCGAAACCGTTCATTTCGAGCAGGGCTGAGGCCGCCCCCTCCCGCGGCGGCGCATGCTGGCAGAGAAGACAGGAACAAAAAAAGGGCTGAAGAAATGGCCGGACACGACGACGAAAAGACGCTGGTGGTAATCCCGACCTACGACGAGCGGGACAACGTCAGGCGCGTCGCAGCCTCGGTGTTCGACGCCGCTCCTAAGGTCGAAATCCTGTTCGTGGACGACGACTCCCCGGACGGCACCGGCGCCGAGCTGGACGCGATGGCCGCGGCCGACCCGCGGGTCCACGTGCTGCACCACGGCCCGAAGGCCGGTCTCGGCCGCGCCTACGTTGACGGCTTCAAGTGGGGCCTTGATCGCGGATACGCGCGGCTCTTCGAGATGGATGCGGACTATTCGCATGATCCGAGGGAAATTCCAGCCTTCATCGCGGCAGCCCGCGATGGCGCCGATCTCGTGCTCGGGACTCGCTACAAGGGCGGAATCCGCGTCATCAACTGGCCGCTCGACAGGCTTCTCATCTCCATGTTCGCCGGCAAGTTCGTCCGGTTCGTGACCGGGCTTCCTGTCTCCGACCCCACCGGCGGCTACAAGTGCTATTCGGCCGAAGTGCTGCGCTCGATCGGCCTGGACCGCATACGCTCGAACGGCTACTCGTTTCAGATCGAAACCAATTTCGAGACGTGGCGGCGCGGCTTCAGGATCGCCGAGGTGCCGATCACGTTCGAGGATCGGCGCTCCGGTCACTCGAAGTTTTCGCGCGCCATCGCGCGCGAGGCGTTCTTCATGGTGTGGCGTCTGGCCTTTCGCCGGGCGTTTCGCCGTGTTCAGCGCGTTCGCCGCTAGCCCCCGGCTCCGCGGCGCCGCCGGATGGAGGCGCAAGATTCCTGAATATCGCCGCCGCCCCGGCGAACCGCTCCGGAGCCTCAGGCGCGGGAAGGAGCAGGATGCACGCGCCGCGCTTCAGCGCGCGGCGCGCGGCTGATTCGGCGTCGGCGGGCGAAGCGGCGCCGGAGGCGTCGGCAACAAGCGGGACGCGTCCGGCGCCCGGCGGCGGTCCGGAATGAGATTCCTCCTCGGGAAACAACTTTTCGACGGCTACCGTCGAGGCCGCGTCGAGCGTCCAGCCGGAGCCGTAGCGCACAAGCGTCATGGCCGACGATGTCGCCGGACCGCTCTCGGAGAATCGCGCGGCAAGGCGTCCGAAGTGACCTTCGGCCAGAGAAAAGAGGAAACGCCTCTGCTCGGCGCGCCGCAAAGGAGAAACGTCGTCTGCGCCCGGCGAAGGAAAGCGGACGGTGCCGTCCTCGGCGCTCTCGCCATCGCCAAGTCCGCCCACGGCGCGGGACAGCGATTCGATGTCAGGATGCCGGACCCAGAGCCAGTTGTTCCACGCGGCGCGCAGTTCGTCTTCAAAAAAACTGGGAAGCGGAGGACGGTTGGTGGCGAGCATTTCATTCCACCAGACGGAGGATAGCGAAAAGAAGGCATAAGTCGGGTCGTCGGCGCGGCGCAGTCCGGTTTTGGCGTTGAACGCGCGGGCCCACTCTCGCAGACGCTTCTGAAGAAAAACCTCCGCGCGGGCGTCCCACGGCGCTGCCAGGAGAGGAACGCCGTCCCGCTCCGCGGCTTCCACCCATCCGGCGCGCGAGGCGGGATCGTCCAGCAAATCGGCGTCCGATGCTGCGGGCGGAGTCGCGGCGCACGGGCGCAGGACCTCCGCCCAGACGCGGATCCCGTTCGTGCGGCAGGCGTAGATGAATTCGTCCAGCTGCGCCGCGAGCGGCGAATCTTCGGCGCTTTCCGGTGGTATTCCGGAAAGCTTCACCATGTTGAACCCGGCGGCGGCGAGGCGCGCCGGCAGCGCGGGATCGCCAGTCGGAGGCTCGTCGGCGCAGACGAACCTGACCGGATCGCCGCCAAGGCGAAGTTCGCCGCCGATGTCCGAGACGAAATTGCGCCAGTCCGCGGAAACCGCCGGGGAGGAAAGAGGAAGCATGGCGGCGGCGACGGCCGCAACCGCGACCGAGGCGTTGAGAACAGCGCGGACGGCCTCGACCGTGCGCTCCAGCGCTCCGCGCGAGGCCGACACCGCGGCCCTTGCCCGCTCGCCCAACGCCGCGCGCTCGGCGGAATCGCCAAGCAGGCGCGCGACGGCGGCGGCCAACGCCTCGGAGTCCTGAACCTCGCACAGCGCGCCGGCGGCGCGAAGACGCTCCATGACCGGAACGAAGTTCTCCGTGTGGGGTCCGACAATTGTCGCGCGGCCAAGCGCGGCCGGCTCGATCATGTTCTGACCGCCTTCGTTGGGCGGGAGAGACTTGCCGACAAACACAAGATCGGCCATGGCGTAAAGCGCAAAAAGCTCACCAGTGGTATCGACCAGAAGAACCGGCGGCTCGGCCGGAGCGCCATCCCCGCCTGATGGCGTCGAGGCAGCTGCCTCGGAGCCTGACGCCTCGCTTCGGCGCAGCACCGAGAACCCGGCCGCGCGAAGCTCCTCCGCGACTTCGGGGGCGCGCTCGGCGTGGCGCGGCACCAGGACAAGGCGGGAGAGAGGGGCGGCGCCGGCGCGGGCGGAGCGCCACGCGCGGGCGAGCGCGGACTCCTCCCCGCTCCACGTCGAGCCGCCAAGAAGAACCTCGTCTCGCCCCGGTTCGATTCCGGCGCAGGCGAGAGTCGCGCCGGCGACGGCCAGTTTGTCCGGCGACGGCGGCTCGATGTCGAATTTGACGGATCCGGTGACTGAGATTTTCTCCGGCGGCGCGCCGGCAGCGACAAGACGGTCGCGATCGGTTTCCGACTGGACGAGAAGCGCGTCAAAGAGGCGCAGCACCGGACCGAAGAAGAACCGGAGTCTGCGATATCCGGGCGCGGAGCGATCGCTCACCCGGCCATTTGCCAGCACAAGGGGGATTCCCTTTTTGGAGATGGCGCGCAGGAGATTGGGCCACAGTTCCGATTCCGTGAGGACAAGCGCCGAGGCGTTGATTGCGCGCAGCGCGCGGCGAACGCACGTCGGGAAGTCCAGCGGAAGGTAGATGACGACATCGTCCGGACCGGCGAGTTTTTCGCACACGGCGCGGCCGGTGCTGCTCGTCGTGGAAATCACGAACGAGGCGGACGGATCTCGGCGCCGAAGTTCGCGCAGAATCGTGCCGGCGAGATTCGCCTCGCCCACCGACACGGCATGGATCCAGAGACGGCGGCGTTCGGCAAGACGGCGGGCCGTGTCGGCGTCGTAACGACCGAACCGCTCGGCGAAATGAGCCTTGTAGCCGCCGCGCTTGCGCATCCGTAGCATGAACTTCGGAAGCATGGCCGCGTATGCGACCGCGAAAAGGACGTTGTAGATGAACCAGCGCATGGGACCGCGATTCTACCGCCACATGTTCCAAAAAGCAAAAAACGGTTGCAAAACGGCGGCAGACGCGCTACCACCCTTGGCACCGCGCACGAGCGCACATCCCGACACAGAAAGCGAATCACGGACCCAAGGTAGCACACACACACTTCCGCCAAACAGCTTCTGCATAGAACAGAGATTCCAAATCGCGGCGGTCGCCGTCCGGCGACCGCCGCGATTTGGAATCTCTGACGCAGGTATTCGGTCAGGGATAGGGGTTGTGCTGATTTCTCGCTCCCGGACGAGAGTGTGATGTTCTTCTTGCCGGGATCGGCCGCTAGGCGGAGCGGGCGGTCTTCGCCTCGCCGTC
>DJYI01000033.1 GCA_002448475.1 Verrucomicrobia bacterium UBA6982
CCGCGACTCCATCGACGGCGAGAAAACCGTGCAATCGACAATGGTCGCGCTGCTATGCGCGGCGGCGGGGCCATATTTCGTTCACCATGAAGGCGAAGCCGGCGGCGGCTTCTACGACATTGCGCTCGAACCCCGCCTCCTTGAATGGCCCGACATCGCCCATGCGGCGATCATCGAACTCAAATACCTCAAGCCCGGCGACCCCGAGCCGACGCCGGAGGCGCTTGCCTCCATCAAGGCCAAGGCCATCGAGCAGCTGGACCGGTATTCCGCCGACCCGGCGCTCGTCGCCAAATGGCGGCTGAAGCCCGTCGAAAGTCCAGCCGCCAACCTTTCAACTTTTCAACCTTTCAACCTTCCAGCCGACGGAGCTGGAGGCTCCGTCTCCCTCCACCGCCTGGTCCTCGTCTTCAAGGGCGGCGACTGCCTGATGGCGGAAGAGGTCTAGTTTAGTCTAGTGGGAAACAAGGAGGGCACATGAAATACATGAATTGGGTCGACATATCCATGCAGCCTTCGTTCCGGCTCGTGGCGCTGCTGGAGGAGACCATCGAATACAACAGGCTCTGGACGCTGACGTTCCACACCCTTACGCTGTGCGTCAGCGAGAACCCGAACGACCCGTCGTGGATTGAACTTCAGGAAACCGGCGAACGCATTGCCATGCGCAAAGGTCAGATTGCCTTCATGCCCGCAGGGACTCCGGCGCGCATCCGTTTCACGGAGGCGAACCGCCACCTGAGCATCCAATTCCGCTACGAACTTTTCTCCGGCGTCGATGTCTTCGACGGCCTTCGCGGATACTTCCTCGTCAATGATGCCGACAAGTCGCTGGCGGCAAGGATCAAGGCCGTCTTCGCCGAGCAGGATCCGACCCGCCGGTTCGCCGCAGCCGAGTCGGTCACACTCGCCGCCATCCTCCCTTTCTGGCCGAAAAGGCTGGCGACCGACCTTATGCGCCTCGCCCCCTACGAAGACGCCCTGCGGATCATGGCCGACACGGTAGACAACCGCACAAGCGTCTGCGACCTGGCCAGGCGCATGGGGCTTTCCGAAGCGCATTTCGCGTCTGCATTCCGCTCCCTCGTCGGCATGTCGCCCAAGCAATGGCTTGAACAGGCGCTCTTCTTCCGCGCCCGGAGGATGCTCTCCGACCCCCATCGCACTATCCGCGACATCGCCTTCACGCTTGAGTTCTCGGACGAGTTCAACTTCACGCGCTTTGTAAAACGCCGCTGCGGCCATTCGCCGTCAAAGCTTCGCGTCGGCCCGAAGGGGCCAGTCACCAACTGGAAATAGCGCGTACGGAAAAGACATGATTTGCGACAGGTTTTGACATTCAAAACCGCCGTCCAATGCGTAGAATAGCAGGCGCTATGACGGCATCATCTTATCTCGCAGACAGCAACGAAGCGGTGGCGAAACCGTGCCCATTCTACGCGGCGCCCGACGGCAACGCGAGCGACGACTACGTCCCGGCGATGCTCTCGAACGGGCGGCTCTGCGTCTTCTGCGACTACACTCTCTCCATCCCCGGCGAAGAGCCGCGGTACGTGAAGAAAAACCTCCGCCCCGGCATCTGGTGGGAGGGCCGCCGCTACGGCGACAACTGTGGCAAGGCGGGCAGTTACGCCTACCAGTTCTTCCCGCAGGGGCTGCTTGCCACGCGCCTTGTCGTGGACGGCGCCGTCCAGGAGTCGCCTTCCGCGTGGCGGCAGCGGCTGGACGTCCGCCGTGCCGTGTCCGAAGTTTCCGCCCTGCACGGCGGCGGCGTGCGGCTTGACGGAGAAATGTTCGTTCCGCGTTCGCGCAACATGATCGCCCTCCGGCAGACGGTGACGGCGACCGACTCGGCGCGCGATGTCGAAATCGGCGTGGCGTTCGCAAGCCCGAAGGCCGAAAGGCTCGTGGGCGCTTGGACGGCGGGCGACGCTTCGGCGACATGGACCATGACGGCATACGCCAGGTTCGTGACGCACGAGACGATCGTCGTGAGGCCGGCAGACGGCCTGCCATGCCAAGCGATGATCTTCGGCGGCGACGCGGAACTCGTGCGCAAGGTCCGCCTCGCGCCGGGCGAGTCTGCGACATTCGAATGGTACGTGGAGTACGCCGACGACTTTCCGGAAAAACTGCCGTCTGTCACGCCGGCCCCGGAAGCGACCGGCCCAGCGCCGGACTACGAGACGCTCCGCGCGGAGCATGTCGCCGACTGGGCCGCCTACTTCGCCGAGAGCGAAATCGACGTCCCCGACGCCCGTATCGTGGCGATGAGCGACATGGCCCGCTACCACCTCCGCTGCAACGCAACCGAGTGGTCGATTCCCGTCGGCCTGATCCAGAGCCACTGGCAGGGGCGGGTTTTCGCGTTCGACGAAATGTACGGCGTGCAGGGGCTGGTTTCGGCGGGACATTTCTCCACCGCCAAGGTGGCGGCGGACTTCCGTTTCGCCACGCTCGAAAGAGCCTGCCAGCGCAACAACTTCGACGCGGAGCATCCATTCTACGGCTACGGCGCCAGATGGGTATGGGAGGCCGCCGAAGGCAACGACGTCGAGGCCGGCCCGATCGGCTTTTTCCACGACCACGTTTTCCATTCGGCCGCCGTCGCGCAGACGATCTGGTCGCTCTTCCGCTATTCGGGCGATCTCGGCTATCTGAAGGACAAAGGCTACGACGTACTGCGCGAGTGCGCCCTTTTCTTCCGCCGCCTCTGCGTCCAGGACATGCCGGACGGAACGAGTTTCGTGGCGAAGTGCACGGACCTTGAACGGCTGGGGCCGGGTCACGACCACGCTTTCATGACCACCTGCGGGGCGATCGCGACGCTCCGCGCCGCCGCCGAGGCGGCGGATCTCGTGGGGAAGGACGCCGACCTCGCCGCCGACTTCCGCGCATGCGCGGGCAGGCTCGTCGCGTCGCTCCCGGAGAGGGACGGGCGCTACATCGCCTACCCCGGATGCACCGAGGAGTCGATGGGGACGCTTGCCGGCTTCTACCCGTTCCAGGTTTTCGGACGCGACAGCGCCATGCAGGTGGCCGCCGTGCGCCACTTCCTCGCGAACGGCGAGGCGGTCGGCAACATGTACGTCATGGGCAAGCGCATCTGCCCGTGGTACGCCGCCACGATGTCCGTCGCGGCCCTCCGCGCCGGCGACACCGGGCTTTCGCCGGTCCGCTGGCTGCAGGAGGCGTCCAGGAGCGCAGGGTGCTGGGGCGAATACTGGGAGATCAACGAGCCGGGCGTCGCCGAATACAGGCCGTGGTTCATGACGGCGGCCGGCAACTGCCTCTATGCGATAAACCAGCTCTTCGTGACGGAGAGGGACGGCGCGCTTTTCCTCGCTTCCGGCGTGCCGTCCGACTGGAAAGACTACTCGTTCCGCCTTCCGGCGCCCGGCGGTCTCTTCGTCGAGATGCAAGTCGCCGACGGAAAGCTCGCCCGCCTTCGTGTCACGCCGGCCAGGCCGGCTGCGGAAATGCCGCGAATCGTCCTCCCGGACGGCATGGAGCCTCCGGCGGATTTTTCCGCGCGCCCGTCCGGCGCGGGTGTCGAACAGGAACAGGAAAGGAGCGCAAGGCAATGAAGCGCGTCACCGTGCTAATGGCGGTTCTCTCGATTACGGCGGCAACGGCCTACGCCAATGCCGACGCCGCCCCGGAATGGGTTCCGATGGAAGACCTCCGCGCCATCGAACCTGGGTCCGCACTTGACTTCTCCGAGGTGTCGCGCTCGCCCGTCCGCACCTACGGCGCGAATCTCTGCTTCACCGCCACCGCGCCGGAGAAGGAGGATGCCGGGGAAACCGTCGCGCGGCTCGTCCGCTCCGGCTACAGCTCCGTCCGGCTCCACCACTTCGAGTGGAATTTCTTCGGCCAGGAATACGCATCGCCCGGGGACGCCCGCGACAAGTTCGACTACCTCGTCGCGACGGCGGTCTCAAACGGGCTTTCCCTCGCGGCCGACCTCTACGCCTCGCGGCGCGCGAAGTGGGAGGACTTCGGCATAGAGGACAAGAATGGCGTCATGGCCTTCAACGACTACAAGGGCCTGGTCCAGGTGAACGGCCGCGCGATGGAAGACTGGAAGCGCCATGCCGCTGAGTTCCTTCTCCACCGCAACCCCTACACGGGGCGCACCTACGCAGAGGAACCGGCCCTGCGCTGGCTCACCTACCTGAACGAAGGCAACTTGATTGGCAGCTTTGAGAACATCAGGAACTATTCCGACACGCCGATTGACACGGCTGGGCGCCACAACTCGGCCGTGTGGGCGGAACTCACCGATGCGGCGGAGCGGGAGATGCGGAGCTTCGTGCGCTCTCTGGGGTGCCGCGCCCCGCTCACGGACCTCAACAACGGCCCGTATTACACGTGCTACCACCCTCTGCTGGCCGCGAACTGCGATTTCGTCGATGTCCACTACTACTTCGACCACCCGGAGCGGGTCGATGAAGGCAAGGGAATGCCTCCCGCGTCGTTCAAGAACGGTTCCCCGGTTGACCAAGTCAGGCGTTTCTTCTCGTCTCTCCCGCCGGCGCGGCTTGCCGGACGCCCGTTCGTCGTCACGGAGTGGAACGCGGCCGGTCCCGCGCCGAGGCGCGGCGGGACGCAGCTTGGCTTCGCCGCCCTTGCCGCCCTCCAGGGCTGGGACGGCGCATGGCGCTTCGCGTGGTCGCATCGCTCGGCGCAGCTCAAGGACGGCTCCTTCGCGCCGGCGTTCTTCGACAACATAACCGACCCGGTGAACCGGGCGCTCGAAGCCGCCGTCGTCTGCCTTTACGCGCGTGGCGACATGCCGACTCTCGAAGCCGAGGTTTGTCTCGTCGATACGCCGGAGGTTTACGAATCGCCGCGTTTCGGGGGCGTGAAGGGGGACGATGTCGGCTGGACTCCCGAAAACGCGCTCTCGGCCCGGATAAGCTCCGTGCCCGTGGGCGGCGCCGTCCCTGAGGGCGCGAAGACGGTCTTGCGCGCCGACAACGGCGGAAAGCCGGCATTCCCCGCCGACCTCACGCCGTCCGACGCCGTCGTGTTCGGCGAACGGTTCTACACCGTGAAATCGGAGATGACGTGCGGCGGATTCGGGGAGGATGGCATCTCTTTCGCGTGTGGGCCGCTGAACGTCTTGCTTTCCGGCGCGGAGGCAACGGTGTGGGCCAGTTCACTTGACGGGCGCCCGCTTCGTGAATCGCAGCACATGCTCATCGGCCATGTCACGGATGCCCAGGCCGAGGGAACCCGCTGGCGCGACGAGGAGCGCAGCATCGTTGACAAGTTCGGCGAACCGGGGCGGCTCTTGGCCAGGGGCGGGGCGGCCGACATACGGCTTGAGCACGTCGCGGCCGAGGATGCGCGCCTCAGGCTTATCCCCCAAAACTGGGGGATAAACTATCCCCTAAATTTCAAAACCATTGAAAATACAGGGGTTTCGAGCATTCCCTGCGGTTCAGGAAACCCCACAGACTTTTTTTCTTGAACAAAAAAAGCGGGACGTTTTTTTTGTTTTCTGCCAGAATTGGCAGCGCAAAACCACAAAAAAGGAACGTCCCG
>DJYI01000054.1 GCA_002448475.1 Verrucomicrobia bacterium UBA6982
TGAGCGATAGCAACCAAGGAAGTTTGAAGGGTTGAAGGTTGTTTAGTCGCAAAAGACTTTTCAACCTTTCAACTGGGCGAGGCCCAGGCCACATCGGCCAGCGCGATTGCGTCCTTTGCGTTCTGACAAAGTTTGGTCACGCCCAGTTAGTCGGACGCGTCAGGGAAGACAATGTGAATGCTCCACCGGGACGAGATTGACGTCGCATTTTCCACGCCCGGACTCCCCCACCCCGGCGCCCGCTGTTTTTTTTGTAACAATTTGCGGCGATTTCGTGTATACTCCGGGCCTATTCACACACGCTCCTGCGTCCACCACCACCCCTACCCCTTTAGGCAGTTCAAACATAGCCCCTCTCACCAATCCAGCAAAGGAGAAACCACACCATGGACTTCAACGAACTCATTATGAACTTCGCCTCGCGCCACGGCATCGAGGGTCTTTCCATTGATGACGGCGCCGCCGCGATCGAAGTGGACGGCATACCCGTCGCCCTCGCCGACGTCGCTGGAGACCTGCTCGCAACCGCCGTCGTCGGCGAGCCGCCAGTCGAAGGGCGCGCGGACTTCGCAGACATGCTGCTCGAGGCCAACCTCGAATCCAACACTGTCTTCGGCAAGTCGAGGGAAAGCGGCCGCTACATCCTCTCGCGCCGCCTCCCCCTAACAGGGATTGACGGCACCGGCCTCGACGCGGCGATCGAGTCTCTCATCAACTCGGCCGAGCTCTGGCGCCGACTCCTCGAAGACTACCGCCCCGCCGCCAAAGCCATGGCCGAGGCAGCCGCAAATGACGAATCCGCTTTCTCTTCCTCCCACGACGGATTCCTCCAGGTCTGACCGGCGAAGGAATCCCGAACTTGCGGAACACGTCGCCGACGCGCCGCAAATTGCATCCCATTCGTCCATCGGGAAACTCCGATCCTCCTGGTGGCGGTCGGATGCCTTGATCTAGAACGTCGCCAGCTCGGGGGGCGGAGGGGATTTGGCGCCGGCGTGGATGGCGTCGCACCAGTCAACGAAGGAATCGAGCGTCGCGGCGATGTCCTGCCCGTGCCACTCGACGGGCAGGCACGAGTGCCGCAGCTGCGGCCGGTGCCCGAAGGCGGCGACGAATGTAGAGGCCGCGGCCTCGCGTCCGAACGTATCGATCAGCCCGGCGCACACCGCATCGACGAAATTGTCCTGGAGCACTGCCACAGAGTCGATGCGCTCCTCTCGCGCAAGTCGCAGGACCGCCGGCAGGATGAGCCGCGCCTGTTCGCGCTCCGACGGGTCGAGCTGCTGGTAGCAGCAGTCCGGTATGGAGAGGCCGAAGGACGCGACTGTGCGCCGCACTGTCGCTGCGCGACCTTCCGCGTCGCCGCTGTCGCCGCGTCCCGTGGCGTCGACGACCAGCACGCGGCGGCGCCCCGCGCGGCGGATGGCGGCGAAAACGATCGAGTCGTCCTGCCCGTAGTTTCCTTCGAGCGGAACGGCGTGCGCGCCAAGCCATGGGCCCGCCGCGAGAAAGCCCGACATCGGGACGCGGCCTAGCGACAGGAACTCCCAGCCCGGCTTGGCTTCCGACGGCGATGTCCGCAGGAACACGCCAGCCCATTTCTGCGCGGCGATTTGCGCCGGAACGCCGCCCAGAACCGGCCCGCCGCGGGTGAGTCCGGCGACAATCGTCCAATGCACGCCGCGCCACGTCTCCTGCGCTCGCGCCGCGGATTCCAGAGCGGCGTCGAGTCCCTGCCCCGCGGTGGAAAGCAGCAGCAGATACCGGTTCTCGAACGGAAGGGTCCGCGCAACGAAGGAACCGATGCGGGGAACGTTGCGCACGAAGCCCTGTCGCCCAAGCGCCGCGGTGGATTCGGCGATGGTGTGCGCGCTGGCGCCGAATCGCTTCTGGAGCCATGCACGGCCGGGCAGTCTGCATCCGGGCGCGAAAAGGCCGAGCGCCGCCCCGTCGCGGATCCAGGTTTCGATCGCGGTCCTTGACGTGGCCGGTCGCCCGCGTCCCGGCCGTTTGCCGCAGAGGAGCGCGGCCTGCACCGGGGCGAGCGTGGTGCCATCAAGCGACACGTCGTCGGCCGGGGCGGTTGTAGCGGACGCAACGGCGAACGCGGCAAGGGCGAAAACACCAAGGCGGACCGGGCCAAGGGAACGACCCGAGGGGAATCTGTTCGAATGTGGTTTCATGTCGTGTTACCTGATTCGCGCGGCAAAGTGGGCGGGCGGACGCACCGGCGGCACCACGCCCATCGCGCGTCCGCGATTGTAGCCAACGCGATGCACTGCGACAAGGTAGCAAATGACCTGAATTGACTTAATTTCAGCACCAGAAATAATACCTGGCCAAGGGTAGTTGAAAAGTTGAAAGGTTGAAAAGTTGAAGGGTTGAAAGGTTGAAAGGCAAGGACAGGAAAAGGTAGCGGCAAGAGTCGCGTGACGGGGCTGGGGTCGCGGAATCCGCTTTTGCCATTCTGCGGCCGGCGAAGAGAAAGCGCCACGCCGCGGATGGTTCGTCGTTGTCTGCGAACCAGTCGATTATGGAATCATCAGGACCCGTCGCCGTCTGGTTCGACCACCGCGCGCCCAATCGCCGCCACAACTGCGGTGGCGACATGGGCGGCTTCGATAGCGACGGTCTCTGGCGTGTGGTGGTAGGTGTCGGTCCAGTGCGATGTTCTGTCGAGCGGATCGAGCAGGGCGAACAGGGCGTCGGTGGTTATGCCTCCCAGTTCCTCCACCACATTAGCCGCCGCGGCGTTTAGCTCCTTGGCCTTTTCGTTTTTCGCCTCGTCGGCAAGCGGCGTCGATGTGCGCCGGATGATTTTGGCCCATGGCTGCGCGCGGAGCGCATGAGTGAGAGCGCGGATTGAAGCTCCGCGGCCCAGTCGTCCGTCGACGTCAGCAGCGAATGCAGTCCGTTGTTGAAGTGGATGACGCCGAACCGCGCCTCCGAAAACCGCAAGGAAAGAAGTTTGAGATAGTTCGCGCTCGTCACGCGGCATGACGAAACCCAGAAGCTGACGTTCGCCGTTCCTTCAAGGGCGTTGCGGACTCCGGCTTGGCAGGCGTTGCAGATGGAGTCGCCGACAAGCAGGACTCGCGGCAGATTCCTGTTGTCGTCCGTCAGATGATAGGAATAGGCGGTCTGCCACTCGACGTTCTCGTGCCCCCTGGTCCTCTCGGACACCGGGCATTTACTGGCCAGGCTGTTCATTGACATTATCAATGCATCATTGAGGGGGCGAAGTCGCGAAGCGCTGGGCGAATCTCCGCCGTCCCGGTTGACTCCATCCTGTCGCGGAGACTACCAGCCCCAGTTTCGCGAAGCAATCCACGTCCGCAGAAAAGGTGCTACAGAGAGTTGCAGTGTTAAGTGCCGCCCCGCCTCCGCGCGTGCAAACGAGCCTCCGCCCCCGAAAACAGCATGATTGCATGTCAGAATAATCTACGTTTCACCGTAGTTGACAAATCCTCTGCGGTGATCTACCCTTTCCCCCATGCACCGCTCCTCCCGTGATTTCCCGCGCCCCCGCCGGAAGGCCGCCGGCTCCCGGCGATCCGCCCGTCCGGCATCCGACGCCTCCGGCGGCGATCTCTGGCATTACGGCTCCGAAAGGCTCCGTTCCTCCGGCCGCGCCTCCCCCGCCTCGCGAGGCAACCGTCCCCCCGGCGGACGCGAGGTCCAGTCCTCCGTCGACTCGATCCTCGGCGCGCTGGAAACCGCCGGCCGCTTCCTTCGGAGCCTTGGCTACGAGGCCCGGGACATCGCGCGCCCCATCTCCTGCGGCGCGACCGACAGGCGCTACACCACGGAACTTGTCTTCGTCCTTCTGCTCCTGGGATACGGATGCTACGGAGGAATGCGGCTTGGCATGACCGTCCTTCGCCTCATAAGGGCCCGCCTTGCCATGCGGCGCTGCCACAGGCGCGCGGCCATGCTCCAGCGCGAGGCCGACGCCTTCGCCGAAAGGATCGCCGCCCTTTCCTCCGCCGCGGAACCGGATCGCGGGGCGGAGGGCGAGGCCGTAGCGGACTTCGCCAGGACCCTGAGGAGGATCGAGGACGAGGAGTCGTCGGATCCGCACTCAAGGCTTCGGCGCGACAGGGCGTGGGCCAGGTGGCTGGGCGGTCTGGACGCCGGATTGCGCTCCCGCGGGCTGCCCGACGGCGCCTCCAAGCCGCCGGCTGGCGCCGGGCGCGGCGGTCCGCCG
>DJYI01000173.1:0-1508 GCA_002448475.1 Verrucomicrobia bacterium UBA6982
TCTTGTCGCCGTCGGTGCCGTCGGCACCCTCAGTTCCCTCGGTTCCTTCAGCGCCCTCGCCTTCGCCGCCTTCCTTGTCTCCCTTCTTGTCGCCGTCGGCGCCGGCGATCCCGGAAGCTTCGTCACTGACCTCGTGCAGCTTGTATTTGTCGGGGCGGAGGGCGGCAAGAACCTTCTTGTAAGTGTCCTTGAGAGTGTCTGCGTTCTCGATCTCCTCGTCGGAATTGCCTGTCACGACATCGACGACGGCCTTCGCGCGGGCGGCGAGAGCCGGGTCGGCGACTGCCTCGGAAATCGCGGCGATGAGATCCTGCTGCTCGGGTTTTTCCCCGGCAACCGCAGCGGCGGCCGCCGCGACGGCGTAAAGGGAGACCTTGTCGGAATCGGCGGCGGATCCGAGAAGATCCTTTACTGCCGCGACGCCGGTTTCGGCATCCTTCGCGTTGAAAATCGTCTTTGCCTTCTCGATGAGATCGGCGAGTTCGTCGGCAACGACGGCGGCGGCCGGGGCGTCAGCGGCGGCGGCCGGGATGGCGACTGCGGCGCAGAGCGCGGAGAGCGCGGAAGCCGCGAAAATCGATGTGATGGGAGTTTTCATGTTCGTTTTTTCGTTATTCAGTTGAGATTCTGCTTTTACCAGTCGTCAAAGCCCGCGAAGGCGGAGCTGTCGTTCGAAGAAGCGTTGGAGGTCTCGGAGGCACTTTCGCCGAAATCGCCAAAATCGTCCGAACCACTGGAGGCGAACGGATCGGATGCCGAATCGGACGACTCCTTTTCCGAGCCCTCGGCGGCGGAAGCGACGGCCGGGCGACCGTCAACGCCGACGCCAGTCTGGCCTTCAAGGTAGCTGTAGCTCATGAGCGCGCCTTCCTCGCCAGCCTTGGCCGGAGGATACGAGACCATGACCGAAACCGCCATGCGGTGGCCGATGGCGGCGTATTGGCGCGCGATCTTGCCGACCATGCGGGATTTGAACTGCACGGTCTCCGTTGCGTCCGCGCCCTTCTCGAACTCCACGGTGAACTCGCCGCGCGGGGCCGCGATGCGCGTGTAGTCCTCCGTCCCCGAAATTTCGACCTCCGTGTTGCGCTTGATGCGCGGAACCTTGAACTGGCGCCCAGAGAGCTGCATCCTGCCGGTCGGAGCGGCGAAACGGCAGTTCCAGCCGGAACCCGTCGTTGACTGGGAGACCCGAATCTGGTTCTGCTCGGACATGGCGAACGCATCGCAGAGCGGAGTGCGGACGATCACGGAGTCGTCGGCTGGCGCGGACTCGCCGGACTTCGCAGACTTGTCGGCCGCCGGAACCGGAGCGGTGACGAGCGCGGAAACGGTTCCGCGATCAAGGCGCACGATTTTGCGCCCGGTCTTTTCGCCGCCCTCGCCCTCGGCGACATCGTCCAGAACGGCGACAACGGCTCCGGGGCCGAGGCGGAAGCGGTAGTCTGAGGAGAGAATGACCATCGCCTGCGGGGCGGCGGCCTCGACGCCGGCTTTTTCGGCGGCCC
>DJYI01000173.1:1558-9106 GCA_002448475.1 Verrucomicrobia bacterium UBA6982
TACGCCGGCTTTTTCGGCGGCCCGCCTCTCGGCGCCGGTAAGGGATTCGGGAACCTCGATTCGCGAGCCGTATGGGTAGGCGTGGGACTCCCTCATCACGTCGGAAGAGCCGTCGGGGCGAACGACGCGCACCGACCCGACGACCTTGCCGGCGACAAACAGCGGCTCAAAGGCAGCCGCGGACGCGCCTGACGCCGCAACGGAAACGGCAAAGGCGGCGATACGGCATGAACGGAAAAATCGCATGGAGAAACTCCGCAAACAAAAGGAAAGCGAACGCGGGCGATGATATGCGGACGGGCGCGCAATGTCAAGATGTTGGCCGGATTTTTGCCGCAAAGCGAAAAATCCGCCGAATTCGGACGCGGGCGGAGACGGGCCCCGGCGGTGCCGTTGGCCGCCCCGCGGGCCGTTTTCGCCGCGCCCCGGGCATTTTCCTGTTTCATTGTCCGGGGCTTTGTGCTAACATCCGCTGCGTCCGCGGGCGGATAGCCCGCGGTTTCTTGCACCCTCCGGCCCGTTTTTCCGTGGCCGGGCAACCGATTCCGCCCGCAATGTCCGACTCATCTCCCGCCACACAGTCCACAACAGACCTCTGCGCCTTCGTCGTGAACGAGGCCGAACAGGAACGCCCCGACGTCACGAAGATACTAGGCTGGATCCAGGATCTGGCCGTTCTGCTGAAGGATTCCAAGAACCAGCAGGAGCAGCAGTTCCGCGACGAGGCGTTTCTTGTGGCCGAGCAGCGTTTCGTCGATATGCACGACGTGACGTCGCTCGTCTCCCTCATGCGCCTCAAGGCCCGCTGGACGGGCAACCGCATCGCATACGGGCAGGAGTGCCAGTCGCTGCTGCTCTCCTCAACCAAGGACCGCCTCCTGCAGGCGAAGATCGAATCCGCCGGCCTCGGGCGCAAGCCTCCTGTGACGGCGCTCGACCGCCTCGCGTTCCTCTTCGCGCTCAAGCCGGGCTCCGTCGTGGCCGACAAGGTGCGCGGCTACGGGGTCGTGCAGTCGGAGGACGATTTCTACCGCACGGTCACGGTTCTGTTCGACCGCGACGGCGGCAAGCCGCGCCAGCTCGGATTCGCCTTCGCCGTCGATTCGCTTTCCTTCATCGGACCGAAGCACATCCTTTCCGTGCGCCACGCCGATCCGGCCGCGTTTGACAAGATGCTGGAGGAGAAGCCCGGCGAGGTCGTGAAGCTCGCCCTGGCCTCCTACGGCGACATGACGGCGCAGCGTCTTGAGCTGCTCTTCTCGGATCTCGCGCTGCTGCCAGACGGCATGGAGTGGAAGAAGTTCTGGACTGCCGCGCGCGCCGCGCTCTCGCGCGACGCCAATGTTTCGCTGCCGCCCCCGACAAAGAAGACCGAGCCGATAGAACTCTTCCAGGAGGCTGACAAGCACGCCGCTGCGCAGGCCGACAAGGCGCTCCGCGACTTCGCCTCCGGACGCGACGCGAAGACCCTGCTCGAACAGGCCTCCGCGTATCTGCGCTCCCCCGGCGTCGCCGGCTTCTCCCCCGAACTCGCCGCCGCGTTTCGCGACAGGCTCGCCTTCGTCGTGAAGGCCGCGGTCGCAGACCGCCGCCTCGGCAACCGGGCCAAAGTGCAGGCGCTCGTGCTGGCCCTCAAGGCAGGCGTGAAGGAGCTGCCGGTGAACCTGCTCGTAAACGAGCGGACCCGCGACGACCTGCTCGAATCGTTCGCCTTCACGGACGACACTTGCGCCGTCGTCGATCCCGCCGCCACGCTCTGCATGCCGGCCGTGATTCTCGACGCCGCCAAGACACTTCCGGCAAGCCAGATGGAAACGGTCCTCTCGCTTGTCCCGCTGGACTCCGACGCCGCAGTCGCCGCAAAGTTCGTGGAGGCGCTGCCGTTCATGACGGCAAACCTCGTCGAGCACATCGCCCCCAAGCTTCTTGTCGGTCCGGCCAAGGACGCCTTCGCTGCGAAGGTGCGCGAGCAGTTCGCTCAAAACCGCATCCACAACCCCGAGGCCCCCGTGGACGACGAGACGGGCGAAGGCGCGGCCGGGAACGTGACGCCCGGCCTTTCCCTCCCGCTCCTGCGCTGGATCTGCCACGCCGCCGCTTCGTCCAAGACGTCGAAGGCTCTTTTCGACATCGTTTCGCCATACGCCATCGTGACCACGGCGAGCGTCGCGCTCGCGTTCCAGGCGGAGAAGGAGAATCTGCGGATGAAGAACGACATCCGCAAGCTCTTCGTTGGCGGTCGCCGCGACACGTCCTCCGGCTCGCGCGTCGCCGCCGAGATCGACGAGGGATGCAAGTGGCTCTTCCCGCTCATGCAGCTCATGGACGAGACGGAGCGCGCTTCGGTCTTCATTCGCCTTCAGGGCGCCGAGGGCGTGTGGGAGCCGCTCAAAAAGCGCCACCTTCTGGCCAATCTCGTCGAGAAGTTCCCCGGCCTCAACGCCGCGGCGGCCACGGCCCAGCCCGCCGCCCCGGCCGGCGGGGCGACGGCGGAAAACGTCTCCTCGATCCGGTCAATCCGCGAGCGCCAGGCGCAGTATCGCCACCTGATGGACGTGGAGATGCCCCAGAACCGCAAGGACATCGAGTTCGCCAAGGGCTTCGGCGACCTTTCCGAAAACTTCGAATACGAGAGCGCGCGCGCCAAGGAGCGCGAGCTCGTCGCGCGCCAGCAGGCGCTGGAGGCGGATCTGAAGCGCGTCTCGGCGTTCGACTTCACGCAGGAGTCCGATGCGGAGATCGAGTTCGCCGGCCTCGGCTCCTACGTGACGCTCGAGTTCGCGGACGGCTCCCGCAAGTCATACGCCATCCTCGGCGAATGGGACAGCGCGCCGGAGCTCGGCGTCGTGTCATTCAAGACGCCGGTCGCGCGCGCGGTCGTCGATCACCGCGTCGGCGACAAGGTCGAGATTCCGTCCGACGGCGACGAGCCACTCGTCGCCACCATCGCCGCAATCGAGCCGCTGCCGCAGGAGATTGTTGAATGGACTCGCGGGTGACGCTGCCTGATCGCGCCACATCCGCGCGCGGATACCGCGCGCGGCAGTCGGCGCTTGACAAAATCGTCCGCGAGGACATGCCTCGCAATCGCCGCGAAATCCAGGAGGCCAAGGAGTTCGGCGACCTCTCGGAGAACTTCGAATACGAGAGCGCCCGCAACCGCGAGCGCGAGCTGATCGCCCGGCAGTCTCGACTTCAGTCCGAACTGCGCGACATGACGGTGTTTGACTTTGCCGCCATGCCGCCGCCGGACGGCGTGGCCGGCCCCGGCGCCCGCGTCACTCTGCGCTATGGCGACGGAACGGTTCGAGTCATCTCGATCCTCGGCGACTGGGACGCCGACGAGGCGCTCGGAATCGTGTCGCGCCGCGCCCCGCTGGCACAGGCCGTGGAGGGGCGCCGCGCCGGAGAGACCTGCGTCGTCCAGCTCCCCGATCCGGACTTCGACGGCGAGTTCGTCGAGGAGTCGATAACGATCGACGCCGTGGATCCCCTCTCGGAGGAGGTCCTCGCCTGGTCGCGATAGGCGTCCGGCCGGACCTTCCCTAGGCGTCCGGCCGAACCTTCCCCTCGCCCCGCGTCCGCGCCGCCGCAAGAAGCAGCAGCGCGACGCCGGCCGCGATTGCCGCCACGCTGATGCACTGCGAAATTGTGAGCGCTCCTCCGAACGGGTGCGCGCGCTCGTCGGCGCGCAGCGTCTCCGTGAAGAAGCGCAGCGCGCCGTAGGCCGCGAGATAGGAGCCGACAACGAGTCCGGGTCGCGCCTGCGACGTCCGAGAACGGTGCAGGGCGCACAGCGCCAGCGACAGAACCAGACATCCCGCCGCCTCGACTAGCTGCGCCGGAATAACCGGAAGCGAGACCGCGGACGAATTCCCGATCAGTCCGGCGCCGACCTGCCATCGCCACGGGATCGACCCGGCCGGGTAGCGCACGGACGCAAACGTGTCCGCCACTCTCCCGTGGCAGCATCCGTTCAGAAAGCATCCCAGGCGCCCGAATGCCTGCCCAAGCGGCACGACGGCGGCGAAAAGGTCGAAGACGGCCAGCGGCGCCGTGCGCGTCGCGACGCACCAGAGCGCCAGCAGCGCCGCCCCGGCCACGAGGCTGCCATAATAGACCAGCCCGCCCTCCCAGACCTTCAGGGCCGCGAGGAGGTCGCCGCGATACCAGTTCCAGTGCTCGGCGACGAAGAAGACGCGCGCGCCGGCGAGCCCCCCGACTACGAGGAGCGTCACAAGGTTTGAAAGACGACCTTCGTCCATGCCGCGCCGGCGAGCCAGGCGCATCAGGGCGTAATAGGCGGCGAGAATTCCGGCCGCCAGACAGGCGCCGTAGGAATGGAGCGCAAAATCTCCTAGACGGAAAAGTTCAGGGTGCATATAATCGTGTGCCGCACGGGGCGGCGGGCACCATTGCCCGCGCCGCCCCGGCGCCGTCCCGGATTCTTACCCATGCCGGGATCCAAGTCAAGGAATCAGTTCCATGAGCGACGAACCTGTTGAAACCGCGGCCGAGGCCGCTCCCGGCGAAGACCGGATTTCGGTGACCCCAGTGGCGGAGGCCGCGTGCCCGGCGTGCGGCGCCAAGACGGACGTGACGGGCATCGAGCCTTTCTCAAGAATAGTCTGCCCCTCGTGCGGCGCGGAGATGGACGTCCCGGGCCGTCTCGGGCACTTTCTCCTGCTGCGCCGCCTCGGCTCCGGCGGCATGGGGACCACGTTCCTCGCCGAGGACGAGACGCTCGGTCGCAAGTGCGCCGTCAAGGTGATGCAGAAGTCCGTCGGCGCGGACGAGGCCGCGTTCGCCGCCTTCAAGAACGAAGCGCAGAGCGCGGCGCGCCTCAACCACCCGCACGTGGCGCAGATATATTCGTTCGGCAAGGAGGGGGACAACCCCTATCTGGCGATGGAACTGGTGCCTGGCGGCGACCTCGCGGGACTTGCCGCCAAGACCGGCGAACCGCTCGATCCGGCGTTCGTCATGCGCGTCGGCCTTGAAATCGCCGAGGGGCTCCAGGCCGCCGAGGAGGCCGGTCTGCACCACGGCGACGTCAAGCCGGACAACATCCTCTTCGACGAAACCGGCGCCGCCAAGCTCGTCGATTTCGGCATCGCCAGCCGTTCGACCAAGGGCGCGGCAGACGAGCTCTGGGGCACTCCGTTCTACATCGCCCCGGAGAAGGTCCAGCTCAAGAAGGACAGCGCGAAGAGCGACATCTACAGTCTCGGCGCGACGCTATACCACGCCATCGCCGGGCGCCCGCCGTATGACGGACCGGACGCCGTGGCCGTGATCAAGGCGCGCTTCGAGGCGCCGCCGGAGCCGCTTGAGTCCATCCGCCCGGATGTCGATCCCGAAGTTCGCCGCATCATCTCGCGCATGATGGACATCGACTACAAGCTGCGGCGCTACCCCAGCTACAAGTCCCTCATCGCGGACCTTACGAAATATCTCGAAACCGTGCCAGCAGAGCGCAAGGCCGGCCCGCTCTACGCCGTGCAGGAGGCAGCCCGCAGCACAACCGGGGCGATCACGCAGAAGACAGCCGAGGACGCCGCCGCCGGCGCCTCCTCCGATGGCAGCGGCAAGAAGAAGATCGTAATCCACAAGCGCGGCGGCCCGCGCCCCGCGCCCAAGCCCGCCGACGCTTCTTCGCAGTCGTCGGCTTCGGGAGGCGCTCCGCGTCTCGTGCCGGAGGAGAAGAAGTCGTCCGTGAACGCTGTAAAGGCCGCGTTTTTCGGCATTGTCGGTCTCGTCGCCGTGCTTGTCCTCTGCGGTGTCGGATTCCTCGTTTCGAAGATTCGCGCCAGCGCCGCCGCCGAGAAGCGCGCGACGGAGCTTGTCGAGCAGGCGGGCGAGGTTTCCGCCAGGTATTTCGGCCTCGCCGACGCGCTTGAGGCCGGAGCCAAAAAGGTCGCCGCCGTCGATGAGGCCATGAAGAATCCGATCGGCAAGATCGCCGGTATCGTTCGCGAAGCCACTGGCGAGGACTGGTCTCTGCCCGACATCGAGCCACCGCCAGTCGCCGCTGCCGCCCAGGCTCTTCCGGACGATTCGGCGGGCGCGCCCGCCCCCGCGGACAAGGCTGTGGAGTCTCTGCTGGCCCTGAAGGACGAGCCTGTGTTTTCAAGCGACAAGTTCGAGGAGACAAAGAAGAAGCTCATCAAGTTCGCCACCCATGATCACAAGGAGATGAATTCCGACGCCGACGCCATCGCAAAACTCGTCGCCATAGTGCGCGATCCGGAGAACGTCAAGGACGCCGACATGATGGATGTCGCCGTGTCCGTGGCGCTTGAGGAACTTGGCAAGGCCGCAGCCGAAAAGGCCGCCGCCGCGGAAAAGGCCGCGCAGGAGGCGCCGGCCCCCGAGGAACAGCCTGAGGAGGCCGCCGCAGAGGACGCGCCGGCCGAGGAGGCGCCGCCGGTGAATCCTCTTCTTGAGCCGATCGGGCGTTTCGTCGTGCCGCACGCCAAGACGATCCGCGCAGCCATGCGAGAAGCCGAGCGAATTGCCCTGGACGACACCGAGCAGTTCGAGGAGCTGAAGCCCACATTCGCCATTGGAAAGATCGAGCGTGGTCTCGCCGCGCGTCGCGCCGCGCTTGCCGCGCGCGAAGCGGTCCAGGCGCGGCTTGCCGCCCTGGAGGAGGAGGCGTCGAAGGCTCTCGTCGAGCTTCAGAAGTCGGTTGCGCGAATCGAGCGCCTCGCCAAGCCGCTTCTTGCGGCCAAGGAGCGCGCCGCCGCCGAGGAGGCCCGTCTCCGCGCCGAACAGGAGAAGGAGCGCGCCGCGCAGGAAGCCGCCGAACGCCGCGCGGCGATCGACCGCGAGGAGGTGGAGCGTGTCCAGGGCGTCGCCCGCACCCATTGGGAATTGCTTGGCAAGGGGCAGTTCGACGAATTCCAGCGCCGCATGCGCCGCATGGACGAGGAGTTGCGCACCGACGCCGGGCGCGAGGAGCTGGACGTGACTTGTCGCCGCGCCGCCGCCCTTGGAGCGCTTCGCAAGTGGGTGTTCTCCGACCTGCGCCAGAACGGCGTTTTGCGCAACGGGTTCCGCAACAGATTCGACATCCGAGGCGTGTCGGACGACGACAAGACGATTCTTCTCAAGGGCGGTCCCGACGTTCCCGTCGAGCGCATGACGATCGCCGACTGGGTGATGCTTTTCCGTCTGCTGCTTGAGAACCGCGCGACTGACCGCAGGGGGCTGCGCTCCTACGACCGCGGCGAGCAGCTGAAGAACGCCGCCGTGTATTGCTACGTCTTCGGTCGTGACGAGGAAGGCGAGTTCGACGAGCGCGCGCTCGGCGTGTGCCGCCTCTTCGCCGACAAGGCCCTTGAATTCCGCTCCGGTCTGGAGCGCGAGCTCCAGCGCCTCGTGCCGCCGCTCGCCGAGCCGCGTCCGGAGGCCGAGAACGAGGACGGCGATGGCAGCGCGGAGGCAGATTCGCCCGCCGCGGAAGACGGCGCCGCCGCTTCCGACGCTTCGGGCGACTCCGCCTCCGACGAAGATCCGTTCGCCGCCGCGGCCGCCGCCGCCAAG
>DJYI01000149.1:0-233 GCA_002448475.1 Verrucomicrobia bacterium UBA6982
CCGCCTCGACTCGCGGGGCGGCAAAGCCTGCAAGCAGCGCAATGGCGGCGGGCAGAAGGATGGATGAACGGTATTTCATGGCTTTCTGTGATGAAATTGTGAAAGGGAAAAGAGCGAAAAGAGCAGAAGAGGGAAGCGAACTCCAGTTCGCCGTTCAGGAGTGGGTATCAGGTGGCCGGAGAGGTCGGGGAAAGGTGGGGTGCCGCCTCCGGACGAGCCGTTTCCTGCGGCGG
>DJYI01000149.1:309-16992 GCA_002448475.1 Verrucomicrobia bacterium UBA6982
GCCGGGACGGCTCGCCCCACCGGAAGCGGACGGCTCGTCGGGACGGCTCGCCCCGTCCGGAGCGGGGGCGTCGGGCCTAATCGGGGGGACGAAGCGGGAGGGCCTGGCACGGGGGTGCGGCTTAAGGTCGGGAGGAAGGCGGAACGAAGCGCCGGAATCATCGCCGGAGGCGGACTCGCCGTCCGGATTCTGCTCGCCGGGACGGGCGGCGGGCGGCGCGGGGCGGCGCTGGCGGGCGCGAACCTGACGCGCGACCGCCTCCTGAAGTTCGCGCTGCCTGGCCATGGCCTCCTTGCGGGCGTCCGCGGCGCCGGAAACGCAGGAGGAAAGCTCGGCGTCGGCCGCGAAGATCGCCTCAAGGGCGTTGGTGACTGTGGCGAGCTCGGCGCGAAGGGCCTCGGCCTTTTCGGAAAGGGCCTTCGCCTCGTCGTTCTCCTCGACTATCGCCTTGCGGCGGGCATCGGCCTTGCCATTGAGTTCGAGAGCGCGCATCTGCGCGGAGTCGCGCGAAACGCGCAGGGCTTCGAGGTGCTCGAAATCCGGGGGAAGGCGACGGGGGGCCTGAGACGCGGCGGCGGCCTGGGGGCCGGCTCCGTCGCGAGGCTCTTCGGCGGGCGGGGGTGCGGCGCTCTCCTGGGCAAAGGACAAGGCGCCCTGGACGATGAGGAGGGCTGAAAGAAGAAGCGTTGCGTTTCTCATGGCGGCTAAAACCGGATTTTGTTGGGAGAGCCGATGACGGCGGAAGCGGAGCGGCTAGTTGCCTGACGATGCGGAATCGACGATTTTGAGAAGATAGTGCTTGGAGGCGGAGGCTCCGTCCGGATCGGAGACGACGAGATCCACAGAGGCGTCGGCGGGTGCAGCGCCGGCTGAGGCGGTGAAGACGAACGAGGCGGACGCGCCGGTCGCGGAGGCCGGGGAGGCGGAGACGGACGACTCGTCGCCGGAGGCGGTCCAGACGTAGGAAAGCGTGTCCGCCGCGACGTCGGAAAACTCGGCCGAGAAGGAGACCTCGGCGCCGGAGGGGGAGTCGCCGTCCGCAACGCCGTCGGCGGCGGAAGTGTCGCACGAGGCATCCACGATGCGCGGCGGAATGTTCGTGACGACAAACGTCGCGGGCTCGCCAAGCGAGTCGGAGGCGCCCTCGGCGAAGACGGAGACGGCATTCGTCGTGGTGCCGTCAAGCGGGAGCGCGAAAACGCGGCACGAAACGGCACCCTCGGGGACAGTCACGGAAACGGAGGCCGCTCCGGAAGAGGCGTCCGCCGCCGCGCCGTCGGAAAGAGCGCCGTCGTCGGCAAGGAGAACGGCCGCGGAGGCGGCTGGAGAGGCGGGATTGACGGGATCGAGCGAAACCGTGAACACGCGGTTGGATACGGACGGCGCGAACGACAGAGAGACGGCGCGAACGGAGCCGGTCACCGCCCCGGCACCGTCGGAAAAGCCGTCCTCGGCAAGAACCGCCGACACGCCGTATATCTCCGCGTTCGTCGCGGCGGCGTCGGCGGAAAGGGAGGAAACGAAGTCGAACGCGGCCGCGGCGGACTCGACGGGCACGAGGGACGACGCGTCAAGATCGATCACACGGACGCGCCCGTTGCCGGTGTCGGCCACCACGAGGCGGGAGGAGCCGGGGACGGCCCAGACGCCGCACGGCCCGGAGAAGGAGTTCCACGGAGTCTCGGACATGGCGGAGCCGGCCCACATCACGATCGGCTCGAAGAGAGTGTCCGAGAAGAACACGACGCGGTTGCGGCCCGTGTCCGCCACGGCGAGCACCGTGCCGGCCACGCCCGGAATGGACATGGCGACGGCGGAGGACGGACCTGAGAGGGCGAGCGCGGAAGCGCCGACAAAGGAAATGGAGGAATGCAGATCCGGGGCGGCGGCGGCGGCGCGGGCGGGGATTTCAGCGGCGGGAACGTCGAGCTCCTCCAGCTTCTCCTCGGAAAAGACGCTCTCAAGCGAACTCCAGGGGACGCCTGTGTTGGAGAACTTGGCCTCCGGCGCGGAAGCGGCGGCGGCTAACGACGGGAAACGGAGGACGAAACCTGCGTCCGAGGCGCCGGACGGGGCGGCCACGACGAAAAACTCCCCGCCAGGGCCGAACGCGAGGGCGGAGACGCTGCCGTCGGGCTGGTCGGAGGCCGAAAGAGGAAGACGCACCTCCTCGCCCGCCGAAAGCGAGGAACCGGAGAAGGAGAGCGGAAGGACGTATGAAAAATAGCGCTTGCGGCGCGGGGAGACGGACGTGTCCAACACGTTCGTCGTAAAGGCCACGGCAAGCGTGGAGCCGTCCGCAGACCAGGCGAGGGCACGGGCGCCGGTGGCGAGACGGGGATCGGCAAACGACGCCACGGACGACCACGCCACGGACGAAAGGCGGCCGGAGGACGACTCCTCGGAAAACGACCAGAGGCCAATGGAGACGGCGCCGCCGGAGCCGGAGCCGCCGTCAATAACCGCGACCACGTCCTCGGACGGGTGGCGCGCCATCGCGACCGGCTTCGCGAACCCGGTGAGGGCGCTGGCGGAAAGCTCGCCCTTTTCTGACGCATATGACCAGACCCGCAGCGAACGGGAGGCGGGATCAAGGGCGTAAACGCCCGAATCCGTGGCAAAAGCCGCGACGGGCCTGCCGGCCCGGCCCTTCACGGACACCTCGGCGGTGACGCTGAAAAGGGCGCCGACGGCGGCCGGCTCTACATTCGGGGGAACGCGAACCTGCGCCTGCGCGGCGGCGGAAACGACCGCAAAGGCGAACAGGAAGGCTGGAAAAGCGCGAAGCATGGCGGAATCGGAAGAGGAAAATTCGGGGCGGGGCGCGAAGAAACGCAGGACTCCGTGGCCCCGCGACGGAGCAATGATAACGACAACCGCCCACGGGGGCAAGAGTTTTTTTCGGGTTGCGGACGGTTTTTGAGGTTGCAAGACGGGAGGGCGGGGGGTAGAATCGCGCGGATGCCCGTTTTCACCTACCAAGCCAAGAGCCGCGACGGTCAAACGCGGACCGGAACAGTTGACGCCCCGGACCGCCGTGGGGCGCTCGCCGCCGTCGGGCGGCTGGGGCTGCTGCCGATCCGCGTGGAGGCGGGGGCGGCGCGACAGGACGCGGCAAACGCTTCGCGGGCCAGAAGCCCGCGCTCCAAGGGCGGGCTGCGGCTGACGCGCCCGGGCGCGATGAGCGCGAGGGAGCGGCTGCTCTTCACGAGCGAGCTGGCGGACCTGCTGGAGGGCGGCATGACCCTGGGGGCGGCGCTGGGCGCGATAGCGCGGCGCGGCGGCGGAGGCGGCGGACCGGAGGAGATCGTCGCGAAGCTGCGTGACAGCATCGTTGAGGGGTCCAGCTTCTCCGACGCTCTGGCGCGCTTCCCGAAGGCGTTTTCGCCGGTTTACGTGAACATGATCCGCGCCGGGGAGGCGTCCGGGGCGCTCGCGGACGTTCTGCGCCGCCTGATCGAGCACGACGAGCGCGCGGCGGCGATGCGCTCGAAGATAACGTCGGCGATGGTATATCCGGCCATCGTGCTGTGCATGGGAGTCGGCGTGGCGATATTCGCCATGACATACATCCTGCCGAAGTTCCAGACGGTCTTCGACCAGATGGGCCCGGAGGGTCTGCCGCCGCTCACGAAGGCCCTGCTTGGGACGAGCGACTGGGTGAAGGCCAACTGGCTCTTCGTTCTGGCCGCGATCGGGGCGGCGGCGTTCGGGTTCAGGCGCTGGACCGCGACGGAGCGCGGACGCATGGCATGGGACGGCTTCAAGCTGCGCGCGCCGCTGGTGAAGGGAATCGTGGCGAGCGCGACGTATGCCAACTTCGCCAGCACCCTGGAGTCGTTGATGCGCAACGGCGTGCCGGTGCTGCGGGCACTGGAGCTGACCGCCCAGACCGTCGGAAACGCCGTGGTGGGGGCGGAGCTCCGCAAGGCGCGCGACCGAGTGACGGACGGAACGACGATCTCCGGGCCGCTTGAACAGGGCGGGGTTTTCCCGCCGACGGTGATCGATCTGGTGTCCATCGGCGAGCGCACGGGTGACATGCCGGCGGCGCTGGCGCACGTGGCCAAGCGCTACGAGAGCGAGCTCTCGAAGAACATTCTCGTGTTCACGACGGCCCTGGAGCCGATCATGATATGCGCGGTGGCGGGGATCATCGGGTTCATCGCGGTGTCGATCATGCAGGCGGTGCTGAGCGTGACGAGCGGGATGAATCTGAAGTAGCGAGGCGAAGAAGGGGGGCCGAGGCCAGCAAGGCCGCATACCACGCGGCAACTGCGGCGGGCGGCCACGGGCGCACGCGGACGATCGCGCCGGGCACGGCGGCGGCGAGCGTCGCGGCCATCTCCATGAGCCAGACAAGGCGCGCGCACGCCCACCCGGCGACCTCGCAAAGCGGATCCGGCAGCGCGAACGCCGCCAAAAGGACGCAAAGCGCGGCCCGGACCGTCCACTTGGCAAGCGGCAGAACGGCCAGATTGCACAAAAGCGCGACGGGCACTATCTGCCCGAAATACGCCGCGGTAAGCGGGACCGAGGCGAACCACGCCGCGACTGACGCCGCCGCGTCGCCGCCGCCAAGCGGATTGAACAGGATTGCGGCGGTGCAGGCGAAGGAAAAGAGAAAGCCCGGATCGACGATCTGCCCCGGATCGGCGGCGAGAATCGCGGCGGCGGCGGCAAAGAGAGCGGTCGGGGCGTCCGAGCGCCGCCCGACAAGACGACCGACAAGGACGAACGCCATCATCGTGCCGGCGCGCACAGCGCTCGGATGCGCGCCGGTGAGCAGGACGTAAAGCGCAAGACACGGCAGAAGCGGCGCGGCGGCGGCGCGGCGCGACAGCCCCAGACAGAGCAGAAAGAACTCGAGCGCGGAGCAGAACACGACGACGTGCAGGCCCGAAATGGCCAGAACGTGGACCGTGCCGCTGGCCCGGAAGACGGCCTGGGCGCGCTCTGGAGTCTCGCCCCGCAGTCCCAGCACCATGGCGCGCACGAGCGCGCACTCGTCGGGAAAGCGCCCCATGGCGCGGCCGATCGCGCGCGAGCCGGCCGCGCGCAGGCGCCACGCGAAAAGACGCCACGGCGGATCGTCGAGCGACGGCTCGCGCCGGGCCGGACCCGTTCCGGGCCGGCGCGAGAGCACGAGAAGGGGAACGGCGGAGCGGGTCGCCACCTCGCGCAGCTTCCCCGACAGGACCCACCCCTCCCCGGCGCGCGGGAGCGGAAACGGGGGACGCGCCCCGGCGATGGACTCCGGGCCATACCACTCCACCTGGATGCGCGTCGGGGCGAGCGGGATGTCGCCGGGATCGGCAGGAAGGCGCATGGCAGTGAAGTCGAAGCGAAGGCGCGCGCCGCCGTGCGGCAGGACGCGGACCGACGGCTCGCCGGACACGCGGCCGAGGAGAACCGCGCCGTCGCGCTCCTCGACGACTTCGCGCAGCGCCTCGACGGAATCCATGCGCCGGCGCGCGACCGCCCTGGCGTCGGCGAAGGCGAATGCGAGGGCCGCGAGCGCCACAGCGGCCGAGGCGGCGGCGCTCCAGCGCCCGCGCCGGAAGGCGCGGACGGCAATAACGAGCGCGAGCGCGGCGGCGGCAAGAGCAGCCAGCGCGGGGGCGGCCCCGCCGCCAACGCCGCGCACGCCAAGCCATGCGCCAAGCGCGAAGGCCGACGAAAAGGCGGCTACGGCACGGCGCGGACGGCGCTGGATCACGGCGGCGGCGACTCCTCCTGGCGGGGCGGGGCGGCGGGTGGAGTGGGGCGCCTAGGGCTCCGGCGGGGCGACCGTGGGACGCAGAACGCGGACGCTTATGGCCGCGAACGCCTTCTGGAGGCGGGCAAACGCCTCGTCGTCGGGGCAGATGCCGACAATCGCGCCGCCGGAGCCGGTGAACTTGGCGCTGCAGCCGCACGAGCGCGCGGTCTGGACCATGCGGAGGTTTTCGGGTGAGATGCGCGAAATCTCGGCGCGCTTGTCGAAATTGGCGTCCATCAGCTCGGAGAGGCGCTTCGAGTCGCGCCGCGCCAGGCAGTCGCGCGCCTCCACGGTGATGTCGCTCCAGAACTTCATGGCATCGACGACGGCCTTGTCGCCTGCGTTCCACCGGGCCTTGAGGTTGTTGTGGTAAACGCCGGAGGGCTCCGAAAGGTCGGTGCGGTAGGCGATGTAGAGGGGCGGAAGCGACTCCGGATCGAGCCGCACGTATTCGCCGTAGCCGCGGGAGTCGAGCAGCTGCCTGTCGAAATCCATGTAAACGAGACCGCCGTAAACCTGGATCACGCGGTCCTGAAGCCCCGCCGCGATGCCGAGTTCGCGCTCCTCGGTGGCGCGGATGACGTTGGCGAGCTCCGGCTTGGGGATCGTGACTCCGTAGAAGGCCATGAGCGCGCGATACGCGGCGGTGATCATGGCGGAGGAGCCGGCCATGCCGACGAGGCCCGGGATCGTGGAGGAGCAGCGTATCGTGAAATTGCGCCGGTCGATGCGGAAGCCGTGCGTCGTCACGTATTGGTGGAAGGTCTTCACGGCGGCCTTCATCAGGCGGACGCCGCCGTAGTAGCCGAAGAGGTTCACCTCGCGGGCGAGCGCCTCCATGGACTCGTAGGTGGAGGAGTCGCGGGTCGTCGGAAGGATGGTCAGCTCCGGGGACTCCCAGAGCGTGACGTCGGCGTGGAAGTCGGAGAAGGCGAAGGAGATCGTCTTGCCGAAGTAGCCGTCGGATGGATTGCCGACGAGGGCGGCGCGGGCGCAGGCGCGGGTGGTGATGATCATGGCGAGGTGGTGGAAGCTATGGAAGGGCGAATGAGGGCGAAAGTCGGAGAATGGCGAAAGTCAGCCGCCTGGCGAGAACGAGAGCTTGCCGTCTGGAGTCGGGGCGGCGCGGAGCGAGCACGGGGCGGCGATGCGGCCGCGCAGAATGTCGTCGGCGAGCGGATCCTCCACGAGGCGCTCGATGGCGCGGCGGAGCGGGCGCGCGCCGAAGGCGGGATCGAGGCCGGCCTTCGCGACCAGATCGAGCGCCTCGGGCGAAAGCTCAAGCGTGATTCCGCGCTCGGAGAGGCGCCTGTAGAGACCAGAGAGCTCGATCTGAACGATCTTTCCGATTTCCTCGCGTCCGAGCGAGCGGAACACGATCATCGCGTCGAAGCGGTTGAGCAGCTCCGGGCGGAACGCGCGTCTGGCCGCATCCTCGATCGCGGCGCGGGTGCGTGAGTCGTCCGCGCCCTCCCTGTCCTCCGCGAAGCCGAACGAACGGCCCGTGCGGGCGGCGTCCACGCCCAGATTGGACGTGAGAATCACGACCGTGTTGCGGAAATCGACCTTGCGCCCCTGCCCGTCGGTGAGGCGCCCCTCGTCGAGAATCTGGAGGAACACCTGCATCACGTCCGGGTGCGCCTTCTCCACCTCGTCGAACAGCACGACGCTGTAGGGGCGGCGGCGCACCTTCTCCGTGAGCTGGCCGCCGCGGTCGTAGCCGACATAGCCGGGGGGCGCGCCGACGAGGCGCGACACCTCGTGGCGCTCGGCGTATTCGCTCATGTCAACCTGGATCAGAGCCTTTTCGTCGCCGAATATCTTCTCCGCGAGCATGCGGGCGAGGAGAGTCTTGCCGACGCCTGTCGGGCCGAGGAAAAGGAAGGATCCGATGGGGCGGCGCGGGTCGCGCAGGCCGGTGCGGGAGCGGCGCAGGGCGCGGGCGAGGGTGCCGATGGCCTCGTCCTGGCCCACGACGGCGGAGGAAAGCTCCTTCTCCAGGTCCAGAAGCCTGGCCATTTCGTCCTTGCCCATGCGCGAAACGGGGATGCCGGTGGATCGGGATAGGGTCTCGGCGATGTCGTGCTCGGAGACGACGGGAACGCCGTCGCCGCCGCGCTCCTTCTTCCACGCGGCCACGCGCTCGTCGAGAGCCTTGCGGAGCCGGGCGGCCTCATCGCGGAAGTGCGACGCCGACTCGAAATCCTGACGCGCCACGGCCTCGTCCTTCTTCCGAACGGCCTCGGCGACCGCCTTCTCCTCCTCGCGGAACTCCGGCGGGCGCGTGGAGGCCGCTATCTTGGCCCGGGCCCCTGTTTCGTCCACAAGATCGATGGCCTTGTCGGGAAGCTGGCGGCCGGGCACGTAGCGGGCGGAGAGGCGGGCGGCGGCTTCGAGCGCGTCGGGGGAATACCTGACGCCGTGGAACGACTCGAAGCGCGGTGCGACGCCGCGCAGGATGGCGATGGTTTCGTCCACGGAAGGCTCGTCCACGCGCACGGTCTGGAAGCGGCGCTCCAGCGCGGGGTCCTTCTCGATGCTCTGGCGATACTCGTCGAGCGTTGTGGCGCCGATGCACTGCAGCTCGCCGCGAGCAAGCGCGGGCTTGACGATGTTGGCCGCGTCCATCGCTCCCTCGGCGCCGCCGGCGCCGACAAGCGTGTGGATTTCGTCGATGAAGAGGATGACGTTGCCGGCGCGGCGGGTTTCGTCGAGCACGGACTTGATGCGCTTCTCGAACTCGCCGCGATACTTCGTGCCGGCGACCATGAGCGTGAGGTCGAGCGAGACGATGCGGCGGCCGAGCAGAACGTCCGGCGCGGTGCCGGAGGCGATGTTCTGGGCGAGCCCCTCCACCACGGCGGTCTTGCCGACGCCGGCCTCGCCGATGAGCGCGGCGTTGTTCTTGTTGCGGCGGCAGAGTATCTGCACGAGGCGCGAGAGCTCGTCGGCGCGGCCGACCATCGGGTCGAGCTTGCCCTCCCTGGCGAGCTTCACAAGATCGCGCCCGAAGGAGTCGAGAGCCGGCGTGGCGACGGGGCGGCGCGGCTTCTCGGCCGCGGACGCGCCGCCGGACGCGCCGGCGGACCTGGGGGACGCCTCCGAGTTTGATTCCAGACCGGGCGCCCCGGGAATACCGGGATGCGGTGGCGGTGGCGGGACTCCGGGCGGCGGAAGCGGCGTGCCAAGGGGCTGCTCCGGCTCGTCATCCGGCTGCGGGCCCGTGCCGTTTCCGGCGTCGCCGCCGGGACCGAAGGGGCCGAAGTCGGCGCCGTCGAAATCGGGTCCGTCGTCGTCGTCGTCGCCCTCGTCGCCCCCAAGCTCGCCGCGCACGGCTGAGCGGACCGTCTCGACGGCCTTGTCGTAATCGACGCCGAACTCCTCAAGTATGGACGCCGCCGCGCCGCCGCCCTCGCGCAGGAGGGCCAGCAGGATGTGCTCGGCGCCCACGAGGCGCGCGCGGAAGGCGCGCGCCTCGCCGACGGCGAACTGAAAGACCTTGCGGGTGCGCGGCGTGTATGGGAGCATGCCCACCTCGTCGATGTCATGGCCCTCGGAGCCGGAGCGTTTCTCAATCGCGTAGCGCACGGCGTCCGGGGAAATCCCGAGTTCGTGGCAGACGTCGTGGCAGAAGCCCTCGGTCAGGCAGGCCACTCCGAGCAGCAGGTACTCCGTGCCTATGGCATCGCGCCCGTGGCCGCGGGCCTCGCGGTTTGCCAGCTGTATCGCCTTCTTGGCGTCCGGTGAGAAAAGATCGAACGGGTTCATTGCTGTGGCGTGGAGGAGGGCGGAACCGGACTGGAGCGGCGGCGGCCGACGCGACGCGCGAGCGCCCAGACGGCGAGAGCGGCGGCGGCGACGGCGGCGATCCACGCGCCGTGCGCGGCGACGAGGCGCTTGCCCTCCAGCACGAGCTCAAGGTAGGAGAGATCGCGCGTGCCGTGGCCGAGCGCGGCGCCGGCCGACAGCAGAACGAGGTTCCAGAACCCGGCGCCGAGCGCGGTGAAGAAAGTGAAGCGGCCGAGCGGCATGCGCGCAAGGCCGGCGGGAATCGAAACGAGCTGCCGGATGGCCGGAAGGAGACGGCAAACGAACGTCGCCACGTCGCCGTATTCGCGGAATACGCCCTCGGCGCGGTCGAGCTTCTCCTCCGTGAGGAAGAACCATCTGGCGTGGCGGTGCAGGAACGGGCGGCCGAGCCTGAGGCCGAGCCAGTAGTTCACGTATGCGCCGGCCAGCGACCCCAAAGTGCCGAAAAGAAGCGCCAGGGCGGCGTCCGGCCACGGAGACGAGAGCGTCAGCTCACCGCGAAAGGCGAGAAAACCGGCGGGGATCATCACTATCTCGCTCGGGAACGGGATGAACGAGCTCTCCACCGCCATGAAGAAGAACACGAGGGCGAAGCCCCAGTGCGGGGCCAGGGCGGCGGCGGATTCGAGGTGCGAGGCGAGCGCTTCTAGCATTTCGAGACCCTCTGGCCTTCCCTGGTGTCCTTGACGGCCCACCCGAGCGCGGCGATTTCGGAGCGAAGACGGTCGCTCCCGGCCCAGTCCTTCGCCGCGCGGGCGGCGGCACGCTCGTCAAGGAGCGCCTGGACGCGCGGCGGAACGGCCTCGGAGGCGGGGCGAGAGAGAACGCCGAGAACGCGGTCCATGCGGGCGAGCGCCGCAAGCGCCGCGGCGGCGTCCGCGGGCGTGGCGGCGCCGTCCTGCGCGAGGCGGTTGCCCTCGTTCACGAGCGAAAAGGCGGCGGCGAAGGCGAGCGGCGTGTTGAGGTCGTCGCATATCGCGCGGTCAAACGCCTCCAGATGGCGCTCCGTCCACGATGGGGCGGACAAACCCGCGGTTTGCACCGCGGGCGCAGGACCGGAGGAATGCGGATGCGTGCCAGCGATTGCGGCTTCCGTTTGCGCCGCGGGCGCGGAAGCGGAGGCAATGCGCTCCATGCGGACGGAGAAGTCGTCGAGGCGCGAAAGCGCGGTCCGCGCGGCGGCGAGGGCGTCGAAGGCAAAGTTGAGCGGCTGGCGGTAGTGCGCCGCCACTAGGACGTAGCGAATCTCGCGCCCGCTCCAGCCCTTTGCGAGAAGGTCGCGCAGGGTGAAGAAGTTGCCAAGGCTCTTGGACATCTTCTCGCCGTTCACGCGCAAGTGCGCGCAGTGCATCCAGTGGCGCACGAACGGCTTGCCGGTGGCGGCCTCGGCCTGGGCGATTTCGTTCTCGTGGTGCGGAAAGAGGTTGTCGATGCCGCCGGTGTGCAGGTCGAAGCTCTCGCCGAGATACTTCATGCTCATCGCCGAGCATTCGATGTGCCAGCCCGGGCGGCCGGGGCCCCACGGGGAGTCCCACTTGACGGGGCCGTCCGCCTCGTCCCACGCCTTCCAGAGCGCGAAGTCGCCGACTGCGTCCTTGGCGTATTCGTCATTGCTGATGCGGACGCCGGAGCGCATTCCCGAGAAGTCGAGGTGGGCGAGCTTGCCGTAGCCGGGGAACTTGGCGACGGAGAAATAGACGCTGCCGTCCGCCGCCTGATATGCCACGCCCTTGTCGAAAAGCCGCCGAATGAGGTCGATCATCTCCGGAATGTGGTCCGTTGCGGCCGGATATACGGACGCCGGCTCTATCGAAAGGGCGCGGAGGTCCTCGAAGAAGGCGTCCTTGTATTTCCTCGTGTATTCGCGCAGCGAAAGACCCGCCTCGCGAGAGCCGCGGATCGTCTTGTCGTCAACGTCCGTGAGGTTCATCACGTGGACGAGCGACAGGCCGGCGTATTCGAGCGCGCGGTGCAGAACGTCCTCGAAGACGTAGGCGCGGAAATTGCCTATGTGCGCGTAGTTGTAAACCGTTGGGCCGCAGGTGTAGAGCCCGGCCCTGCCGGGAGCGAGCGGAACGAACGGCTCGACGCGCCGCGACATGGAATCGTAGAAACTAAGTTGCATGACGGGGCAGATTCTACAGCAAAGCCTGTTTTGGCGCTAGTGCGCGGATGCCGCGCCGCGCCACCCTGGGAGCGCGGGCTTCCAGCCCGCGAATGCGGCCCGCGCGGCGCGCGGGCCTTCCGGAACATGGAATGGCGGCCCCCGCGCGGCGAGGCGATTGACCGGGCGCGCGCTGTGGGGTAGTATGCGGCGCACCGGGAGAAGGCGAGCGTTTCGCCATTCCCCGAACGTCTTTTCCGCTCTGCCATGTCCGACGAAGTTCTTCAGGTTCTCGATTCAAAATTCCGCTCGTTTTTCGGTCGCGAGGCCGAAGTCGTGGCCCACGCGCCGGGCCGCATCGAGGTGCTGGGCAACCACACCGACTACAACGAGGGCTACGTTCTTTCGGCCGCCATCGACAAGGGCACGTATTTCGCCGTCTCGCCGCGCGGCGACGGAACGGCCCGCCTCGTCGCGGGGGACGTCATGGAGGCGGTGGAGTTCCCGGCGGCGGCCCCGCAGCGCTCCGAATCGGCCATGTGGAGCAACTACGTGAAGGGCTGCGTGGCGGGCCTCAACGAGCGCTTCGGCGCCCCGGAGCGCGGCTTCGACGCGATGTTTCTCGGCAACATCCCGCTCGGTTCGGGGCTGTCGTCCTCGGCCGCGCTGGAATGTTCGTCCATTCTGGCGCTTGCGAAGGCGCGCGGCGCGGAGATTTCGAAGCTCGACGCGGCGCTCGCCGGGCAGCGCGCTGAAAACGAATGGACGGGCGTGAAGTGCGGGTTGCTGGACCAGGCAACGTCCGTATTCGGCGAAAGGGACCATCTGGTCATGTCCGACTTCAGGACGCGGGAGTTCAAGCCCGTGGCCTTTCCCGACGACGTGTGCTTCCTCGTCTGCAACACCCACGCCAAGCACGCGCTTGTCGATGGCGCATACAACGAGCGCCGCGAATGCTGCGAGCGCGCGGCCCGATTCTTCGCCGCCACGCTTGACCACCCCGTGCGCGCCCTGCGCGACGTGACGTGGAACGAGTGGCTTGAGCACTCCGGGGAGCTCGACCCTCTCGCCGCCAGGCGCGCGGCACATCCGATCGGCGAGGACGAGCGCGTCCTCGCCGGAGTGGAGCTGCTGCGCGAGGGTGACGTCGAGGCCTTCGGCCGCCTGATGTTCGACTCTCACCGCTCGTCGCGCGAATACTTTGAAAACTCGTGCCCGGAGCTGGACACCGTGGTCGATGCCGCGCAGAAGATTCCCGGCGTCCTGGGAGCCAGGCTTTCCGGCGGCGGCTTCGGCGGATCGGCCGTGGTGCTCGTCCGCCGCCGCGACGCGGAGACCGCCGCCGCCGCGCTTGCGGCCGCGTATTCGAAGGTCCACGGAACGCCGTGCGACACGAGCGCCGTGATGTGCTCGGACGGCGCGCGCGTGGTGCGGCCGTAGAGGCGGCGCGCCGACATGCAGGTTCCATCGATGCCGCGTCCTCGTTCCGGTCCGCCATCGGCGCCTTTGCGCGCCGTGGCGGCGCTTGCGGCTGGCGCGGCGCTTGCGGCCGGCGGCGCCGCGGGCGCGCCTCTGGAGAGGCGCTTCGAGGGGCTTGGCGCGGCGGTGACGCTGACTCTGTCCGCCGATTCGGTCGCGCCGGAGTCCGACATCGAGGCCGTCGTGCGGACCGAGCCTCCGCGCGGCGGCGAAGTCTCGCTGGCGACGGATCTGGCGGACCGCTTCGAGGGCTTTGAGGTTGGCGGCTCGTATTCCGGGCCCGACGGCGCGCTGCACCTGCGACTCGTCCCGGTGGCCGGCGCGCCGCGCTACAGGGTGCGCCCGTTCGGGGTCGTCGTGAAGAGCGCCGCCGGCGCTTCGGACTGGTTCGCGACCGATCCGCTTGAAATCCCGTCCTCGCCAGTCGCGGGCGCCGACCCGGGAACGCTTTCCGGCATGCCAGGATTCGTGGCCGTGCGTCCGTCGGCCCGCGCCGCTCTCCGCATCGCGGCGGCGGCACTCGGCGGCGCGGCGGCGCTGGCGCTCGTAGCGTTCGGGATTTCGCGTCTGGCGCGGATGCGCCGCGTTCGGCGTCTTTCGCCGCGCGAACGGGCCATGCTGGAACTGCGCCAGCTTCTGGCGCGCAACCTTCCGGGCAGGGATCGCTTCAAGGACTACTACATTGAGCTCACGATGGTCGTGCGCCGGTATTTCGAGCGCCGCCACGGTCTGCGCGCGCCGCGCCAGACCACGGAGGAATTCCTCGCGGCGGCGGTCTCGCGCGGTCCCGAGTTCGGGGCGGAGACGGTCGCCGGCCTCAGGGCTTTTCTGGAGGCGGCGGATCTTGTGAAGTTCGCCGGACGGACGGCCACTGTCGAAACCGCCGCCGCCGCGGCCGAACGGGCAAGGGACTGCATCGAAGGCGACGATTCGGCGGCTGCGGCGCGGGAGGCGGCAAAATGAACGCGCTCGGAAACCCGTGGGCGCTTGCGCTTCTGGCGCCTGTCGCGCTTTGCGCATGGCGGATGCTGCGCCGGACGCGCTCGGTCGCGGCCGTGCCGTTTCCCGCCATTTCGGAGCTTCCGCGTCGGGTTTCATGGAGACAGCGGGTGGCGACCTTGCCGCCGATCCTCTTCACGGCGGCGCTGGCGCTCGCCGTGTTCGCGCTGGCCCGGCCGCAGTCCGCGACTTCGCATTCGGGAGAGACGAAGGAAGCCATCGCGATCGAAATGGCGGTTGACATCTCCGGCTCCATGCGCGCCGGGGACTTTGCTACCGCCCAGCGTCCGAATCTGACGCGGCTGGACGTCGTGAAGGAGACATTCCGCGAATTCGTGGACAAGCGCCCGGACGACCTCATCGGGCTTGTGGCCTTCGGAGGCTACGCCACGACGCGCTGTCCGCTCACGTTCGACCACGACGCGCTCGCGGCGGTTCTCGCCGAGACGCGCATTCCGGGCGACAACGGCGAACCGGTGGAGCGGGAGGAGCTGCAGACCTCCATCGGCGACGGCCTGGCCACGGCGTGCGCGCGCCTCGCGTCGGCGAGCAACGTGGCCACGCGCGTCGTAGTGCTGCTTTCCGACGGCGTGCACAACTTCGGCTCATGCACTCCTGACCAGGCCGCCGATCTCGCCAAATCGCAGGGGATAAAGGTTTACGCGATAGGCGCCGGGGCGGATCCGGAGGCCGCCAGAGCCGCCGCCGCGCGTCAGGGCGGCCTGGCGGGGCTGTTCGCCTCGCTCGGGCGGGCGGAGGACGAAATCGACGAGGCCGCCTTGCGGCGCATCGCCTCCAAGACCGGCGGACGGTATTTCCGCATATCCTCGCGAAAGGGCCTAGAAAAGGCCCTTGAGGAAATCGACGGACTCGAAAAGACCGAGGTGCAGTCCGTTTCGTGGAGCCGCCGGACGGAACTCTACGCGCCCTGGCTCGTGGCGGCGATCGTTCTCTTCGCCGCCGCCCTGCTCCTCGCCGGCGGCGGCCGCCGCTCATTGATCTGAAGGCGCCGCCTGGGAGCGCGGGCTTCCAGCCCGCGGAAATTAGGTGGTGCGGCCTCCGGCCGCGCCACCCATGTTCGCCGCAGGGGAAAGCGCGCCCCCTTCGCTCGCTAATTGGCGACCCCCTGGACGGGACGAACGGACCGCCCGCCGAAGCGGCTGCTGCTGTGCGTGTAGTGGTCGCCGGAATAGAAGTAGAGGCTCCACGCGTCGTATGAAAACTCCTGATCGGGACGGACGACCAGTAGTAGCCGAACGACCCGGCGTGGTCGAGGGAAGTCCCGTCGCCGTAGCCGGCGGCGGGGAGGAACCGGCGGAAAAAAATAAGATGCCTACGCTGAAGCGCTAAATCAAAGCATCGCCCGGAGGGCGCGCTCCTGGGACTTGGTCAGGTTTAGCGACTTCACAACCTGATCAAGCGAGGCAATTCCGTCAGCAACAATTGTCCTCGCAGCCGCAAGCAAGCCCTGGACCTCACCGATGGCCTCGCCGCGGGCCTCCGCTTCTTCGCGCATTTGTTCGATCGTTTTGCACATAGCGCTGAATCAAAGCATCGCCCGGAGGGTTCGCTCCTGGGACTTGGTCAGGTTTAGCGACTTCACAACCTGATCAAGCGAGGCGATTCCGTCAGCAACCATTATCCTCGCGGCCGCAAGCAAGCCTCGGGCCTCGCCACGGGCCTCACCGCGGGCCTCGCCACGGGCCTCGCCGCGGGCCTCCGCTTCTTCGCGCATTTGTTCGAGCATTTTGCACATGGTGCCAACTCCTTTCTCCGTTTCCTTTAGTTCCACTGCCCGCGCCTTCAGCACGGGAGATTTCATTTTTGCCGGATCGGCGCAGAAAAAGTCCCTCATTAGCCGCCCAACCGCGTCGCGGCCGCGCCACGCGCCGTTGACGTAAACGATGTGCGCCCCGTCACCAAACGCCACGCCGTCCTCGACGGCGATACGCTCGATGTGGGTGACCGCCACGCCCTTTCCAAGAACGTCGTTTTCGGTGATGAAAAGAACGTATGACTCCGGAAGCGCCTCGAAGGAATCACCCTTTCCCAGCAGTCCGAAATCCAGCGCGGCGCTGTAGAACCGCGCGCGGCGACTTCCGGCCCCGCGGTCGCTTCGCTGTATTTCGATGTCATACGCCTTTCCGTCGGCATCAACTGCGAGAACGTCAAATATCACGCTGCGGCCGCGCAGTCCGGTTCGCTGCGATGGCACCGTCAATTGGCGCACACTCAGAGTTGGCTTGTTTAAAACTGTGCGCAACACGAATTCAACGCATTCAGGCGAACCGGCGAAGCAGACTTTCATGAAGTCATCGTCGATCAGCCTGAGCGCACGTATGCGCGCCAAGTCTTCTTCTGGCCATTTACTCTTCGCTCGCATGGCCCAGATTCTACCTTTACAGCCCATTGAGGTCAACAATGTCGAATTTCCGGGGTATGGCCAAAATCTGTCAGTGCAACGGAACGCAAAGAGCGCAGGAAAAATGGCGGCTGTGGCATCGGACGCCGCCGTTGGCGGCTATGCCAC